>NZ_AP028672.1:4769064-5081431 GCF_041154505.1 Acidovorax sp. A79
GCCTGCTGCCGTCGATGCGGCTGCGCCTGGCCAATCCCGAGAAGATCGTCGACCTGAACAGTATTCCCGAGCTGGCGGGCATCCGCCGCGAGGGCAATGCGCTGGTGATCGGCGCCATGACGCGCCACATGGACGTGGCCAACAGTGCAGAGGTCCAAAGCGCCATCCCTGCGCTGGCCGACCTGGCCGCGCACATCGGCGACCGGCAGGTGCGCGCGCGGGGCACGCTGGGCGGGTCGGTGGCCAACAACGACCCCGCGGCCTGCTACCCCAGCGCCGTGCTGGGCCTGGGCGCCACCATCGTCACCAACCAGTGCGAGATCGCGGCCGACGACTTCTTCGTAGGCATGTACACCACGGCGCTGGAAGAGGGCGAGATCATCACCGCCATCCGCTTCCCCATCCCCAAGCGCGCGGCCTACCTGAAGTTCAAGCAGGCGGCATCGCGCTTCTCGCTGGTGGGCGTGTTCGTGGCGCAGACCGATGGCGGCGTGCGCGTGGCGGTGACGGGTGCGGCCAGCAGCGTGTTCCGGCACGCGGGGCTCGAGGCCGCGCTGAACCAGAGCTTCACGCCCGCATCGGCGGCGGCGGTCAGGATTGACGCGGGCGATCTCAACGCGGACATCCACGCGAGCGCGGCCTACCGCGCCAACCTCATCAGCGTGCAGACCCAGCGGGCGGTGGCGCAGATGCTGGGCTGACGGGCGGGAGAGTGCCCGCTGCCGCTGTCCGGCATCCAGGAGCGGGTGTTTGAATGAAATTGGCCTCCAGCGCTTGTCTGTCAAGCGCTGGTAGCTATTAAAAATATAGTGATGAACGTTTCCCCTGCTGCGCCCGTGACCGCGCCCGCGCTGTCCTCCATCGATGCCCTGGTGCTGGCCTTGCAGGGCGTCGGGTACTTTGCCGACCGGCGGCTGGCCACGGCCGTGTTCCTGGCGCTCCAGCTGCAGCGCCCGCTGCTGCTGGAAGGGGAACCCGGCGTGGGCAAGACGGCGCTGGCCCAGGCACTTGCCAAGGTGCTCTCGCGCAGCCTGATCCGCCTGCAGTGCTACGACGGGCTGGAGCAGCGCGAGGCGCTCTACGAATGGAACTACGCGGCCCAGCTTTTGCACATGCGTGCGGCGGAAGGCCAGGGCAGTGCCGACATGGCGCAGGTGGAGCGCGAGGTGTACCAGGACCGCTACCTCATCCGCCGCCCCCTGTTGCAGGCGCTGCAGGCACCAGCCCCCGGTGCGGTGCTGCTCATCGACGAGGTCGACCGTGCCGATGAGCCCTTCGAGGCGTTTTTGCTCGAATACCTGGGCGAGTACCAGGTGAGCATTCCCGAGATCGGCACCGTGCGCGCCACGGCCACGCCGGTCACCATCCTCACCAGCAACCGCACGCGCGACCTGCACGACGCCGTCAAGCGCCGCTGCCTGTACCACTGGCTGGACTACCCCGAGCGCGAACGCGAGCTGGCCATCGTGCGTGCGCAGGTGCCGGATGCCAGCGCGGCCTTGGCCACCCAGGTGGCGGATTTTGTGGGCCGCCTGCGCAGCCAGCCGTTCGCCAACGCCTTCCAGCGCGCGCCGGGCATCGCGGAGAGCGTGGAGTGGGCCAAGGCGCTGGTGGCGCTCGACACCATCGTGGTGGACCCGGAGGTGGTGTCCGACACTGCAGGCATTTTGTTCAAGCAGCGCGAGGATGTGGCGGCGCTCACGCGCGACATGGCGGCGCAGCTGCTGCAGCCCGCCGAGACGGATGCGTGAAGGCTCGCGCCGTGGCTGAGGGCACGACGATCTCGCAGCTGGGGGATGCCCGCACCGGCAAGCTGGCCGACAACCTCACGGGTTTTGGCCGCACGCTGCGCCGTGCCGGCGTGCCCGTGGATGCGGCCCGCATGGCCCTGGCGCAACAGGCCGTGATGCTGGTGGGCGTGGGGCGGGAGGACTTCGGCGCCGCGCTGGAGTCCGTGCTCATCAGCCGTGAGCAGGACCGGCAGGTGTTCCGCGAGCTGTTCGACGCCTATTTCAAGAACCCCGGCATCGCACAGAAGCTGCTGGCCCAGATGCTGCCCAGTGCCGAGTCCAGGGCCGAGCCCGCCAAACGCCGCCCGCGCGTGAGCGAGGCGCTGGCCCCGGTGCGCGCCGCGCGCGATGCGCCAGCGCCGCGCGAGGATGACAAGATCGACCTCGACGCCGCCATGACCGCCAGCGACCTGCAGCGCCTGCGGCACGCCGACTTCAACCAGCTTTCGGCCAGCGAATACAGGCTGGTGGAGCGGCTGGCGCGTGAAATTCCCTTGCCCCTGCCGCGCTATGCGGCCCGCCGCACCCGCCCGGGCACGCGCGGCGGGCGTCCCCACTGGCCGGGCGCCATGCAGCAGGCCGCGCGGACGGGCGGCGAGGTGCTGCGCGTGCCTTTGCTGCAGCGGCGCCGGCAGCCATTGCCGCTGTGCGTGCTGGTCGATGTGTCCGGCTCCATGGAGCGCTACGCGCGGCTTTTGCTTGCGTTTCTGCATGCCGCCACCGCGCCCCGCCACGCAGGCGCGGGCCTGCGCCGCGACGTGTTCGCGTTCGGCACCGGCCTCACCGACCTCACGCCCGCGTTCCGCCTGGCCGATACCGATGCGATGCTGGAGGCGGCCAGCCAGGCGATCCCTGACTTTGCCGGCGGCACGCGCCTGGGCGACAGCCTGGCCCGGTTGCGCGTGCAGCACGCGCGCCGGCTCGTAGGGCGGCGCACGCTGGTGCTGCTGGTCAGCGACGGGCTCGATACCGGCGCGCCCGAGGTGCTGGAGGGGGAGCTGGGCTGGCTGCGCCGGCACTGCGGCCGGCTGCTGTGGCTCAACCCCCTGCTGCGCTTCGAGGGCTATGCACCCACGGCGCGCGGCGCCGCGGTGCTGCACCGCCAGGCCCACGGCATGGTCGCCGTGCACAACCTCAGCCGCCTGCAGGACCTGGCTGGCAGTCTGGCCGAAGTGCTGCGCCAGTGAGCGCGTGGCCCGCACGCGCACAGCCCCCCAATTGTTCAGGAACCCGGAGGACTCCACCATGGAAATGCAAGCCAGCCGAACCCTCGCCGTCAGCCAGCAGCAGGCCTGGGACGCACTCAACGATCCCGAGGTGCTCAAGCTGTGCATCCCTGGCTGCGACAAGGTCGAGCCCACGGGCGAGCACCAGTACAGCGTGGCGATGGCGCTCAAGATCGGCCCGGTGTCCGCCAAGTTCGCGGGCAAGATCACGCTCTCCGAGATCGTGCCGCCCGAAAGCTACACCATCGCCTTCGACGGATCGGGCGGCGTGGCCGGGTTTGGCAAGGGCAGCGCCCAGGTCAAGCTGGTGCCGCTGCCGGCCGATGCGGCCGGCCAGGACAGCTGCGAGCTGCACTACACCGTGCACGCCACCGTGGGCGGCAAGATCGCCCAGCTCGGCCAGCGCCTCATCGATGGCGCGGCCAAGGGCATGGCCGAGGATTTCTTCAAGCGCTTTGACACCGAGATGCAGCGCCGCCATCCGCGCGCGCCCGTGGCCGACGACCCCGAGCCCGGGGCGGGGGGCGGGGGCACCGTTGCGGCGTCGGGCGCGCTGGCGGCATCGGCGGGTGAGGACAATCCCCCCAGCGGCATTCCGGTCTGGGTGTGGGTGGTGGGCGCGGCGGCGCTGGTGCTGTTAGCGTGGTGGTGGAACTGAGCCCCTGCAGGTTTGAGCCCCGCCCGAGGCGCCGCGCGCACCCTGTGTGGGCTGCGGGGCCGGAGGCAGGGGCCGTAGAAATGAATGGGCAACGAAGCAAATGGAAAACCTGGATGTGATGGTGCTGCGCACGCTGCAGGGCTGGCGGGCCGCGGGCCGGCGGGCGCTGCTGGCCACGGTGGTGCGGACCTGGGGCTCCTCGCCCCGGCCGGTGGGTTCGATCATGGCGCTGTGTGAAGACGGCTCGGTGGTGGGATCGGTCTCGGGCGGGTGCATCGAGGACGACCTGATCGACCGCCACACGCGGGCCTATGCGCAGGCGGCGGCGCAGGCCGGCACGGGCGATGGCGGCGATAGGCGCATTCCGAGCGGACCTCCCGCGTTTGTCAAATACGGCGTCACGGCCGACGAGGCGCACCGGTTCGGGCTGCCCTGCGGCGGCACGCTGGAGCTGCTGCTGGAATACGACCCCGACCCGGCCAGCCTCCGCGAGCTGATCCTTGCGCTGGAGGGCGGGCGGCTCATGCAGCGCACCGTGCGCCTGGCCGACGGGCTGGCCACCGTGCAGCCCGCCGCGGCCCCCGCCGAGCTGGCGGTGGACACCCGGCAGCTGACCAACACCTTCGGCCCGGAGTACCGGATGCTGCTGATCGGCGCCGGCCAGCTGGCGGAATACCTGGCCACCATGGCGCTGTTCAACGGCTTCGCGGTCACGGTGTGCGACCCGCGCGAGGAATACCGCGGCAGCTGGAACGTGCCCGCGGCCACGCTGGTGAGCGGCATGCCCGACGATGTGGTGCTGGCCTTCAGGCCCGACCGGCGCAGTTGCGTGGTGGCGCTCACGCACGACCCCAAGCTCGACGACCTGGCGCTGCTGGAGGCGCTGGACACCGAGGCGTTCTATGTGGGCGGCATCGGCTCGCGCCGCAACAACGAAGCGCGCCGTGCCCGGATGATGGAGCATTTCGGGCAGACCGCCGAGAGCCTGGCCCGCCTGCGCGGCCCGATCGGCATCTACATCGGCAGCAAGACGCCGCCCGAGATCGCGGTGAGCGTGATGGCTGAAATCCTGGCCGTGAAGAACGGCGTGGCCCTGCCGCGCGACGTGGAGGTGGCGCAGGCCAAGAACGAGCGGGAACTGGCGCGGAACGACCCCGGGCCGCTGGTGTGCGGGCTGCGCTAGCGCGGCCCGCCCCTTCCCGCCGTGGCGCCGTCAGGCAGCGCCCATCACCACCGGCCCGCCCTTGGCGATGCCGCGCTGGTACGCCGGGCGTGCCTCCATGCGCTGGCGGTAGGCCTGCAGGCGCGGGCAGTTGCCGGCCGTGCTGGCGCGCGAGAGCGCGGCTTCCACCGCGAAGCTCATCTGGAAGTCGGCCATGGTGAGGTGCTCGCCCGCGAACCAGGTGTGCCGGCCCAGGTGCTCTTCCATGAAGGCCAGCGCGGTGGCCACGTTGGGGTCGATCACCTTGTCCTGCACCTTGCCGCACAGCGCCCGGGCGATGGGCTTCACGAAAAAGGGCATGGGCTGCGTGGGAATGGTCATGAACACCAGCTTCATCACGAGCCAGTTCATGAGCGAGCCCTCGGCGTAGTGCATCCAGAACCGGCACTGGCGGTATTCGGGCGTGCCGGGGGCGGGCTGCAGGTGGGCCAGGTCCCCGCTGGCGCGGGCGCCGTAGGTTTCCACCAGGTATTCGATGATCGCGGCGGATTCGGCGATCACCTCGCCGCCGTCGGTGATCACGGGCGACTTGCCCAGTGGATGGATCTTCTTGAGCTCGGGCGGGGCCAGCCGGGTGGTCTTGTCGCGCTGGTAGATCTTGAGCTCGTAGGGCACGCCCAGTTCTTCCAGGAGCCACAGGACGCGCTGCGAGCGCGAGGTTTCGAGGTGGTGAACGGTGATCATGGGCGGATTAGAACCTGTCCACGGCGGTTCGGGGCCGGGTTGGTGTCGCCTGCACGATGTTCGCGCCCGCAAGCCTTGGGGGGCCTTGCCCGCGCCGGCCCTGGCGGGGTCCAGAAAGCAAAAAGCCCTCTGGCGAGGGCTTTTGCGGGGGCCGGCGCAGCCGGCCGTGGCGATCTGGCGATCAGCCGCCCTTCTTGGAGCGCTTGCCGGGGTTCTTCTTGCTGCGGGTGGCAACACCGCGCTCCAGGCTCACGCGCTGGCCGCGGCCAGGGGTGGCGAGGGTGTAGCCGGGCACCGGCGTGGGCCGGGGGGTGCGCTTGCGGTCTGCTTCGGTGACGATCTTGTTGCCCATGGTAGGTCTCTGAGATAGTGGAAAAAAGAGTGATATTAGGCCACAGCCGGGGTGGGGGGGCTTCCCGGCCACCGCCATCCGCCCCCCGGACCCAGGGGTTTGGCGGCCCATGGGGCGCGAAAAAGCACGGTGCGCGGGCGCACCGGCACCCCTTCACGGCGCGATGAAACCCGCCGCCACGCCCGCACCGTGGTCGGTGGAGAGCGCATCGGTGCAATGGCCGGGCAGCACGAAACCCCGTGCGGCGTCTTCCACGGCCTGGGTCCGTATCACCGGGGGCTGTGCCCGCACGCCGCCGAAGATGGTGGCGAACGCCACGTCCGCCGCATCGCGGCCGGTGCCAAAGCGCAGCAACCCCATGGGTATGGCGGTGCCCGAGGGGTCGAAGATGTACCACCGGTCTCCCAGGTAGGCCTCGACGTAGGCATGGAAGTCCGGCGGGCCCAGGGCCGGGTCGGCACCGTAGTCGGTGCCGGTGGTGAAGCGCGCGGGAATGTTCACGGCGCGGCACATGGCAATCATCAGGTGCGCGAAATCGCGGCACACCCCCACCTGCTCGACCAGGGTATCGACCGCCGAGGTGTTGGAGTTGGACGTGTTCGAGGTGAACGCCACATGCCGCTGGACCCAGTCCCGGATCGCCTGCACGCGGCTGTGGCCTTGCCAGAGCCCGCCAAACTCGTTGAGGGCAAGGCGCAGCAGGCGGTCGGACTGGCAGTACCGGCTGGGGTAGATGTACCCCATGACTTCCTGCGGCAGGCGCCGCACGGGGACCTCCGCCAGCTGGGAGGGGTCGGTGCGGTAGTGGGTGATGTCCACCGTGGCGGAATACGACACTTCCAGGATGCCGGGTTCGCCGTGCAGGCGCAGATAGCGGTTGCCGGTGGCCGGGTCGGTATGGATATTGTGGGGAATGTCCTGGTTGATGACGAGCCGTTCGCTGCTGACCGCCTGGCTGGGCGTCTGTGCGGCATGGATGTTGAACACGAAGTCCGCGCCGTACTGGTCGATCTCATAGCTCAGGTCGATCTGCAACTCCATGCGCACCCGGCCGTGGCCCTGGTGGATCGCCGGCGCGCGCGCCACCGGGCTGGCCGCAGCGGGCTGGGTGGAGGGCGGCAGCGAGGGAAGGGTGGCTGCACCGCCCTGCGCCAGGGGGGGTTCACGGCCCGCGCCAGTGGGCAGGGCCAGGGGTGAAGCCGTGCTGCCGCCGCAGCCTCGAAGAAAAGGCTGGGACCGGGCAGGGGCGCGGGACGGGGTGCTTTCCATGGAAATATCCTTCGTGCGCTGCGCGTCGGGGCATCCGACACGGTGGCGTGATCCGAGGATAGGGCGCGGGCCCCGGGGGCGGTGTAGGCGGACGGCCCGCGCTCACGCAGGCATGCGAGGCAGCCCCGCACCGCGCCGCCGCGTCAGTCGATGGCGAACGCTTCGCGCAGGGCGCCGCAGAAGCCCGCATGCCCGCTGAGCGACAGCGTGACCGTGGTCCGGGGAGGGGCCGGGGTGCCGGGCACGGTGGCGATGCGCCCGCTCGCTGCATCGAAGTCCAGCGCCAGCGGCGTGCTCACCTCCTGCACGCCCTGCAGGTCGTATTGCCACTCGCCACCTTCCTCCGAGGGGCCGCAGGCGTCGGGGTACTGCGCGTGGGCCCAGCGCAGCACCTGCGCGATCTCGGCGTGCAGGGCGGGCATCTGCGCGGGCGACACGCTGGCCATGGCATCGAAGGTGCCGGTGCCGTCCGTGTCTTCGCTGTAGTCAAAGTCCAGGTAGTGAAGTGGCATGGTGTCTGGTGTCTCGTGGTTGCGGTCCGGGTTCATGTCCAGGTGCGGGCGAGGGCCTGCGCCGCTTCGCTGAGCCGGGGCACCTGCTGCAGGGCCCGCGCCAGCGGCATGCGCACCGCCGGGGCCTGCAGCGCCACCGCGCTGTGCACGCTGCGCCGCCCCCCCGCCGGCACGGGCACCGCCACGCACACCAGCCCATCCACGAACTCCTCGGCGTCGGTGGCATAGCCCTGGCGCGCGATCTGCTCCAGTTCGGCCTCCAGGGCCTTGCGGTCGGTGAGGGTGGTGGCCGTGTGGCGCGTGAGCGGCAACCCGTCCAGGATGGCGCCGCGCCGCGCCGCCGACAGGTAGGCCAGGAAAAGCTTGCCGCTGGCCGAGCAGTGGATGGGCACGCGGGTGCCCGGCCGCAGCTCCAGGCGCAGCGGAAACGCTGATTCCACGCGGTCCATGTAGATCACTTCGGCACCGCTCAGGGCGGTCAGGTTGCAGCTCTCGCCGATGTCGGCCACCAGCTGGCGCAGCACCGCGTGGCGCACGCTTTGCTGCGTGCCCGCGCTCAGCGCGCTTTCGGCCAGCCGCAGCAGGCGGGGCGCCGGGGCGTAGCGGCGCCCGCCCGGTTCGCGCGCGAGCAGCCCGCCGCCCTCCAGCTGGCCCAGCATGCGGTGCACGCTGGGCTTGGGCCAGCCGCAGGCCTCCACCGCATTGGCCAGCGTGAACGGGCGGCCCTGGGCGCACAGGATCTCGAGCAACTCAAAGAGCCGCAGACTGGGGGATGTTTCTGTCATAAATACCGGAATTCGAGACGAATTCATAAATCATTCCGAGATTATTCCGCACTGTGGCTAAGCTGCAAACCCATATCCCCTTGAACAACACATGTCCATGACAGCCTCATTCCAGAACGCGGTACTGACGGGCGCCTGTGGCGGCCTGGGCCAGGCATTGGCGCGGGAACTGATCGCACGGGGCGCCGCGGTGGCGCTGGTGGGGCTGCACCTGCCCACGCTGCAGGCGCTGGCCGCGCTCGCGCCAGAGCGCTGCGCCGTGTACACGCCCGACGTGGCGGACAGTGCCGCCATGCAGGCCATGGCGGCCGACTGGATGGCGCGCGCGGGCGCGCCCGACCTCGTGATCGCCAACGCCGGCGTGGCCGGCGGCTATGACACCGCGCAGGCGGACGACCTGGCCGTGCTGCGCCGCATGCTGCAGATCAACCTCCTGGGCGCCGCCACCACCTTCCAGCCGTTCGTGACCGCGATGCGCTCGCGGCGGCGCGGGGCCCTGGTGGGCGTGGCCAGCATCGCGGGATGGCGCGGCATGCCGGGCAACGGCGCCTATTGCGCCAGCAAGGGCGGCCTGATCCGCTACCTGGAGAGCCTGCGCGCCGAAATGCGCGGCGGGCCCGTGGCGGTGGTCACGGTGAGCCCGGGCTACCTGCGCACGGCCCTCACGGCGGGCAACCGGTTTGCCATGCCCGGCCTCATGGAGCCCGATGCCGCCGCGCGCGCCATGCTGGCTGGCATCGCGCGGGGCCGCACCCACATCGTTCTGCCCGCGCGCATTGGCTGGCTGGCGCGGCTGCTCAACCTCTTGCCCGGCGCCCTGCACGACCGCCTGCTGCTGGGCCAGCCGCGCAAGCCGCGCAGGGGCGAGGCGGGTGCCACGCCGATACCGGGCCTGGCGCCCCCCACCGACCCCCGCGCCTGACCTGCCCATGGCGGGATGGGCCCCAAAAAAATGCCGACAGAAAGCAAAAAAGACATGACACCGGAGACAACCCCCACCGTGGTGGACACCCGCACACAGATCGCGCTCATCGGCGCCGGCCCCAGCGGACTGGCGGCGGCGCGCAACCTGCAGAAGCTGGGCGTGCCATTCCAGGGCTTCGAGGCCCACACGGACGTGGGGGGGCTGTGGAACATCGAGAACCCGCGCAGCACCGTCTACGAATCCGCGCACCTGATCTCCAGCAAGACCACCACGGAGTTCACCGAATTCCCCATGCGCGCCGGCGTGGCCGACTACCCCAGCCACCGCGAGATGCGGCAGTATTTCTTTGATTTCGCGGAGCACTTCGCGCTGCGCCCGCACTACTGGTTCGGCTGCCGCGTATTGAACGTGGAGCCGGCGGGGGAAGGGGCGGCCCCCTTGTGGCGCATCACCTGGAGCCAGCACGGGGGCCCCGCGCAGACCGCGCAGTTCAAGGGCGTGGTCATTGCCAACGGCACGCTGGCCGAACCCAGCATGCCGCGTTTCGAGGGCCGGTTCGACGGCGAGCTGCTGCACACCAGCGCCTACAAGAGCGCCGAGCTGTTCAAGGGAAAACGCGTGCTGGTGGTGGGCGCGGGCAATTCGGGCTGCGACATCGCCGTGGATGCGGTGCACTACGCGCGCAGTGTGGATCTGTCGGTGCGGCGCGGCTACTACTTCGTGCCCAAGTACGTGTTTGGCAAGCCCTCCGACACGCTCGGTGGCAAGTTCAAGATGCCGCCCTGGCTCAAGCAGAAGGTCGACAGCGTGGTGCTGCAGTGGTTCACGGGCGACCCGGTGCGTTTTGGCCTGCCCAGGCCCGACTACAAGATGTACGAGTCGCACCCCGTGGTGAACTCGCTGGTGCTGCACCACCTGGGCCACGGCGACATCCACGTACGACCCGACATCGCGCGCCTGCAGGGGCACACCGTGTTTTTCAAGGACGGCAGCGCGCAGGACTATGACCTGGTGCTCTGCGCCACGGGCTACAAGCTGCACTACCCCTTCATCGACCACAGCCTGCTCAACTGGCAGGGCATGGCGCCGCAGCTGTACTTGAACATCCTTTCGCCGCGCTTCGACAACCTGGCCGTGATGGGCATGATCGAGGCCAGCGGCATCGGCTGGCAGGGCCGCTACGAGCAGGCCGAACTGGTGGCGCGCTTCTTCAGGGCGCAGGCAGAGGGATCGCCCCGCGCCGATGCGCTGCGCCAGGCCAAGGCCGGCCCGGCCCCCGACCTCTCGGGCGGCTTCAAGTACCTCAAGCTCGAACGCATGGCGTACTACGTGCACAAGGACACCTACCGCAGCGCGGTGCGCGCGGCGTCTGCCGCGCTGGCCTGAATTCCCTCCCCACTATTCCGAAGGGCCCACCATGCTGCCTGTCGACGAAATCCGGCTCAATTTCAATCCCGCATCGCTCGTGGTGCTCAACGTGGTGCTGGGCTTCCTCATGTTCGGCATCGCGCTGGACACGCGCGTGGCCGACTTCAAGCGCGTGCTGCGCATGCCAGGCGCCATGGCGGTGGGCGTGGCCGCGCAGTTCATCGTGCTGCCGGCGGTGACCTTCGTGCTCACGCTGCTGCTTTCGCCCGGCCCCAGCATCGCGCTGGGCATGATCCTCGTGGCCTGCTGCCCGCCAGGCAACGTGAGCAACATCCTCACGCACCGCGCGGGGGGCAACGTGGCGCTGTCGGTGTCGATGACGGCGATCTCCAACGCGCTGGCCATCGTGCTCATGCCGCTGAACTTCGCCTTCTGGGGCGGCATGCACCCCACGGCGGCGCCGCTGCTGCGCAGCATCGCGCTGGACCCGCTGGAGATGGCGGGCCACATCGTGGCCATCATCGGGCTGCCGTTCGTGCTGGGCATCCTGTGTGCCGAGAAGCTGCCCCGCTTCACGCGGCGGGTGCACAAGCCCGTGCGCATCCTGAGCTTCGTCTGCCTGATCGGCTTCATCATCGGTGCGGTGGCGGGCAACTGGCGCTATTTTCTCGACTACGTGGGGCTGGTGCTGCTGGCGGTGGCGCTGCACGATGCGCTGGCCTTCGGCACCGGGTATGCCTGTGCACGGCTGAGCGGCCTGTCCGACTACGACCGGCGCGCCGTGAGCATCGAAGTCGGCATCCGCAATGCCGGGCTGGGCCTGGTGCTGATCTTCAGCTTCTTCGGCGGCCTGGGCGGCATGGCCGTGGTGGCGGGCGTCTGGGGCTTCTGGGACATCATCGCGGGCCTGGCGCTGGCGGGATGGTGGGGGCGGCGGCCGCCCGTGGTGCCGCATGCCGTGCGGGAGGGCGGCGCATGATGGCGCGCATTCTCGTGACCGGGGCCGACGGTTTCCTGGGCCGCGGCGTGGTGGCGGCCCTGGCGCGCGAGGGCGCCCCCGTCATCGTCGCCGCCGACGTGCGCGAAGTGCCCGCCGAGCGCCGCCTGCCCGGCGTCACCTACGTGGTGCAGGACGTGCGCGACCCGGCGCTGGCGCAAACGCTGGCCGAGAACTCCATTGACAGCGTGGTGCACCTGGCCTCCATCGTCACGCCCGGCAAGGGCTCCAACCGCGAATTCGAATACTCCGTGGACGTGCTGGGCAGCCAGAACGTGCTCGACGCCTGCGTGGCCACGGGCGTGCGGCACCTGGTCGTCAGCTCCAGCGGCGCGGCCTATGGCTACCACGCCGATAATCCCGACTGGCTGCGCGAAACGGATGCGCTGCGGGGGAACGAAGTCTTTGCCTATGCGCACCACAAGCGCCTGGTGGAGGAGATGCTGGCGCGCTACCGCACACAGCACCCGCAACTCGCGCAGACCGTGCTGCGCATCGGCACCATCCTGGGCGAGCGGGTGGACAACCAGATCACGGCGCTGTTCGAGAAGCGGCGCCTGCTGGCCATCCGGGGCAGCGCCAGTCCGTTCGTGTTCATCTGGGACGAGGATGTCACCGGTGCCATCGTGCACGCGCTGCGCACGCGCCGCGCCGGGTGCTTCAACCTCGCGGGCGATGGCGCGCTGCCGCTGCGCGAGATCGCGGCGCGCCTGGGCAAACCGGTGCTGGACCTGCCGGCGGGCCTGCTGCGCGCCGCGCTGGCGATGGGGTCGGCCCTGGGCGTGAGCCGCTACGGGCCCGAGCAGCTCGACTTTCTGCGCTATCGCCCGGTGCTGCTCAACACCGCGCTCAAGGAGGTGCTGGGCTACGTGCCGGCCAAGACCAGCAGCGAGGCCTTCGACGCCTTCGTGGCCGCGCGCGAACGCCAGGGGCGTCCGGTGGCGGCGGGCAGCCGCGTGGTGTCCGCATGAATGCCGCCGCGCTGAGCCGGGGCGACCTGCTGCGCGCCTTGGCGGTGGTGGTCATCTGGGGGCTGAACTTCGTGGTGATGAAGCTGGGCCTGCAGGGGCTCAGCCCCATGCTGCTGGGGGCGCTGCGGTTCTCGGCCGCGTCGCTGCCCTTCCTGCTGTTCGTGCCGCGCCCGGCGCTCCCCTGGCGGTTCGTGCTGGGCTATGGGCTGGCCCAGGGCCTGGGCCAGTTCGGATTCCTGTTCCTGGGGTTGCAGCTGGGGATGACGGCGGGCATGGCGTCGGTCGTCATGCAGACGCAGGCCTTCTTCACGCTGCTGCTGGCCGCCCCGCTGCTGGGCGAGCGCGCCCGGCCCTGGCAGTGGTGGGGCCTCACGCTGGCCTTCGCGGGGCTGATGACCATCGGGCTCGCCCATGGCGAAGGCCCCGGGCAGATGACGCTCGCGGGCTTCGCGCTTACGCTGGCGGCCGCCTTCATGTGGGCGGTGTCCAATCTCGTGGCGCGCCGTGCCGCGACGGCGGGGCCGTACGGGCCGTTCCCGTTCATCGTGTGGAGCAGCACGGTGCCGATCGTGCCTTTCTTCGCGCTGGCGCTGTGGACCGATGGCGCGCAGGGCGTGCTCGCGCAGCTGCGGGCGGTGGACGGCGTGGCGCTGGCGGCCGTGCTGTACCTCGCCCTGCTGGCCACCTTGCTCGCCTACACGTTGTGGACGCAGCTGTTGCAGCGCCACCCCGCCGGGCGGGTCACTCCGTTTTCGCTGCTGGTGCCGGTGGTCGGGCTGTGGGCCGCATATGCCTTTCTGGGAGAGCAGCCCGCGCCGCTGCAGTGGGCGGGAGCGGGGGCCGTGCTCTGCGGGCTCGTGGTCAACCAGGCCGGGGGCTGGCTGCGGGCGCGGCGCGCGAGGCCGGCGGCCTCCTAGAATCCCCTCTTTTCTTCTTTTTTCGCAAGGATGCATGGTGGCCGACAGCGTGGTGTTGCAGGTGCAGGGGTTGCGGTTTGCCTACCCGGAGTGCGCGGTGCTGGAGGGCTTTAGCCTCGCATGGCCCGCGGGGCTGGCGCTGGTGCAGGGCGACGAGAGCACGGGCAAGACCACGCTGCTGCGCGTGCTGGCGGGTGAGCTGACGCCCCAGGCGGGCGATATCACGCTGCGCGGCGTGCGCCGGGGGGCGGTGCCTGCCGCGGCCTGGCGCGCGCAGGTGTTCTGGCAGGACCCGCGCGCCACGGCGCTGGACCCGCTCACGGTGCGCCAGTGGCTGGGCAGCCTGCCTGCGCACTGCGCGCGGTGGGACGCCGCCGCCCTGGCGGCGCATGTGGAGGGGTTCTCGCTGGAACCTCATCTGGACAAGCCTTTTTTTGCCTTGTCCACCGGCAGCCGGCGCAAGGCGCTGATGGCCGCCGCGCTGGCCAGCGGGGCCGCGCTCACGCTCATCGACGAGCCGGTGGCGGGGCTCGACAAGCCTTCGGTCAGCTACCTCGGCCAGGCCCTGGCCGAAGCCGCGCGCCAGCCGGCGCGGCTGGTGGTGGTGGCGCACTACGAGGCGCTGCCGGGCGTGCCCTGGGACAGCGTGGCGACATTGGCCCGGCCTCGCTAGGGCCCGTCAACACTGTTTTCGCCAGTGCCAAGGCCGGGGCCTTGGCTAGGAACGCAACGACGAGTGGCCTGGATGGGATGCAGTGGGCGGCCTCCCCTTCGGGTTGCGATGCCAGCAAAAATAGTGCTGACAGCCCTAAACTGGGCGACCCTGCCTGCCCATTTCTCTTGAAGGACACCCCATGGACGCGCTCCTCTTCGCCCCGGTGGCCGTGGCCATTGCGCTCACGCCCGGCCCCAACAACTTCTGCGGCCTCAACAACGGCATCCGCGCGGGCATCGGCGCGGCGCTGGTGGCCACGCTGGGGCGGGTGGCGGCGTTCGCCATCTTCCTGGCCATCTCGGCCGTGGGCCTGGGGGCGATGCTGCTGGCATCCGAGATGGCGTTCACGGTCGTCAAGTGGGTGGGCGCCTGCTACCTCTTCTGGCTGGGCTGGAAGGCATGGCGCAGCCGTGAGTTCAGCGGGCTGGAGGTGGTCGAGGGCGGCGACGTGAAATCCTCCGGCGCCCCGGTGCGGCTGAAGGCGCTCATCACCCAGGAGTTCCTGCTGGGCATCACCAACCCCAAGGCCATCATCCTGTTCGCGGCGATCTTCCCGCAGTTCATCGACCCGAGCCAGCCGGCCGTGCGCCAGTTCGTGGTGCTGGGCGCCGTGTACCTGGCGGCGGAGTTCGTCTCCACGGCCGTGTATGCCGCCGGCGGGCGCCAGATCCGCCGCTTCATCCGCACTTCGCGCGGCGTGGTCCGGCTGAACAAGGCCACGGGCGGTTTCTTCATGGGGGCGGGCGGCCTGCTGCTGGCCACCAATCGCTGACACCCGGGCGCGGGCGCGCCGCTACATCGCCTTGAACAGGTGGGCGTAGAGGCGGCTCACGGGCAGCTTCTCGGGCCGTCCGGCCAGCTCCAGGTGCAGCTTGCCCGCCTCGTCGCGGGTCACGGTGGTGATGCAACTGGCGCGCACCAGCGTGCTGCGGTGGATCTGCCAGAACACCTGGGTGTCGAGCTGGCCGATCAGGTCCTTGAGCGGGGTGCGGATCAGGTACTCACGCGCTGCGGTCAGCACCCGCACGTACTTGTCGGCCGCCTCGAAATACAGCACGTCGGCCACCGGCACCATGTGGATCTGGCTGCCGCTGCTGGCCTGGATGAGCGTGAGCGGCGTGCCCGTCGCCGGTGCAGCGGGCGCAGCTGCGGCAACGGGGGCCGCCACCCCGGGCGCCACCAGCAGGTTCCGCAACTGGGCCATGGTTGCTTCAAAATCCATAGCGGCTGGCGCTTTGCTGGAAAGCGCCAGCTGCAGTTTTTGCACCGTTTTTTGCAGCCGCGCGGCCTGCACGGGCTTGAGCAGGTAGTCCACCGCCTGCGCTTCGAACGCCTGCACGGCGTACTGGTCGTAGGCGGTCACGAACACCAGCGCGGGAAAGGGGCGGCCCGAGGGGCCCTCGGCGGGCCAGGCGTCGGCCAGTTCCACGGCGGCATCCAGGCCGCTCTGGCCGGGCATGCGGATGTCGAAGAACAGCACGTCCGGCTGCAGCGCCAGGGCCTGGCGCACGGCGGACAGGCCGTCGCCCACGGTGGCCACGACCTGCAGCCCGGGCCAGGCGCGGGCCAGCTCTTGCTGCAGCGCGGCGGCGAGCAGGGGTTCGTCTTCAGCAATCAGGGCGCGCACGGCAGGCTGGGTCATGGGGTGGTGGTCGACGGGCTCGATTTCAAGGGAAAAGTGACCGTAGCGCTTGTCCCGCCAGCGCTGCCAGCTATCAATTTCAGAGTGCCCGCCGTTCCGTGCAGTGTGGCCAGCCGCTCACGCGCCTGGGCCAGGCCAAAGCTCTGCCCCGGCCCCGGGGTGGGCAGGGTGTCGGGCAGGCCCGCGCCGGTGTCGGTCACATCCAGCACCAATAGCGCCCCGCTGTCACTCTGCCGCGTGCTGGCACGCACGGTGATGTGCCCGCCCTCGACCTGCGGCTCCAGGCCGTGGCGGATGGCGTTTTCCACCAGGGGCTGCAGCAGCAGCGGCGGCACGGGCACATCGCGCAGCGCGTCGGGCAGGTCCAGCGTGTAGGCCAGGCGCGGGCCCATGCGCACCGCCATCAGCTCCAGGTAGTCACGCAGGCGCTCGAACTCGTTCTCCAGCGGATGCTGGGTGCTGCGCGAGGCGCTGAGCGTGGCGCGCAGGTAGCCGATCATGCGGTCCAGCATCTCCTGCGCGCGGGCCGGGTCGGTGCCGATCAGCATGCGCAGGTTGGCCAGGGTGTTGAACAGCATGTGGGGTTCGAGCTGCGTTTCCAGCAGCTTGAGCTGCGCTTCGCTCGCCTGGCTGCGCACCTCGTTGACCTTGGCCAGCAGCCAGGCGCTCTTGCTCTTGGTGTAGAAGTAGTAGGTGCCCAGGAACCCCGCCACCACGGTGATGCCGATGGAGATGCGCAGCTGCGCACGGCCGCCCTGGTCCCACGACGAGCTGCCGCACCACCAGTCGCCCAGCAGCGTGCCGCCCAGGTAGCCCAGCACGATGCTGGCAAACGGCAGCAGGAACCCGGACAGGCCCGTGGGCCAGCCCGTCTCCTTGCTGGACGGAAACAGGTGCCGGCCGAAGTCGATCAGCGCCCAGGTCAGCGAGCCGATGGCCAGCGAGTAGCGGGCCGGGATGTCGTAGGCCTTATCGGGCTGGAAGGCGTACTGCAGGGCCGCGATGGCCAGGCAGAAGGCCAGCACCTGCAGCAGGTGCTGCAGCTTCTCGATCCAGTCGATTTTCATGGCGGCGCGGGCGTGGTGGTCGAAGGCGCAGGCCGTGGGGCCTAGCGCTGGTTGCGCTCTTGCTGGTCGCGCAAAAGCCGCTCGCGCTCCTTTTGCACCATGCGCTCGCGCAGGCCGCTGCCGGTGCCCAGCACGAACACCGAGATGCCGTGCAGCGCCAGCCCCAGGCCCCAGCCCAGCAGCGGGAACACCGACCACGGCCGGTTGCCGAAGCCGTAGCGCGACAGGCTGAACAGCACCAGGTTGACCACGACGAAGGCGGCGGCGTGCACATACCAGCCCAGCTTGGCGCCAGCGCGCCGGCGGGCCAGTTGTTCGATGTCGTCGGGGGTCATGGGTTGGGGCATGGTGAGGGGTCGATTCTAGGCGGGCGCCGCGCGGGCTCGGCCCTGGCAGGCGTGGGCGATGGTGCGCACGGCCAGCGCGTTCAGCGTGAGGCCGATGTGGTTCACGCCGGTGTGCCGCGTCATGCGGTCACGGAGCGCCACGGCGCGGCAGCGGCAGCAGGTGCTGCTCGAAGTAGCGCACGATCCGCAGGTCGACAGCGTGCATCTGGCTGCGGTCGAAGCCCGGCGGGTCGCCCAGCAGCCGCGCCGCCAGCGCGGACATCCGGTCCCGGGGCGGCGGTGGGGAGAGCAGCGCGCCGTGGCCGGCGTCGGGCAGGGCGGCCAGCAGGGTGCAGCGGTCGGCGCAGGCCTGGAGCACACGGTCGCTGTGAAAGCGGGGCACCAGCCACAGGTCCTGCCCGGAGGTGATCAGCGCCAGGGGCACGCGCGGCCTGGCCAGTGACTCCATGTCGAAATCCGCCGCGGCCGGCACCCCCGCCACCACGGCCGCGATGCGCGGTTCGCCATGGGCCTGCCAGGCGGCGTCGTCAAAACGCTGGCGGATGACGCCCAGCGCCACGGCCTTCTTCACGCCGTCAAGGAGGTTGCCCTTGAGTTCGGTGGCAAGCCCCACGCAGGTCGCGAAGTCGTCCGCGATGTGGGCTTCGCAGTGCTGCCGGAACAAGGCGGGCGACCAGCGTCCGCCAGCCAGGCTGAGGGCGGTGTGGCCGCCGGCGGACATGCCGTACATGCCCACCCGGTCCAGCGACAGCAGGGGCGCCAGGGCCGCGTCCTTGGCGATGGCGTCGATGGCGCGCGAGACCTCGGCCGGGCGCCGCTTCCAGCTCTCGGGGCCGGGGGTCGACGGGTCTTTCGCGTTGTCGCCGGTGTGCTCGGGCAGGGCCACCACGAAGCCCGCGCCCACCAGGGCGCGCGCCAGGTCCGAGTGCACCCACGGGTTGCCGCCGGAGCCGTGCGACACCACGACCAGCCGGCCGTTGCCCGCCACCGGAGCGCCTTGCCAGGCCGCCTGGAGGCTGAAGGGGCCGCGCTGCAGTGCCTCGTCGGGTGCGCTGCTGGGGTAGTACACGGTGACGGGGCCGTCGCCCTGCATGCCCGGAATCTCCATGAGGCCCGTACCCGCCTGCGCCAGGCTGGCGCACACGGCGAGCAGGCCCGCCAGGATCAGGGAAACGTGGTGGTGGATGTGCAGCTGTTTCATGGAGCCTCGCTCAGGATGGGTTGTGGTTCTGGGCAATGCGGTCGCGCTCGGCCTGCACCATGCGCTCGTGCAGGCCGGACCCACCAGCCAGCAGAAACACCACGATGCCGTGCACGGCCAGGCCGATGCCCCAGCCCAGCGCGGGGTAGACGGCCCAGTGGCGGCCGCTGCTGGCGGACAGCGTGACGAGCAGCAGGTTGACCAGAAGATAGACGCTGGCGTGCATGTACCAGCCCAGCTTGGCGCCGGCGCGTTTGCGGGCCAGGCGTTCGATGGGGTCGTTGAAGGTCGGTTCTTGGCGCATGGCGGGTTCTCCTCAACAGTCAGGCAAGGCAGGGAAGGGAAGGGCAGGCAACGGGCATGGCCGGGGTTCAGGTGCCCACCGGCGAGGCGCCGAAGACCGCGCTGTGCTGCGCCAGGCGCCACAGACGCAGTGCCCGGGCGGCGAACAGGCCGTTGAACACGCCGTAGAGGGCGGAGATCTGCAGGGCGAACGCGCCGTCCCGGGCCAGGGAGGGCTGCAGGGCCAGCTCGGCGCCCACGAAGTACTTGGTCAGGAAGATGCCGATGATCAGCGCCAGCGGCATCGCGCTGCCCGGAACGTGGAAGCTGCGCGAGGAGGCCGCGTAGAGCGTGCCGGCCGGCGCGGTGGGCTGGAACCACAGGGCCAGCGCGCCGATCAGCACCGCGGCCACGAGCCAGGCGCCGACCGCCTGCGCCGCCGTCTGGCCCGCGCCGCCAAACGCCGACACGACGCCCGCCACGGAGAAGATGGCCATGCCCACGGGCATGAGCAGGGTCCGGCGCAGGCTGGCGGTGCGGTCGCACAGCTGGCTGGCCCCCAGCCCCACGAGGGCGGCCAGCAGGCCCCAGACCCAGTAGGGAGTGTGCGTGACGATCTGGATCAGTGCCTGGGGCTGGTGAACAATCACATTGAGCAGCATGGTGTGGTTCCTTGGTGTGGAGGGGATGTGGGGGCTGGAAAGGGCGGGGTCAGAGCAGGCCCAGCTGGCTCCAGAGCGAGTGCCCCAGAAAACGCCCGGGCAACAGGGTGAAGCCGCCTGCGACGATGCAGGCGCCGATGTAGATGCGCTGCATGACCACGCGGTGGCCGACGATGTTGCGCCGGGCCAGGTAGATGAAGGACAGCACCAGCATCCCCAGCGTCACCGGGATCAGCAGGTGGATGAGCCCGAAGCTCCCCCAGCGGGGACCATTGCCGCCGCTGATGAAGATGGCGGAGACCGCGGTGGCCACCATGAGGGTGACCCAGGCATATCCGGCGGCGCGGTGCAGGCGGGGGCGCTGGGTGGCGCCCTTGCGCGCCCACAGGGCGAGGGGGCCGATGGCCGTGGCGGCGAGGGCGGCGGCGAGGTGGATGGCGATGACGGGGGTGAGTTGCATGGGGTGCTCCTGGCGCGTTCGATGGAGCGGACTGTGCCGCCGCCCGCCCGGGGCCGCCAGCGCCTTGCGACGAAACGCGGCCTGGCTGCCGCGAAATGCAGGATGGCGGTGCGGCCTGCAGGGCCTTGGGCCCCCGATTTCATGCAAACTCCGGGGAATGTGGGGACGCCGGCCGCCCGGAACGGAAGGTGCCCTGGCGCCCGGCCTCCCAGGTTTACTTTTCTTCGCACAGCGTTCAAGGCAAAGCTTGAATTGACTCTCTACGATCAGGCATGGCGCGATCCCCGCCGCCGCCTGTTGCCATTCCCCCAGTCCGGCCCGCAGCCCAAGAACACGAATCAGGACCGCCATGAACCCGCAAGACGTCAACGCGCCCCCGCCATCGGCCATTCCGCCCGCCCCCGCGGCCCCACCGCCCCGGCGCTCGCGATGGGTGGGCAGCCTGCTGGCCCTGGTGCTGGTGGGCCTCGTCGGCGGGGCTGCCTGGTACCTCGTCCAGCGTTCCGGCGGCGAGCAGGGCGCCGGGCCCGGCCGGGGCATGCCCGGGGGCGGGCGCCCCATGGTCACCGTGGGCGACGCGGTGGCTCGCAGGGCGGAGCTGCCCGTGGTCATCGACGCGCTGGGCACCGTGATCCCCGCCACCACCGTCACGCTGCGGCCCCAGGTGTCGGGCATGCTCACGCAGGTGCTTTTCACCGAGGGCCAGATGGTCAAGAAGGGGCAGGTGCTGGCGCAGATCGACCCCAGGCCCTTCGAGCAGGCGCTGATGCAGGCCCAGGGCACCCGGCAGCGGGACGAGGCCCAGCTGGAGAATGCGCGCCTCACGCTGGAGCGCTACCGCACCCTGCTGTCGCAGGACTCCATCGCCCGCCAGGACGTGGACACGCAGGCCGCGCTGGTCAAGCAGCTTGAAGGCACGGTGATGACCGACAAGGCCCAGGAAGGCACGGCGCGCCTGAACCTGGACTACACGCGCATCACCTCGCCCGCCACGGGCCGCATCGGGCTGCGCACGGTGGATGCGGGCAACTATGTGACATCGGGCGATGCGACGGGCATCGCCACCATCACCCAGGTGGCCCCGATCGACGTGCAGTTCTCGGTCCCGCAGGACCGCGTGGGCGATGTCCGGGCGGCGCAGGGTGCGGCGCCCACGCTGGCCGTGACGGCACTGGACCGCGCGCGCAAGGCCGAACTCGACAAGGGCCTTTTTTCCACGCTGGACAACCAGGTGGACACCACCACAGGTACCGTCAAGGCCAAGGCGCGCTTCGAGAACGCGGCGGGGGCGCTGTTTCCCAACCAGTTCGTGAACGTGCAGCTGCTGCTGCGCAACGTGCCCGCGGTGGTGGTCCCGGTGACGGCCGTGCGCACGGGCGCCAATGGCGACTATGTCTATGTCATCAACGAAGACCGCACCGTGTCCCTGCGCAAGGTCAAGCGCGGCCAGGCGACCGTGGGGCTCATGGCCATCGCCGAAGGGCTCCGGGAGGGCGAACGCGTGGTGACCGAGGGCGGGGACCGCCTGCAGGACGGCATGGCCGTGCAGCTGCCCGGTGCCCCGGCGGCCGCGCGCGGCCCCCGCCCGGGCGCCAGCGGGCCCCGCTCGGGAGCGAGCGGGCCGCGTGGCGGTGCCTCCGGTGAAGGCCAGCAGCGCCGCCAGCGCCCCGCGCAGAACCCCTGAGCCGCCACCAGCATGAGTCCTTCACGTCCCTTCATCGAAAGGCCCGTGGCCACCGCGCTCCTGATGGTGGCCATCGTGCTCGCCGGGCTGCTGGGTTTCCGCTTCCTGCCGCTGTCCGCCCTGCCCGAGGTGGACTACCCCACCATCCAGGTCCAGACGCTGTACCCGGGCGCAAGTCCCGAAGTGATGAGCCGCACCGTGAGCGCGCCGCTGGAGCGGCAGTTCGGCCAGATGCCGGGGCTGGAGCGCATGGCCTCGACCAGCGCCTCGGGCGTGTCCATCATCACCCTGCAGTTCGGCCTGGGCCTGGCGCTGGACGTGGCCGAGCAGGAGGTGCAGGCGGCCATCAACGCCGGCAACTCGCTGCTGCCCGCCGACTTGCCCGCGCCGCCGGTGTATGCCAAGGTGAACCCCGCCGATGCGCCGGTGCTCACGCTGGCCATCAGCTCGGACACGCTGCCGCTGACCGAGGTGCAGAACCTGGTCAACACCCGCCTGGCGCAGAAGATCAGCCAGGTCAGTGGCGTGGGGCTGGTGTCGCTGGCGGGCGGGCAGCGCCCCGCGGTGCGCATCCAGGCCGACAGCAAGGCGCTGGCGTCGTACGGCATTGGCCTCGATACCCTGCGCACGGCCATCACCTCGGCCAATGCCAACAGCGCCAAGGGCAGTTTCGACGGGCCGCAGCGCTCCTACACCATCAACGCCAACGACCAGCTGCTGACGGTGGACGACTACAAGAACCTCATCGTGTCCTGGCGCAACGGCGCGCCGGTGCGCATGCTGGAGGTGGCGCGCGTGGTCGACAGCGCCGAGAACAACCGCCTGGGCGCCTGGGCCAACGAGACCCCGGCCATCATCCTGAACGTGCAGCGCCAGCCGGGCGCCAACGTGATCGCCACGGTGGACAACATCAAGAAGCTGCTGCCCGAGCTGCAGGCGGGCCTGCCCGCGTCGCTCAAGGTCCAGGTGCTGTCCGACCGCACCACGGGCATCCGCGCCTCGGTGCACCATGTGGAGATGGAGCTGGTCCTGGCCGTGCTCATGGTCGTGCTGGTGATCTTCTTCTTCCTGCACAGCCTGCGGGCCACGGTCATCGCCAGCCTGGCCGTGCCCATCTCGCTCATCGGCACCTGCGGGGTGATGTACCTGCTGGGCTACAGCCTCAACAACCTGAGCCTGATGGCGCTGACCATCGCCACCGGCTTCGTGGTGGACGATGCCATCGTGATGATCGAGAACATCGCGCGCTACCTGGAGGAGGGCGAGCCGCCGTTCCAGGCCGCGCTCAAGGGCGCCACGCAGATCGGCTTCACCATCATCTCGCTGACCGTGTCGCTGATCGCGGTGCTCATCCCGCTGCTGTTCATGAGCGATGTGGTCGGCCGCCTGTTCCGCGAATTCGCGGTCACGCTCGCCATCACCATCCTCATCTCCGGCATCGTGTCGCTCACGCTGGTGCCCATGATGGCCGCGCGCTGGCTGCGTGCCGAACCCGTGGGCGGCCCCCGGGGGATGGCGGGGCGCATCAACCGGGGGTTCGAGCGGGTGATCGCGGGCTACGACCGCTGGCTGCAGTGGGTGCTGCGCCACCAGGGCGTGACCCTGGCGGTGGCGGTGCTCACGCTGGCGCTCACGGCCCTGCTGTATGTGGTGATTCCCAAGGGCCTGTTTCCCACGCAGGACACCGGCCAGCTGCAGGCGCGCATCGAGGCCTCGCAGGACGTTTCGTACGACCGCATGAGCGAACTCCAGCAGGCGGCCGTGCGCGCCATCCTGCAGGACCCGGACGTGTTGTCGCTCAGCTCTTTCGTGGGAGTGGATGCCGCCAACAACACCATGCTCAACGCCGGGCGCATGCTGATCAACCTCCAGCCCCGGCGCGACGCGCAGGAGGCGATCATGCTGCGGCTGCGCGAGCGGGTTCAGGCGGTGGCGGGGGTCACGCTGTACCTGCAGCCCACGCAGGACCTGACGATCGACGCGGAGACGGGGCCGACCGAGTACCGCGTATCCATCGGCGGCGTGGATTCCGCGCAGGTCAACGACTGGACGCGCAAGCTGGTCGAGCGGCTGCAGAGCGAACCCAAGGTGCGCAACGCCACCACCGATGCGGGCGCGCAGGGCCTGTCGGCCTATGTGGACATCGACCGCAACACGGCGTCGCGCCTGTCGGTCACGGCCAGCACCGTGGACGACACGCTGTACAGCGCGTTTGGCCAGCGCATCGTGTCCACGATCTTCACCGAGACCAACCAGTACCGGGTGATCCTGGAGGCGCAGCAGGAGCAGCTCAATACGCCCGAGGCGCTTGGCACGCTGCAGCTGCGCACCGGCTCCGGCACCCCGACCCCGCTGGCGGCCGTGGCCACCATCCGGGAACAGCTGGCTCCGCTGCAGGTGACGCGCGTGGCCCAGTACCCGGCCGCGACGCTGGGATTTGACAAGGCCGAAGGCGTGTCCCTGGGCAGCGCGGTGGACGCGATCCGCGCCGCGGCCAAGGAAATCGGTGTGCCGCCGGGGCTGTCGATGGAGTTCCTGGGGGCCGCGGGGGCCTACGAAAAGTCGCTCTCCAGCCAGCTGTGGCTGATCCTGGCGGCGATGGTGTGCGTCTACATCGTGCTGGGCGTGCTCTACGAAAGCTACATCCACCCCGTGACGATCCTCTCCACGCTGCCATCTGCCGGGGTGGGGGCGCTGCTGGCGCTCATGGTGTCGGGCAACGACCTGGGCGTGATCGGCATCATCGGGATCATCCTGCTGATCGGCATCGTCAAGAAGAACGCGATCATGATGATCGACTTCGCCATCGACGCGGAACGCCATCAGAACATGCCGCCGCAGCAGGCCATCCACCAGGCCGCGCTGCTGCGCTTTCGGCCCATTCTCATGACGACCCTGGCGGCGCTGTTCGCGGCGCTGCCGCTGATGCTGGGCTGGGGCGAGGGCGCCGAACTGCGCCGCCCGCTCGGGCTCGCGATTTTCGGGGGGCTCATCCTGAGCCAGATGCTCACGCTGTTCACCACGCCGGTGATCTACCTGGCGTTTGACCGGCTGGGCCGCCGATGGACGGGCAGGGGCACGGCGGCGGCGCCCTTGCAGGCAGGAGAGGCGCCATGAACCTGTCGCGCCCCTTTGTCGAGCGGCCGGTCGCGACCGTGCTGCTCACCATCGGCATGGCGCTGGCGGGGATCGCGGCTTTTTTCGTGCTGCCGGTCTCGCCTTTGCCGCAGGTGGACTATCCCGCCATTTCGGTATCGGCCAGCCTGGCGGGGGCCAGCCCCGAGACCATGGCCACCAGCGTGGCCACGCCGCTGGAGCGGCGGCTGGGGGTGATCGCGGGGGTCAATGAAATGACCTCGTCCAGTTCCAATGGCTCGGCGCGGGTCAGCCTGCAGTTCGACCTGAACCGCGATATCGACGCGGCGGCGCGGGAGGTGCAGGCCGCCATCAACGCCGCCCGCGCCGACCTGCCCGCCACGCTGCGCAGCAACCCCACCTACAGAAAGCGCAACTCGGCGGCGTCGCCCGTCATCATCCTCGCGCTGACGTCCAAGACCCGCACGCCGGGCGAGATCTACGATGCCGTCTCCAACGTGGTGAGCCAGCGCCTGTCGCAGGTGGAGGGTGTGGGCGAGGTGGAGATCGGTGGCGGCTCGCTGCCCGCCGTGCGGGTGGAGCTGCTGCCGTTCGCGCTCAACCGCTACGGCATCAGCACCGAGGATGTGCGCGCGGCGATCCAGGCATCGAACGCCAACCGCCCCAAGGGCGCCATCGAGGGCGATGGCCGCCGGCTGCAGATCTACACGCCGTCGCCCGCGCGCAAGGCCGCCGAGTACGAATCGCTGATCGTCGCCTGGCGCAACAACGCCGCCGTCCGGCTCGGGGATGTGGCGCGCGTGGTGGATGGCGTGGAGAACCTGCGCACCGTGGGGCTGTTCAATGGCGAGCCCGCCATCATCGTGCTGGTCACGCGCCAGCCCGGCGCCAACATCATCGAGACCGTGGATGCCGTGCGCGCCCTGCTGCCCGATCTGCAGGCGCAGCTGCCGCAGGACATCCAGGTGGCGGTGGCGTCTGACAGCACCAATTCCATCCGTTCTTCCCTGCACGAGATCGAGCTCACCCTGATGGTGTCCATCGCCCTCGTGGTGCTGGTGGTGGGCCTCTTTCTGCGCAAGGCGCGCGCCACCGTGATTCCGGCGGTCGCCACGGTGGTGTCCCTGCTGGGCACTTTCGGCGTCATGTATTTCCTGGGCTTCAGCCTGAACAACCTGAGCCTGATGGCGCTGACGGTGGCCACCGGCTTCGTGGTGGACGATGCCATCGTGGTGCTGGAAAACACCATGCGGCACATCGAGGCCGGCATGGGCCGCATGGAGGCCGCGCTGCGCGGCGCGCGCGAAGTGGGGTTCACCGTGCTCTCGATCAGCCTGTCGCTGGTGGCGGTGTTCATTCCGCTGCTGTTCATGGACGGGCAGGTGGGGCGGCTGTTCCGTGAGTTCGCGATCACGCTGTCGGCGGCGGTGATGATCTCGCTGGTGATCTCGCTCACCACCACGCCCATGATGTGCGCGTGGCTGCTGCGCGAGCATGATCCTGCCAGCGACAAGCCGCCGTCGCGCCTGGCGCGATGGGCCGAGCGCGGCTACCAGGGCGTGCTGCGCGGCTACGAGCACAGCCTGGACTGGGCGCTGGCCAGCAAGGCGCTGGTGGTTCTCATCCTGCTGGCGGTGATCGGGCTCAACGTGTACCTGTTCGCCAAGATTCCCAAGGGGTACTTCCCCGAGCAGGACAACGGACAGCTCAATGCGGGCCTGCGGGCCGACCAGAGCATCTCGTCCGACGCGCTGGCGCGCAAGCTGCGCGAGGCCGTGGAGATCATCCGCAAGGATCCAGCGGTCGATACCGTGGTGGGCTTCTCGGGGGGCAGCCGCGCGGGGGGCGGCTTCATGTTCGTGAATCTCAAGCCCCTGGCGCAGCGCACGGACAGCACGCCGGCCGTCATCGCGCGCCTGCGGCCGCAGCTCAACCAGATCACGGGGCTGCGCGTGTTCCTGAACCCGGTGCAGGACCTGCGGATGGGCGGGCGCTCCAGCAATTCCACCTACCAGTACACGCTCAAGAGCGACAACATGGCGGACCTCAAGCAATGGGCCGGCAAGCTGGCGGAGCGGCTCAAGGATGAACCGCTGCTCAAGGACGTGGACACGGACCAGGCGGAAAATGGCGTGGAGACCTATGTGGAGGTGGACCGCGCCAGTGCCTCGCGCCTGGGGGTGAGTTCATCGGCCGTCGACAACGCGCTGTACAACGCGTTCGGCCAGCGCTCCGTGGCCACGATCTATGGCGAACTCAACCAGTACGCCGTCATCATGGAGTGGGCGCCCGAATACACGCGCGGTCCGCCGGCGCTCAAGGACATCTACGTGGCGTCCAACCCGACCGGCGCCACGGGGACGGCGGCGAACCCGGGACAGCGCGGCGCGTCCACGGGGCAGGTGATCAGCACCACGCCCTCCACCATGGTGCCGCTCAGCGCCATCGCGCGCGTGGTGGAAAGGGCCTCGCCCACCTCCATCAGCCACCAGGACGGTGAACTGGCCACCACCATCTCGTTCAACATCGACCCCGGTACCACGCTGGGCCAGGCGCGCCAGGTGATCGAGCAGGCGGAGGCCGACATCGCCATGCCGACCAATGTGCGTGGCAGCTTCCAGGGCACGGCGCTGAGCGCGCAGCAATCCCAGGGGCAGCAGGCGTTCCTGATCATCACGGCCGTCGTGGTGATCTACATCGTGCTGGGCGTGCTGTATGAAAGCCTGATCCATCCGATCACCGTGCTCACCACCCTGCCCTCGGCGGGGGTGGGGGCCGTGCTGGCCCTGCTGCTGTTCAACATGCAGTTCACCATCATCGCGCTCATCGGCGTGTTTCTTCTCATCGGGATCGTGAAGAAGAACGCCATCATGATCATCGACTTTGCCCTGGAGGCCGAGCGTGCCCGCGGCTTGACGGCGCTGGAGGCCGTGCGCGAGGCCTGTGTGCTGCGCTTTCGCCCCATCCTGATGACCACCATGGCCGCCGCGCTGGGCGCCTTGCCGCTGGCCATCGGCTTCGGCCAGGGGTCCGAGCTGCGCCAGCCCCTGGGCGTGGCGATCATCGGCGGGCTGATCGCCAGCCAGCTGCTGACCCTGCTCACCACCCCGGTGGTCTACGTGCTGCTCGACAAGCTGCGCACGCCCGCCCCCAACGAACAACACCTGAGCCGCGCCGGAGCCCCCGGCGCGGCCACCTGATCGGTGCCCATGACACATTTCCATGCCCCGCTCACACCCGGCGCGCCCACGGCGCGCCGCGCCGCCCGCCACCCTGCGCCACGCCCCATGGCCCGCCCGGCCTCCCTGGCGCTGGTGGCGGCCATCGCGGCCCTGCTGTCCGCCTGCTCGGTCACGCCGCCTTACCAGCAACCCGACATGGCGGTGCCCATGTCGTTCAAGGAGGCGGGCGCCACCTGGGCCCCCGCGGCGCCTGCCGACGCGCTGGACCGTGGCCCCTGGTGGGAGCTGTTCCAGGATGCCGAGCTC
Organism: Acidovorax sp. A79; assembly: GCF_041154505.1. GTDB lineage: Bacteria > Pseudomonadota > Gammaproteobacteria > Burkholderiales > Burkholderiaceae_C > Acidovorax. Next base: position 4,797,385 of record NZ_AP028672.1, read on the forward strand.
AACCGCCTGGCCGAGCAGGTGCAGCTGTCCAACCAGAACATCGCCGCCGCCGTGGCGGCCTACGCGCAGGCGCAGGCCGTGGTGCGGCAGCAGCGCGCGGGCCTGCTGCCGTCCGTGAGCCTCTCGGGCGGCGCCACGCGCACGGGCGGCGAGGGCGCCACGCGCTCGGGCCTGTCCACCCAGGCATCGCTGGGGGTGGACTGGGCGCCGGACCTCTGGGGACGCCTGCAAAGCGGCGTGAACAGCGCCCAGGCCAGCGCGCAGGCGAGCGAGGCGGACCTGGCCTCCGCGCGCCTGTCGGCCGTGGGCACGCTGGCCTCGGCCTACTTCCAGCTGCGCGAGGCGGATGCGGAGATCGAGCTGCTGCAGGCCACGGTGGAGGGCTATGAGCGCAGCCTGCAGATCGCCCGCAACCGCTACGGCGCGGGCGTGGTGGCCCAGACCGATGTGCTGCAGGCACAGACCCAGCTGGCCAATGCGCGCGCCGACCTGGCCACCGTGCGGCAAAACCGCGCGCGCTTCGAGCATGCGCTGGCCGTGCTGACCGGGCGCGCCCCGGCCGATTTTTCGCTGCCGCGCGCGCAGTGGGTGGCGGCGGTGCCCGAGGTTCCGCTGGGCGTGCCCTCGACGCTGCTGCAGCGCCGGCCCGACATCGCGGCGGCCGAGCGCGCGGTGGCGGCCGCCAATGCGCAGATCGGCATCCAGCGCGCGGGCTACTTTCCGAACCTGAGCCTGGGCGCGTCGGTGGGCAGCGGGGGCAGCAGCGTGGCCGACCTGTTCAAGGCGTCCACGCTGGTGTGGTCGCTCGGGCTGTCGGTGGCGCAGACGATCTTTGATGCCGGGGCCACCGCGGCCCGGGTGGAAGAAGCCCAGGCCGCGCGCGAGGGTCGCGTGGCGGTGTACCGCCAGACGGTGCTCACAGCGTTCCAGACGGTGGAAGACCAGCTCACGGTGCTGCGCACCTTGCAGGAGCAGGAGCCCCTGCGCCGCGAGGCGGTGGCCGCGGCGGAGCGCACGGCGCAGCAGCTGCTCAATCGCTACCGCGAAGGGCAGGTGGGCTACACCGAGGTGGTGACGGCCCAGGCCTCGGCGCTGTCCGCACAGCGTGCGCTGCTGCAGCTGCAGGTCAACCGCCAACTGGCGGCGGTGACGCTGGTGCAGGCGCTGGGCGGCGGGTGGCAGGCGCCGTGGCAGGCATCGGCACAGACGCCTCAGCAGGCGTCTGCACAGGCGCGGCCCTGAAGGGCGGCAGCCCGCTGCGCATATACTCCTGTTTTGATAGCTGCTAGCGCTTGCCAGGCAAGCGGTAGAGGCATATTTGACTTAAATTTTCCTTAAGGAGCGCGCGTGGACGTTGTATTGCTGGTCAAGGCCGCCATCATGGGCGTGGTCGAAGGCCTGACCGAGTTCCTGCCCATTTCCTCCACGGGGCACCTGATCCTGGCGGGCTCGCTGCTGGGTTTCGACGACGCCAAGGCCAAGGTGTTCGACATCGCCATCCAGACGGGCGCCATCTTCGCCGTCATCCTGGTGTACTGGCAGAAGATCCGCGAGACGCTCGTGGCCCTGCCCACCGAGCGCCAGGCGCAGCGGTTCGCGCTCAACGTGCTGATCGGCTTCCTGCCGGCCGTGGTGCTGGGCCTGCTGCTTGGCAAGATGATCAAGGCGCACCTCTTCACGCCGGTCGTGGTGGCCAGCACCTTCATCGTCGGCGGCTTCATCATCCTGTGGGCCGAGCGCCGCCCGCCGTCCGCCACGCGCATCCAGACGGTGGATGAGATGACGCCGCTCGATGCGCTCAAGGTCGGCCTGGTGCAGTGCCTGGCCATGGTGCCGGGCACCAGCCGCAGCGGCGCCACCATCATCGGCGGGATGCTGCTGGGCCTGTCGCGCAAGGCGGCCACGGACTTCTCGTTCTTCCTGGCCATCCCCACGCTGATCGGTGCCGGGGTGTACAGCCTGTACAAGGAGCGCGCGCTGCTGTCGGTGGCCGACATTCCGATGTTCGCGACCGGGCTGGTGTTCTCGTTCGTCAGCGCCTGGCTCTGCGTGCGCTGGCTGCTGCGCTACATCAGCAGCCACAGCTTCGTGCCGTTTGCGTACTACCGCATCGTGTTCGGCATCGTCGTCCTGGCGACCGCATGGACGGGCTGGGTGCAATGGGCGGGCTGATAATCCGCGCATGAACCGTCCTGTTCCGTTTGCCTGTCTGTGGTCCTGTGCTGCGGCGCTGGCGTGCCTGGGCGCCACGCCGCTGGCGCGCGGCGCGCAATCGCGCGCTGCCGAGGGGCCGCCTGCCCCCCAGTTCAACTATGCGCTGGGCGCCATCATGGGCTCCAGCCCCGACTATGCGGGGGGCGATGGCCGCAAGAACAGCCTGCGGCCGGCATGGGCGATCGAGTATGGGCGCTTTCGGCTCAGCACATCGCGCGGGAGCGCCTTCATGGGCCACGGGCTCGGTCCACGCGAATCGGGTGCCAGTGCCACGTTGGCGCAGGGGGACCAATTTCACCTGGGCGCGTCGCTGCGCATCGACAAGGGGCGCGACGGATCGGATGCGCCCATCCTCGTGGGGCTGCCCTCGGTGCGCTCCACCTTGCGCGCGAGGGTGAGTGCCGGGTATGCGCTGACGCCGCGGTGGTCCGTGGGCGCGGGCTTCTCGCAGGACATTCTCGGGCGCGACGGGGGCGCGCAGATGTCCGCCAGCGTCGGGTATGCATGGCCCGTCACCGCGCAGACCACGGTGACCTTCGGCGCGGGTGCCAGCTTTGGCGACCGCAGCTACCTGCGCGGCCATTTCGGCGTGCCGGCGGGCGGTGCCAGCCCCTTGCCGGCATTTGACCCCGGCGCCGGGCTGTACAGCGTGGATGCGGGCGTGGAGGTCATGTCCGCCATCAATCGCCACTGGGTCGTGCTGGGTGCCGCGCGCGTGTCGCAGCTCAAGGGCGACGCACGCCGCAGCCCGCTGACGGTGGAGCCCACGGGGTACTCCGTGACCGTGGGCCTGGCGTACCGCTGCTGCCGGTAGCGGCGTGGGCGGACCTGGCCGCCGGTGCGAAAGAACGCGGTGGGGGCGAGAGCACCCGCAGGCAGGCCGGGGACGGGTGCCCATCGAAAGTGATAAGCTGGGGTAGACACACTGTTACCTGTAGCAGGGCAATGCGAAACGCGTTCCGCCACGGCGGGGCCGGCGCGTGTTGCCTCATCTGTTGATGATCCTTTCCCCGCCGGGGGCTTTCGCCGCATGATGCAAGACGAGCCTGAGTTGCCGCCGCCCGCCTACGCCGCCCGCAAGGAGTCCTGGTCCAAAGCGGAATTGCTCGATCTGATCACCCGCAGCGCCGGGGCGACCATGGCTGTGGTGGACCGCAGCCTGACCATGATCTATGTCAACGATGAGTATGCCCGGTGGTTCGGCACCGTGCCCCACCACCTGATCGGAAAGTCCCTGGTGGAGGTGTACGGCGAGATCGATTGCGCGCGCTTCATGCCCTTTGTCGAGCGCGTGCTGCAGGGCGAGCGCGTGCAGTACCAGCGTCTGCTGCGCACGCCCTATGGCTTTGACGAGTGGCGCACCATCTGCCTGACGCCCTGGCACAACCCGCACGGCGTGATCGATGGCTTCATTACCACGGCGCTCGACGTCCATGAGCTGCAGGTCACCATGAACGCGCTGCGCGCCGCCAACCAGCGGCTTTCCTCGCACATGGAAAACAGCCCGCTCGCGGTGCTGGAGATGGACCACAACCTCAAGCTTCTGCATTGTTCGCAGCGTGCCGTGCAGCTCATGGGCTGGCTGCATGTGGCGGGGCTGGAGGGGCGGCTGCTGACGGAGCTCGTGGACCTGTCGTCCCAGGACGATGGGCTTGAGCATGCCCTGCAGCGCCTGCAGTCCGGGCAGGAGTCCCAGAACCGCGCGGAGACCTGCTTCACGCGGGAGGACGGGACCGAGGTGCATTGCGAGTGGTTCAACTCCGCGTTGACCGATGCCCAGGGCCAGGTCACTTCGATCATGGCGCTGGTGCAGGACGTCTCGGCCAAGATCCAGATCGCACGCCAGCAGCACTACCTGGCCAACCATGATTCGCTCACGGGCCTTTTCAACCGGGCGGCCTTTCAGAACCGGCTAGAGCAATCCCTGAGCCAGGCGCGGCGCAATGCGGGCTCCGTGGCGCTGCTGTTCATCGACCTGGACGGCTTCAAGGGCGTGAACGATTCCGAAGGCCATCGCGCCGGCGACGAGGTGCTGCGCATCGTCGCCCAGCGCATTGCCAGCACGGTGCGTGCGGGCGACACCCTGGCGCGCCTGGGCGGCGACGAATTCCTTGTCATGCTGGACCGGGACGTGACGCGCGATGTGACCGACACCATCGGCCAGCGCATCATTGACGCGCTGCACCAGGCCATGACCGTGGAAGGGCGGGATCTGTTCGTCGGCGCCAGCATCGGTGTCGCGGTGCACCCCCCGCTGGAGGGCGACATCGATGCCCTGATGAACCGGGCGGACCAGGCGATGTATTCCGCCAAGCGCGCGGGCAAGGGCCGGCTGCACTACGCGGACGCCGTCTGCCCTTGAGAGCCTGCCGGACCGGGGGCCCCGGCGCCGGGGCCGCGCGGCTTGCTCAGCCGTTGGGCAGCCGGATGCTCTGCTGGAAGTGGAAGAAGTTCGAGGGGTCGTACCGCGCCTTGACCTGCTGAAGGCGCGGATAGGCCGGGCCCCAGTAGGCCGTGGGGAAGTCCTGCAGGCTCGCGTCCGGGTAGTTCTGGTACACATGCCCGTTCAGGAACGGCTTGACCAGGTTCATGAAGCCATCGAGCCAGGCTTCCATCTGGGTGCGCTCCTGCGCATTGGTCCAGAACACGTCCACCACCAGGTCTGCATCGACATGGCGGTGGATGAAGGCGCTGTCGGCCACCGGGTAGCGGTTGATGGCGCCGCCATAGGGCTCCAGGTATGCGAGCGACCAGGGATTGGGGGAGGTCTGGAAGTAGTCGATGATGCGCTGCCAGTCCGAGCGCGACAAAGGCGCGCTGATGTAGCCGCTGGCCTTGGTCTCCGCCACGCCGTCGGGCAGGTTGTCCGGCAAGGTGTAGGGATGGTCCTCGAGCCAGATGTTCATCTCGGGGTAGGTGCCCGTCTTGTCGACCAGCAGCTGCGCGCTCGGGATCGCCATCAGCCGTGCGATGGCCTGCATGCCCGCCTCGCGCGTGCCGCAGAACATGCCTTGCACCATATAGACCGGCACACCGTTCTGGTAGCCCAGATTCATCATGTAGCCCAGCGCATCGGGGGCCCCGGTTTTCATGTAGTGGGCCTGCATCGTCGTGAGCACGTCCGCCGCGTGCGCCGCATCCCAGCTGATGGCCCAGGCCCACACCTGGTCCAGCCTCAGCATGCGGTAGGTGACCTGCAGCAGCACCCCGAAGTTGCCGCCCGTGCCGCCCCGCAGTGCCCAGTAGAGATCGGGGTTCTCCTGCGCGCTGGCGGTGACGATGGTGCCGTCGGCCAGCGCCACCCGCAACGACTCCACGAGGTCGCTCTGGATGCCGAAGGCGCGCGACGTATAGCCGTAGCCGCCCCCCTGCACGAACCCGCCCACGCAGACGCTGCCGCATGCCCCGGTGGGCACATGCCAGCCGGTGTGGTTCATGGCGCCGTTGAAATGATCGAAATCCGTACCCGGCAGCACGTAGACGCGCTCCCGGGCGGGATCGAGCACCACGCCCTGCAGTTCGCTCAGGTCCACCACCATGCCGCTGTTGACGGAATAGCCCGCCGTGCTGTGACCGCCGCAACGCACGGCCACCCAGACCTGATAGGTGCGCGCGACGGAAAGGCATTCGAGCACATCGTTCTCGCACGCGCAGTACACGATGATCTCGGGATAGGCCTGAAACGCGGGATTGGACTCCTGGCGGGCCGCGTTGTAGTCGGGGCTCGATGGCAGCACGATGCGGCCCACCAGCCTGGCCTCCAGCGCAGCGACCGCGTCCCAGGTGAGTGTCGCGCCGGGCGCGTTCTGGGCGGTGGCCTGCCGGGCGGCAAGCGACCGGAAGTGCGCGATGCGGGCGTCTTTGGCAACGCGGGCGGGACTTTTGCGATGGGCCATGGCGAACAATCCTTCGTGAAAACGCGAAGTCCCGTGTTTAACTGAAGCCAGGCTGTTTGACCAGTTCGGAATGGCCCGTGTTGCCGGCGGTGCTCAGGCGGAGGACAGTGCGAGGTCGCCGGTATTGCGCCGAAGGCAGAATTTGCCGCCCTGCTTGCCGCTGTACATGGCCGCATCCGCCAGCTTCAGAAGGCCGATGGCATCGTTGCTGTCGTCCGGGGCAATGGCATAGCCGATGGTCAGGCCCACTTCCACCCGCACGTTGCCCAGCGAGAAGGGCGAGCGGAATGCGTCCAGCAGCTTGTGCCCCAGCTCCTGCGCCTGTTGTTCGCTGCCCAGGTGGCCCGTCATCACGACGAACTCATCACCCCCCAGGCGGGCCACCACGTCGCTCTGGCGCACGTGGCCCTGCAGGCGCCGGGTCACCGCGACGAGCAATTCGTCGCCCACGTCGTGGCCGTGCTGGTCGTTCACGGGCTTGAACCCATCCAGGTCCATCACGTACACGGCCAGCAGCTTGTCGGGCCCGCAGCGCGCCAGCGCGGATGCCAGCGCGATGTTCAGGCCGCGCCGGTTGGGCAGGCCGGTCAAGGGGTCCGTGTGCGCGAGGGAGCGCATGGCGTCGCGCTCGCGGTTGGCGTCCAGCGCCTCCAGGCGCAGTGCCTTGGTGCGCAGGCCCAGCACGCGCATGAAGAGCAGCATGTCCAGCGTCGCGCCGAACTCGAAGGAGTGCAGGGTCCAGAAGTTCACCGGCACCCAGCCACGGATCACGCCGATCACCGTGGCCGTGGCCGCGAAGTAGACCAGCCACGCCAGCAGCAGGCTGCTGCCCACGGGGTCGCCCTGGCGCGCGCGGCGCACGGCGCCCGGGATGCCCATGAGCGCGGGAACCAGACCGAGGATGCTCACGATGGCGGCAACGGCCGGCGTGCTCAGGATGTCCAGCGCATGGATGAAAGCCAGCAGCACGCACAGCAGGGCGCCACCGCGCATCGTGCGCAGCAGGAGGCTCTTGGGGCGGTGCCCCACGAGGGCCTGGCTGATGAAGAGAAACGATCCGCAGGTGGCCATCAGCGCGGACAGGCCCGCCGCGTGGACTTCGAACCAGAGGCTGTCCTGCCAGAGGTACTGCGTGCCCAGGCCGAAGAGATGCAGTGAGAACAGCAGGCTGCCCGTGAGCAGCAGCGCGTACTGGATGAACAGCACGTCCCGCAGATTGATCCATTGCGCCAGGCTGTAAACCAGCAGGCACAGTGCCAGGCCCGTCAGGATGCCCTGCAGCATCTGCTCGTTCATCGCGGCGCTGTGCCATGCGGTGGGTTTGTTCAGCGTGACCGGCAGCACCATGGCGCCCCGGGTTTCCACGCGCAGCAGCAGGTCGTAGTCGTGCCCGGGCTGCATGGCGAGGGCCAGGGCGTGGGTGCGGCTGCGCAGCGGTCTTTGTGAAAAAGGCTGCAGGCTGCCCAGCGTGGCCTGCTGGCTGACATGGCCGTCTGTGGTGAGATAGACCTCGACGCGGTTGAGAACCGGGTAGTCGATGTCGGCGATCCAGATGCCGTCGGAGGTGGGCGATACCGTCAGCGGGATGCGGATCCACATGGCGTCGGACCGCACGCCCAGTGTTCCGCTGGTTCCGGGCGGCGCGGAGAAATCCGGGGCGCGGGCCATCGCATCCTGCACCGACTGCAGCCGCGTGGGATCGGCCAGCACCGTGACCGCTGGCCAGACGTTGACCGAAGGCACGTCGTCGCGCAGAAGCAGCCGGTCCGTGGCGGCCTGGCAGCCCTCGCCCGCGTGCACGAGCAGCAGCAGGCATCCCAGCACCCATTGCCAGGCCGGGGCCGGCAACCATTGCCACGGGAGCAGGGAAGGGACTGGGCGCATGGTGCTCGTCAATGCGCTGTGAGTATAGGAAGGCCCGCAACGCCTGGCACGCGGTATTTGCGCACGCCGGGGTCCCGCGCTTCCAGGGAGGATGTGATGCCCGCCCCGCCGGCCCCGCCCGTCCGGACGCTGTGGGCGCGCTGCCGGATGTTCGCCACAGCGGCCAGCGTGCCACTGCGCGAGCATGGATTCACGGCGGGCGCGTCGCCATCTGTGCTTGCCATGTTGCTCCCCGGCCTGCAGGGCGACAAGGGGCTGCGGTGCTCCATCATCCCGCCAGCGCCGGTGTGGTGGTGATGCGCCGCACCGAGTGCTTGCCGCCTTGTTTGCCCGCGTACATCGCGGCGTCTGCGTGCCGCATCAGGGCCTGCGGGTCCTCACTGTCCAGGGGCGCCAGTGCGTACCCGATGGTCAGCCCCACCTGGATGTGCAGGTGGCTCAATGTGAAAGGCTGCTCGAAGGCCCGCAACAGCGAGCGGCCCAGATCTTCGGCCTGCTCGGGCGTCGCCAGGTCGCGGGCCATGATGATGAATTCATCGCCGCCGAGCCGGGCCACGAGGTCGGTCTGGTGCCGCACGTTGGCCTGCAGGCGCCGGCCCACGGCCACGAGCAAATCGTCGCCCACATCGTGGCCGTGCGCGTCGTTCACGGGCTTGAATCCATCCAGGTCCATGAGGTACAGCGCCACCAGCCGCTGCGGCGAACACTGGGCCAGCGCGGCCTCCAGGGCGTGCTGCAGGTCGCGCCGGTTGCTCAGTCCCGTGAGTGGATCGGTGTGGGCCAGCGAGTGCATCACGTCGCGCTCTCGCATGGCCTCCTGGGCCTGTGCCTTGGCGGCCTGGGCGCGCAGGCCCAGCACGCGAAAGAAGAGCAGCATGTCCGCCGTGGCGCCGAACTGGAACGAGTGCAGGGTCCAGAAGTTCGCGGGCACCCAGCCCTGGACCAGGCACACCATCACGGCGGCGGCCACGCCGAAGGCGATCCAGGCCACCAGCAGGGTGGCGCCGATGGGGTCTTTCTGCCGCACCCGCGCGACGGCGGCAGGCAGGCTGATGAGGGAAGGCAGGGTGCCCGCCAGGCTCATGAACGCGATGGCGATGGGCACGCTCAACCAGCCGAACACGACGGCTGCGCAGACCATGGCCGTGATTGCTGCGCCCGCCCGCATGGTGCGTGCGTACCGGCTGCCCTGCGTGTGGCCGGCCAGGGTGTGGCCCAGGAAGAGGAACGAGCCCGCGAGGGCCGCCAGCCCCGCCACCAGGCCCGAATACCGATCCATCCATGGATTGCCAGGCCACAGGTACTGCGGACCGATGCCGAAGAACTGCAGCGAAAAGCCCGCGCTGCCCAGCACCACCAGCGCATAGAAGCCGAACATGGGATCGCGCTGCGTGACCCACTGCATCAGGCTGTACATCAGCAGGCAGAGCGCCAGCCCGTTGAGCAGGCCCTGCAGCATCTGCTCGCCCAGGGCCTGGCGCATGTGAATGGGCATTTCGCTGACCGTGATGGGCAGGATCAGCGGACCGGTGGCCTGCACGCGTATCAACAGGTCGTAGGGCTGCCCGGCCCGCAGGTCGAACACCATCGCCGGCGTGCGGCTGGACCGCTGCGTCTGGTCAGACGGGCTTGTGCGGACCTGCTGAAGCACCTGGCCGCCGCTGGCCAGGTACATTTCGGCCTGCAGCGAGCTGTAGCCGATATTGACCACCCAGGGGGTGCGCGGCGCCTCGGGCGCAATGATGGGGATGTGCAGCCACATCGCTGCCTTGTGCACGCCCAGCGAGCCGCCGCGCCGCGCGGGCGCCTCGAATTCGTCCAGGCGGCCCAGCATGTCCTGCGCCGAGAGCTGGTACGTGGGGTCGGCCTTGAGCGTGATGGCCTCCCAGGCATTCACTTGCGGCCTCTCCTGCGTGAGCACCAGGGGCGTGCCCGCCTGCGCGCCCACGGGCAGGGCCAGGGGAGCGAGCAGCCACAGCAGGATGGATGCCCTGCGGCAATGCGCGCGCCAAAGCCGGGCCAGCATCAGGAGAACGCGGGGCAGCAGGTGCATCGGCGTGAGAACAACGGCTACGTGGCTTGCCGCGCCGGGCCCGCGCTGGCGGCCTTCGCCTTCCCGGCCAGGCCCAGGCTCCAGCTGCCATGGGTGGTCAGCCGGTCCTCGATGCGGTTGAGCCAGCGGGGGGCGTGGGGGTCATCGCTCCAGCTGTGCATCACTTCGTCCACCTGGTTGAGCAGCTCGGTGGGCAGCTGGAGGGGGCGGGTCTGGCTCATGAGCACCTTGCTCATGAAGTGGTAGCCCAGGATGCGGGTGAGGGCCCGCACGATGGAGAAGCGGGGGAGCACCATCCGCGCGGCCACGTCGACGGCCCGCGCCAGCAGCAGCACTCCCCAGAACAGCAGCGCCGACGGCCAGGGCACGGGCTGCGTCAGGCCCAGGTCGCTCGCCGTGTCACGCCCGCACAGGTAGCGGGTCATGAGCCGGGGAAAGGGCTTCACGATGGGCCAGGGCAGGGCGTTCTCCATGGTCTGCATCAGGGCCTGGCCCAGGGCGGGACGGGGGTCTGGCGTGACGGGTTCGGCGCGGCCGCGGGCCTGCATCCGCGCCATCAGGGCCTTGCCCTGGTCCATGGTGTCCACCATCAGGGCGCGGTCGATGCCCAGGATGTGGCCCACCACGTTCCAGGCATGCAGATAGGCTTCCTCGTCGGCCGCCCGCAAACCGATGCCCAGGCGGCGCAGGCTGCGCAGGAACACATAGCCAAACGTGAGCAGGGTGTAGGCCAGTTCTTCCTGGTTGCAGGGCAGGCCGTCACCTTGGAGGTTCCAGCCACGGGCATACAGCGTCTGGAACATGGCCTGGCGTCCGCCCTGGGTCTGCAGGGCCTGCGGCGCAATACGCCCGGCGCCGCCCGCCAGCAGGTCCCTGACGGCATTCTGGGGGCTGCCATGCAGGATCAGGTTGCGGATGGTGGCGTGGATCAGGCGTACCTTGAGCACCTGCGCCACGCCGGCGCCGCGCTGGCTGAGGCCACCATGCATCATCACCGGAAAGATCATCGCGGCGGTGGAGCGGATGCGGTACTCCGCGTTCTGCTCCAGCTGGCCGGAGGTGTGCAGCACGCTCGACAGGTCGGGAATCACGTAGCACTCGGGCAGGCTGGCGCAGAACAGCAGGATGCATGACAGCGCCCCGTGTTCCATGAACAGCTTCTCGGCGCGCTCGATCTTGCGGGCATCGGCCCAGGGCGGCAGCACCTGGGCGGTCTGCACGTAGTGGTCCAGTGCCTTGGACATGGCCGCATCCACCCCCTCGCCCTGGGCGGTCCAGCCCACCAGGCTTGCGTTGTCCGCCCACTGGCCGAACAGGCGGTTCACGGTGTCGATGCGCGACCATTGCGGTGCGTCCATCGCCACGTCCCCTTCGGGCCAGTCGCCCAGGATGTCGGCGATGGTCTGGTCGGCCAGCGGGTCGGCGTGGCGCTGCATGCCTGCAAGCTCCGAATCGGACAGCGGGGATGGTGAGAGGGTCTTGCCGTGGTTCATGCTGCGGTCTCCGTGGTTGCGCGCCAGCGCTGAAAGCCCGCCAGGGCGCACAGCAACGGGATGCCCATGGCGAACGGCGCGATCGAGCGGATCTCCACCGGATTGCCCAGGATCATCTGGAACACCATGCCCGATGCGTAGATGGCCAGTGGCACCAGCGCATGGCGGCGCAGGAAGGGGCTGGTCGGGCGAAGCGCGAGTTTGCGCACCGACATGCGAAAGCCAAAGATGATCACGAAGGCCACGAACACCCAGCCAAAGAAGCCCTGCACCGTCTCGCCAAACCAGGCGCCGTCGGTCTTGGCCATGATCCAGGCTTTCAGGGTGTAGACCAGGTAGGGGTCGGCGCCCAGGTCGAACGCGGTGACGATCATCGCCGCCAGGAACGACAGCATCGCGGCGTGGCCCAGCCCCGGCGCGCCGTCCACCGGCGACTGCCAGACGATGAGGTTGCTGATCACGTAGCCCGCATACGTCAGCGCGAACCACATCATGGGAATGACGATGGGAACATCCACAAACCGCGCGCCCAGCACCTCGGTGTAGGTGTAGTGCCCGAAGAACCAGCCATGCGTGGTACCCATCTGCTCGGCGAACCAGCCCAAGCCCAGGGCGATCAGCACGAACTGCAGCGCGGGCCGGGCGCCCAGCAGGTGTGTGGCGCTGGCCCAGCAGCACGCGAACATGAGCACCGAGGCCGTGACGATGGCGATGGTGGTGTCGTTGTGGGTGCGCACCGCCGTGGCCACCAGGAAGGCGGCCAGCAGGGCAAAGCTCAGCGCCGGCAGGCGCGCGGCCAGTGGGGTCCGTGCAGGCATGTGTGTATCACGCTGTAACAAACCTCCAGTGTAGAGGATGGAGCCAAAAATGGCGCGGCCTGTGTGTCCTGCGCATCAGCGCGCTTTTTCGGCGCTTTTGGCGGTTGTTCCGGTGCTATGCCGCTGGGCTCAGGGGTTCAGCGACGCCAGGTTGAGCAGGGAGGCCTCCATGGCGGCGGCCGTGGCCAGCGGCTGCTCCATGGGGAAAAGGTGGCTGCCGTCGAGCATCATCGTGCGGCCCTGGGTGATGCGCAGCGTCATGGCCATGCCCACCTGCTTCATTTCGTCCGAGTCCCGCCCGCCGATGAAGGCGGCCGGGCATTGCAGCGGATGGGTGCCGAGCAGCCGGCCCAGGTTGTGCGGCAGCGTGTTGTAGATGGCGGTTTCCACCGCACGGTCGAATCCGAGCACGCGCTTGCCATCGTGGTCCTGCAGTCCGTGGCTGATGTAGTCCTGCAACACGTCCGGATGCCACTGTACAAAGGCCTTCTTCTTGCGGAAGTGTTCCAGCGCCTCGTCATTGCTGGCCCAGCTGAAGCGCCGCTGCCGGCTGATCTTGCCGGGCGAGATGGAGCCCACCACCTGCGTGCGCTTGGCCACGCCGACCGCGTTGGCCTTCCAGCCGCCCAGCAGGGGCGAGTCGATCAGCAGCACGCCGCGCACGAGCTCGGGGTGGCGGGCCGCTGCCATCACGCTCAGGAAACCGCCGAGCGAATGCCCTGCCAGAAACACTGGCGCACCCAGGCGCTGGACCTGCGCCGTGGCGAAGTCGGCGAGCTGCTGCACCAGGTGCGGCCAGTTGTTGGTGACGGGGTACCTGGGGTCGTGCCCATACCGATCCACCGCGCTCACTTCGAACCCGCGGGCCCGCAGGTGCTTGAAAAGGACGCGGTAGGTGCTCGCTGGGAAGCTGTTGGCGTGCGAAAAGACGATGGGAAGCATGGGGTACCCGGCAGGAGGGGAGGTCGGGCGCTGCGGCCCCGCGGCCGTCAGATCAGCTTGTCCAGATGGTTGGTGATCTTCTTGAGCGGCTTGCTGCGCGCCGGGTTCACCATGATGGGCACGGTGGTCACGCCGCCGCCCCAGGCGGGGTCTTCGATGCTGTCGAACACCTGACGCAGCTTCTGGCCCCAGCTGTCGTGCAGCATGCGGAAGTAGGGATTGTTCTCGTCGATGCACACCACTTTCTCGGTCGAGAAACGGTCCACCTCATAGACGACGAGGTCCAGCGGCAGGCCCACCGAGAGGTTGGACTTGAGCGTGCTGTCCATGGAGACCAGCGCGCACTTGGCGGCTTCGTCCAGCGGTGTTTCGGGTGTCAGCACGCGGTCGAGCACGGGCTTGCCGTACTTGGATTCGCCGACCTGGAAGTACGGCGTCTCGGACGTCGCCTCGATGAAGTTGCCGGCCGAATACACCTGGAACAGGCGCATGCCCTCGCCCTTGATCTGGCCGCCGAACACCATGGACACATTGAAGTCCACGCCCGAGCGCTTGAGCGCCGCGCCGTCGCGCTCGTGCACGTGGCGCACGGCGGCGCCCAGCACGCGGGCCGCGTCGAACATGCTCTTGGCGTTCCAGATGGAGATCGTCTCGCCCGAGTCACCGTCCTTGAGCTGCTCGGTCTGCAGGATCTCGCGCACCGACTGCGAAATGGACAGGTTGCCCGCCGACAACAGCACCATGAAGCGGTCGCCCGCCTTCTCATACACCATCATCTTGCGGAAAGAGCTGATCTGGTCCAGGCCGGCGTTGGTGCGCGAATCGGACAGGAAAACCAGCCCGGCGTTGAGTTTGATGGCGACGCAATACGTCATGGAAAAAGTGGGGTCGTTGGAAGAGAGGAACCCGCGAGTTTAGTCTGGCGTGGGAAGGCCCCCTCGGGAGGTGGTGCCGGACGGCTCTCCTGTGCTCCGTGGCGGGTATGCGAAATTGATAGCAATGGAGGATGGATGGACAAGCGCTGCAGGCTATTTTTATTAAAAATCGGCTTGCTTCAACCCCCCGCCGCCAACCCGTGGCCACAGCAGTTGGCAAGGCAAGGTCCGCCGCGGGGGCAAAGGGCTATTCCTCCCAGGCCAGGCAGCATGCGCCCGCCGCTCCTATCATCCGCCGCTTCACCTGAAGGGCCCTGCCGTGTTGAAGAATCCACTGATCCTGTCTGGAACCCGCCGCGCCTGCGCGCTGGCCCTGGTTGCATTGCTGGCGGCCTGCGGCGGGGGCGGCACGGAAGAACCTGGCGATGGTGGCAATCCGCCAGCGCCACCGCCCGCCCCGGTGCGCTCCGGCCAGCTTGAATCCGCCGCCGCGCTGGGCACCGTGCCGACCGCCGACATCGCCGCGGCCCTGGCCGCCAAGGAGTCGCTGGCCCAGGACGTGGTGCCGCGCTACAGCGTCGCCTCCTACCGGCTCGAATACCTCACCACCGATGCCGACGGCAAGGAGGTTCGCGCCTCCGGCCTGGTCAGCGTGCCGCAAAAGCCCGCCGGTGCCAAAAGCCCGGTGCTCAGCTACCAGCACGGCACCATCTTCCGCGATGCCGAGGCGCCCAGCAACAACGCGGTGGCGTCGGAGGTGTCGGTGGTGCTCGCATCGCTGGGTTACATCGTGCTGGCGCCCGACTACGTGGGTTTTGGCGCCTCCAAGGGCACGCCCCACCCCTACCTGCTGGCGGCGCCCTCGGCGGCCGCCACGGCGGATTTTCTGACGGCCGCCCGCACCTGGCGCGGCCAGGCCAACGTGGCGGACAACGGCCAGCTCTTTCTGACCGGCTACTCCGAAGGCGGCTACGTCACCATGGCCACGCACCGCGCGCTGCAGGCAGGCGGATCGCCGCACCTGCAGCAGCTGCGCATGGTGGTGCCGGGCGCGGGGCCCTACAACGTGCAGACCACCATGGATGGCCTGGTGGAGCTGGTGCGGCAAGAACAGCCGGTGATCGGCGCACTCATCAACCCGGGCTTCCTGCGCTACCTGAGCGGCAGCGTGCAGCGCGAGGTGCGCCGCCTGCTGCTGCGTGCGCTCATCCCGGGCGATGCCGACGTGGCCTATGACACGCGCTTCATCGACCACTTCCTGGCCGACGATGTGCAGGCCCTGGCCAGCGCCAGCAACGTCTACGACTGGAAACCCAACGTGCCCGTGCGCCTGTACCACGGCCGCGACGACCGCACGGTGCCCTACGCCAGCTCGGTCAGCACCGTGCGCGCCATGCAGAATCGCGGCGCGGGCGACCTGGCCGGCCTGACCGAGTGCCGCGCACGACCGGTGGCCGGGCATCTGCAGTGTGTGCCGCCGTTCATCACCTTCATGCTCGGGCAGCTGGCACCAGTGGCGCAGGATCTTTGAGCCGGGGCGCCGCGGTGGCCTTCCGGGGCGCCGGGCCGGGAGCCTGGTGGCGTCGCCTCAGCCCGCCATCTTCTTGAGCTGGTAGAGCGCATCCAGCGCCTCGCGCGGGCTCAGCGCATCGGGATTGATGCCGGCCAGCGCGGCCTCCACCGGGCTGGCGCCCGCGCCCTCGGGCGCGGCCGGGGTGGCGAACAGGTCCACCTGCAGGTCGTTCTCGCCCGCGCGCTCCTCCAGCGCGGCCAGCGCATGGCGGGCGTGGTGCAGCACCGGCGAGGGCATGCCCGCGAGCTTGGCCACCTGGATCCCGTAGCTGCGGCTGGCCGGCCCGGGCTGGATCTCGTGCAGGAACACGATGTCCGCGCCCGACTCGGTGGCGCTCACGTGCATGTTGATCGCGTGGCGCGCCTTGGCGGGCAGCTCGGTCAGCTCGAAGTAGTGCGTGGCAAAGAGCGCGAACGCGCGGGTCTTGTCGTGCAGGTGCGTGGCGATGCCGCTGGCCAGCGCCAGGCCGTCGAAGGTGCTGGTGCCCCGGCCGATCTCGTCCATCAGCACCAGGCTGTGGGGCGTGGCCGCGTGCAGGATCTGTGCGGCCTCGGTCATCTCCAGCATGAAGGTCGACTGCGCGTTGGCCAGGTCGTCCGCCGCGCCGATGCGGGTGTGGATCGCGTCGATGGGCCCCAGCCGGCAGCTGGCGGCCGGAACGTGGCTGCCCATGCTGGCCAGCAGCACGATGAGCGCCACCTGCCGCATGTAGGTCGACTTGCCGCCCATGTTGGGGCCGGTGATGACCTGCATGCGCGTATTGGCGTTCAGCCGCGTGTGGTTGGCGATGAAGCTGCCGCTCGACGTCTCGGCCAGGCGCGCCTCGACCACGGGGTGGCGGCCCCCTTCGATCTCGATGCAGGGCTCGGGCACGAACTGCGGCGCGCACCAGTTCAGCGTGAGCGAGCGCTCGGCCAGCGTGCACAGCACGTCCAGCGTGGCCAGGGCCTGCGCCAGGCGGGTGAGCGCGGGCACGTGGGGCTGGAGCTGGTCGAGGATCTGCTCGTACAGCCACTTCTCGCGCGACAGGGCGCGCTCGTTGGCCGACAGCGCCTTGTCCTCGAAGGCCTTGAGCTCGGGCGTGATGAAGCGCTCGGCGTTCTTCAGGGTCTGGCGGCGGCGGTAGTCGTCGGGCACCCGGCCAAGGTTGCTGCTTGTCACTTCGATATAGAAGCCGTGCACCTTGTTGAACTGCACGCGCAGGTTGGCGATGCCGGTGCGGGTTTTCTCGCGCGTTTCCAGGTCCAGCAGAAAGGCATCGCAGTTGGTCTGGATGGCGCGCAGTTCGTCGAGTTCGGTATCGAAGCCCGGGGCGATCACGCCGCCGTCGCGCACCAGCGCGGCGGGCTCCTCGGCGATGGCCGCACACAGCAGGGCGGTGCAGCCCTCGGGCGGATGCAGGTGGCTGAAGATCTGAATCAAATAGGGCTCTGGCGCTTGTCCAGAAAGCGCTAGCAGCTCTGATTTTTGTAGCGTCTTGCAGAGCGCGACCAGCTCGCGCGGGCGCACCTGGCGCAGCGCGATGCGGGCGGTGATGCGCTCCACATCGCTCACGCCCTTGAGTTCGCCGCGCAGTGTGGACCAGGGGCCCGCACCGCCGCCTGCGCCGCCCGCACCCCGCAAGGCTGTGGTGGCCGACAGGCGCTGGCGTGCCTCGGCGCGGTCGCGGCGCGGCTCCAGCAGCCAGGTCTTGAGCAGGCGGCTGCCCATGCCGGTCATGCAGGTGTCCAGCAGCGAGAACAGCGTGGGCGCGTCGTCGCCGCGCAGGGTCTTCACGAGCTCCAGGTTGCGCCGCGTGGTGGCGGGCAGGTCGATGAGGTCGTCGCCGCGCTGCACCTGCACGCTGTGCACGTGCGTGAGCGTGCGGCCCTGGGTGTGCTCGGCATAGGCCAGCAGGCCAGCCGCGGCGGCGTGCGCCTCGCCCAGGTCCTGCGCGCCCCAGGCCTGCAGGCTGGCGGCGCCCAGGTTTTCGAGCAGCTTGCGCTCGCCCAGGGCGCTGTCGAACTGCCAGTCGGGCCGGGGGCTCATGGGGCAGTTGAAGGCGCCGCCCTGGCGCAGCGCCTGCAACTGCTGCTCGAAGCGGTCCGTCACGCCCGCGCTGTAGATCAGCTCGCTGGGGCCCACGCGCGCGATCCACCCGCCCAGTTCGTCCTGCGCGCATTCGGCCAGGTACACGCGCCCTTGGGTCACGCTCAGCCACGCCAGGCCGCAGCGCGCGCGCGGCGCCTGGTGCACGGCCATGAGCAGCGATTCGGACTTGTCGGACAGCAGCTCCGTGTCGGTCAGCGTGCCGGGCGTGACCACCCGCACGACCTTGCGCTCCACCGGCCCCTTGGCCGCGCCCACTTCGCCCACCTGCTCGGCGATGGCCACCGACTCGCCCATCTTGATGAGGCGGGCCAGATAGTTCTCCAGCGCATGGAAGGGAACGCCCGCCATGGTCACCGGCTGGCCGCCCGACTGGCCGCGCTGCGTGAGGGTGATGTCGAGCAGGCGCGCCGCCTTTTCGGCGTCGCCATAGAACACCTCGTAGAAATCGCCCATGCGGTAGAACACAAGCGTTTCGGGATACCCGGCCTTCAGGGCCAGGTACTGCTGCATCATGGGGGTGTGGTGTTCGAGCGTGTCGGACATGCGGGGGGCCGGGAAATGAGGCGTGGACTGTAGCAGTTCGCCCGGCACGCGCCGCCGCGGGCCCCGCGCGGCGAAACCTGGCGGCGGGCCCGTGCCGGTCCCTGCGGCGTGTCCGGCGGGCCTCGGGTTTTCCCTTGGGGAAATGCCCCAGGTTTTGAATGAATGTTACGTTTAGACATACTCTTGCCTGTATGCTGGCACTTTGGCTTTTGACCGTCGGCCCCGCCCTGCGCAGGCGGGACCCATCCCAACCGCAGGCTTCAGAGGTTCCAGAGCGACCGTGATCTCGTCCGAACTGTTGACCGATCTCCTCGCCCCCGCTGGTGAGGGCCCCATAGAGCCCATGGCGCAGGCGCGCTTGCAGGCCCTGGTCGATGCCGTTCCGGTGGCATTGATGGAGTTCCGGCTGCAGCGGGGCCGCTTGCTGCTGTTGGCCGCCAACGCCGCCGCCCGCCGCATGCCCGGCCTGGGCGCCGTGCGCAACCCGGGCGCGGATGCGAGCGAGGTGTTCGACCTGCTGGAAGGCACGGCGCTGCTGGACCAACTGCACGGCGTGGTCCGGGTGGGGGCGCCGCTCGAATGCCGCCAGGTGGTGCGCGAGCCGGGCCGGCTGCTGCTGGCCTGGGATCTTTCTGCCCGCCGCGTGACCAATGACTGCATCGTGGTCACGGTGCGCGATGCCACCGAGGCCGAAACCCTGCGCTCGGCGCTGGCCGCTTCCGAACGCGCGCTGGAGGAGGTTCGCCGCGAGCTGCGCGAGCAGACCGAGGTCTTCAACGCCATGGAGAGCCTGGCGCGCACCGGCCACTGGCGCCGCATCGAAGACCCTGGCGAGACGGTGCTGCTGTGGTCCCCGGGGCTGTGCGAGATCGCGGGTTTCGAGCAGCAGGAATGGGTGGACCCGGAGCGCGCCGTGAGCGGCATCCTGCCCGAAGACCGCCAGGTGTTCGACAAGGTGCGCGAGCGTGGAGCCGGCGGGGATGTGGAATACCGCTGGCGCCGTCCCGATGGCGAGGTGCGGTGGATGCGTTCCCGCGTGCGGCGCACGCTCCCGCGCGACGGGGTGCAGGTGGTGATGGGCGTGGTGCAGGACGTGACGGACGAGCACCGCGCCGCCGAGCAGTTGCGCGAACAGCTGCTGTTCATCCAGCGCATCGCCAGCCGCATTCCGGGCTTCATCTACGAATACCGCCTGCACGCGGATGGCGGCACCAGCGTGCAGTACATCAGCGATGCGGTGCGCGAATTCATGGGCGTGGAGCCGCACGAGGTCACGGCCGACCACGGCGTGCTCATGCACCGCGTGCTGGCCGAGGATCTGCCCCAGGTGCAGCGCTCCGCCATCACCTCGGTGCGCAAGCTGGTGCCCTGGCAGTGCGAATACCGCGTGCGCATGCCCGACGGCAGCGTCCGCTGGCACATGACCAATGCCATTCCGCACCGCGAGCCCGATGGCTCGGTGGTATCGCACGGCTTCACGATGGACATCACGGACCGCAAGCGAGCGGAGCAGGAGATCGAGCGCCTGGCGTTCTTCGACGCGCTGACGGGCCTGCCCAACCGGCGGCTGCTGCTCGATCGCCTGCAGCGCTCCATCGCCGCGTGCCAGCGCACCAGGAACCTGGGCGCGCTGCTGTTCATCGACCTGGACAACTTCAAGGACCTCAACGACACCCTGGGCCACGACATGGGCGACCAGCTCCTGGCGCAGGTGGCCACGCGCCTGGTGGGCAGCGTGCGCGAGGCCGACACCGTCGCGCGCTTTGGCGGCGACGAATTCGTCGTCATGCTCGAAGCCCTGGCGCCCCAGCTGCCGCAGGCGGCCGCGCAGGCGGAAACCGTGGCCGAGAAACTCCTGGCCAGCCTGAACCAGCCCTTCGAACTGGACGGCGCCCAGCACTACAGCACCCCCAGCATCGGCATCACCCTCTTTGGGGACGAACGCCTGAGCGTGGACGAACTGCTCAAACGCGCCGACCTGGCCATGTACCAGGCCAAGGCGGCGGGGCGCAACACCCAGCGCTTCTTCGACCCGGACATGCAGGCGGCCGTCAACGCGCGCTCCAACCTGGAGGCCGACCTGCGCCAGGGGCTGGCGCGGGGAGAACTGCTGGTGCACTACCAGCCCGTCGTGGACCACCAGTCCCAGCTCATGGGCGCCGAGGCCCTGGTGCGCTGGCGCCACCCCCAGCGCGGGATGATCAGCCCCGGCGACTTCATCCCCCTGGCAGAGCAGACAGGCCTGATCCTGCCGCTGGGGCAATACGTGCTGCAGACCGCATGCCGGCAACTGCAGCGCTGGGCAGAGCACCCGGACACGGCGCACCTGTCCATCTCCGTGAACGTGAGCGCGCGGCAGTTTCGCCAGGCCGGCTTCGTGGCCGAAGTTTTGCAGACCCTGCACAGCCACCAGGCGGACCCGCGCAGGCTCAAGCTGGAGCTGACAGAAAGCCTGCTGCTGGGAGACATCGAGGACACCATCGCGCGGATGGTGCAGCTCAAGAGCGAAGGGGTGGGATTTGCGCTGGACGACTTCGGGACAGGGTACTCGTCCCTGTCGTACCTCAAGAGACTGCCGCTGGATCAGGTGAAGATAGACCAGAGCTTCGTGCGGGACGTGCTGGCGGACCCCAACGACGCGGCGATCGTGCGCACGATCCTGGCGCTGGCCAAGAGCCTGGACCTGCAGGTGGTGGCCGAGGGGGTGGAGACGACGGGGCAGCTGTCGTTCCTGCGGCTGCATGGCTGCGAGGGGTTCCAGGGGTTTCTTTTCGGGCGGCCCGGACCGGTGGGAGATATCGATGCCTTGCTGTATCCCGCACGGTAGGCCCCGCCCGGGGCACGGTCCAGGCACGGCCGGGGGTGGGGCGTGACGCGGGTTGGCGCAGGCGTGGGAGTGTTCCTGGACAAGGTGCTGGACCGCAATGCCCCGGGCGCGCGGGGCTTTGTGCTGGTGGTGGTGGCGGCGCTGGCGGGTGCGTGGCTGGTGGTGCTGGCCGCGGTGCACTGGCAGGGCGCGGAACGCGCCGCCGAGCGCGCGAAGCTGCTGCAGCAGACCGTCGACGTGCTGCAAAACCGCATCACCGGCGGTGGCATGCTGGGGGCGGTGTCGCTGCTGGGCCTGAGCGAGCCGCTGCTCAAGGCGATGGCGCGGGGCGAGCTGCCGCCGGACGATCCCGAGGCCCTGGCGCGCCTGGGGGTGGCGCGCGGCCGGTTCCTAGTGAGCGGGGTCTACGTGATGTCCGGCGACGGCACCGTGGTGGCGCACGAGACGCCGGGCACCCGTTCCACCGGCCTGAACCTTGCGTTCCGGCCCTATTTCCAGCAGGCCATCAAGGGCGCGATCAGCGTGTATGCCGCGATCGGCAGCAATTCGCAGGAGCGGGGCCTGTACTACGCCGCGCCGCTGTACGAGAGCGACACGCCGTCGAGCACCATCATCGGCGTGGTGATGTTCAAGGTGGGCTTCGAGTCGTTCGACGAAGTGCTGCGGCGCACCGAAATGCCGACCGTGCTGCTGTCTCCTCACGGTGTCGTGTTCGCGTCCACACGGCCCGAATGGCTGTTCGCCGTGGCGCCGCCGCTCACCCAGGCGCGCATTGACGCGATCCGCGCATCGCGCCAGTTCGGCAATCATTTCGACAAGGGCCTGGCGTCCGCACTGCCTTTTGCGCCGGATGCGGGCGAGGTCGTCCTCAACGGAGTGACTTACGCGGTGGAGCGCCGCCGCGTTGACTGGGGCGACCCGGGCGGCCAGTGGCAGCTGGCGATGCTGGACGATGTGAGCGCGCTCATGCCCGCCACCGAGCGCCTGCAGGTGGGGGGCGGGGCGTTCGTGCTGCTGTGCCTGCTGGGCCTGCTGCTGCTGGATCTGCTGCGCAGCCGCGCGCGGATGGCCGCCGCGCTCGAGCGTTTCAGCGTGCTGGGGGCCGCGCTCGAAAGCAGCCCCGCCTCGGTGGTGATCACGGACGGGGATGGCCGCATCGACTGGGTCAACCCGCAGTACGAGCGCAACACCGGGTACACGCTGGAAGAGGTCCGGGGCAAGAAGCCATCGATGGTCGCCAGCGGCCAGACCCCCGCACGGACCTACCAGGACATGTGGTCCACGTTGCTGTCGGGCCGTTCCTGGCGGGGCCAGTTCGTGAATCGCCGCAAGGACGGAACCATCTACCACGACGAGGCCACGCTGTCTCCGGTGTTCGATGAACGCGGCAAGCGCATCGCCATCGTCGGCCTGCACGCGGATGTGTCCGAGCGCATCCAGGCCCAGCAGGAGCTGGAGCGGCGCGAGCGCCTGCTCAATGAGCTGCTGGAGCAGCAGACCGCGATCTTCGACAACGCGCCTCCCATCGTCTTGCTGTGCGATGGGCAGGTCCGCCAGTTCAACCCGGCGTTCGTGGAGCTGATGGGGGGCACCGCGTCCCAGTTGCTGGGGCAGGGCGTGTCGGCGCTGTTCGGCGGCGCGGCCGGTTCGGACCGGTTCAACGCGCGCGTGGGGGGCGACCTGGCGGCTGGCGAGGCCGTGCGCGAGACCACGTCCCTGTGCCGCCTGGACGGCAGCCGGTTCGAGGCGCGGCTGGCGGGCCGAAGCCTGCAGATGGACGGCTGCAGGACCGCCTCCATCTGGGTGATCGAGGATGTCAGCGAACAGCGGCGCGCCGAGATCGCGATGCAGCAGGCCAAGGAGCGGCTGGAACTGGCGCAGGAGGCCGGCAAGATCGGTGTGTTCGACATCGACCTGGCCACCGGCCAGGTGTTGTGGAGCGAAAAGCTCCTGGCCATGTTCGGCCTGCCGCCCGGCACCGGGGAGCGTACGCAGCAGGACTGGATGGAGCGCCTGCACCCCGAGGACCGCGACCGGGCCGCCGCCGCGTTTGCCGGTGCGCTGGCGGGGGGCGAGATGCATCTGCGTGATTCGTGGCGCATCGTGCGGCCGCAGGGCGAGGAGCGCTGGTTCCTGTCGGCCGCCCGCATCTTTCGCGACGGCAGGGGCAAGGCGGTGCGCGTGGTGGGCGTCAACGTGGACGTCCACGACCAGAAGCTGCTCGAGGCCCGCGTGGCCGAGCAGCTGGACTTTCAGCAGGCGCTGATCGACGCCATTCCCGTGCCCCTGTTCTACAAGGGAGCGGATGGCCGCTACATCGGCTTCAACCGCGCCTACGAGCAGGCCTTTGGCGTGCAGCGCGAGGCGCTGATCGGCAAGACGGTGCTGGACCTGGCCTTCCTGCCCGAGGCCGAGCGGGAGCGCTTCGACGCGGATGCCGAGGAAGCCCTGAACGGGGTCCAGTCGGTGCACAAGGAGGTGGACCTGCCGTATGCCGACGGGATGGTCCACCACACCCTGTTCTGGCTGCACGGGTTCTCGCGGCCCGACGGCTCGCCCGGGGGCGCCATCGGCACGTTTGTGGACATCACCGACCGGCAGCGCGCCGAGCAGGACCTGCGCCGCGCCAAGGAGCTGGCCGAGGAGTCCACCGCGCTCAAGTCGAACTTCCTGGCCAACATGAGCCACGAGATCCGCACGCCCATGAACGCGATCATCGGCATGTCGCACCTGGCGCTCAAGTCGGGCCTTTCGGCGCGCCAGCACGACTACGTGAGCAAGATCCAGCAGGCGGGCCAGCACCTGCTGGGCGTGATCAACGACATCCTCGATTTTTCCAAGATCGAGGCGGGCAAGCTCACGGTCGAGAAGCAGCCCTTCGTGCTCGACCGCATGCTGGAGAGCGTGTCCGACGTGGTGGGCTACAAGGCCGGTGCGAAGGGGCTGGAGCTGGTCTGCGACGTGGGGGCAGACGTGCCCCCGAACCTGGTGGGGGACTCGCTGCGGCTGGGGCAGATCCTCATCAACTTCGCCAACAACGCCATCAAGTTCACCGACACCGGCGAGATCAGCATTGCCGTGCGGCTGGTGGAGGAGGCGGGCAACCGCGTGCTGCTGCGCTTCGAGGTGCGCGACACGGGCATCGGGCTCACCGTGGACCAGATGGGGCGGCTGTTCCAGAGCTTCCAGCAGGCGGACACGTCTACCACGCGCCGCTATGGCGGCACGGGGCTGGGGTTGGCCATCTGCAAGAGCCTGGCGGAACTGATGGGCGGCGAGGTCGGCGTGCAGAGCATCCATGGCCAAGGCTCCACCTTCTGGGTCGCCGTGCCGCTCGAGCGCGGGGCACCCGCGCGGATGCTGCTGCCGCCGCCGGACCTGCGGGGGCGCAGGGTGCTGGTGGTGGACGACAACCACACGGCGGCCACGGTGCTCTCCGACATGCTGCACGCCATGGGCTTCGAGGTGGAACAGGCCTATTCCGGGCTGGAAGCGCTCGACAGGCTGCGCGAATCCATGGCGCGGCACCAGCCTTTCGGCCTGCTGCTGCTCGACTGGCACATGCCGGGCATGGATGGCATCCAGCTGGCGGGCCACATCCGGGGGCTCGGGATGGCGCAGGTGCCCAAGATGCTCATGGTCACGGCCTACGGGCGAGAGGATGTGATGCGCGCCGCGCGCGCGCAGGGCATCGACACGGTGCTGATCAAGCCCGTCAACGCGTCGCTGCTGTTCGACACGCTGATGCAGCCGCTGGAACACTCCACCTACAGCCCGCGCCGCGTGGTCACCCCGGCGCCTGCGGCGGACGAGCTGCCGCTCGCGATCCGGGGCGCGTCCGTGCTGCTGGTGGAAGACAACGAACTCAACCAGATGGTGGCGGTCGAGCTGTTGCGGGAAGCCGGTTTTTCCGTCGATGTGGCCGAAAACGGCCAGATTGCGATCGAGCGCATCGAGCGCAAGCCCTATGACGTGGTGCTGATGGACATGCAGATGCCCGTCATGGACGGAGAAACCGCCACGCGGCGGCTGCGCAGCGACCCGCGGTATGCCCAGCTGCCCATCGTGGCCATGACGGCCAACGCGATGGAGGCCGACCGCCAGCGCTGCTTTGCCGCAGGCATGAACGACCATGTGGCCAAGCCCATCGAGCCCGCGGCGCTCTGGAGCGCCTTGGGCCGCTGGATCCGGCCCCGGCCAGGCCTGGGCAAGCCGCCCGCGCCGGGCCTGCCCGCCACGGCTCCGCCGGATGGCGAGGCGGCGTCCGGCCTGTCCTTGCCCACGGTGGCGGGGCTGGACACGGCCCTGGGCCTGCAGCGCGCGCTGGGCAAGCCGGCCCTGTACGCCGAGATGCTGCGCCGGTTCGTGCAGGGGCAGTCACGGGTGCTTGCCGACATGGAGCAGGCCAGCGCCGGCGGCGACACGGTGCTCGCCGAGCGCCTGGCGCACACGCTGCGTTCCGTGGCGGCCAACATCGGGGCCGAGGAGGTGTCCTCCCATGCCCAGGCGCTGGAGCACGCCCTGCGCAGCGGGCAGGAGGCGGGTGCCGCCGCGGCCCTTCTGGGGGCCGTGGACTCTGCGCTGCAGCCCCTCCTGGACGGCCTGCAGGCGTGGATGCAGCGGCACCGGCCGGCGGCGCCGGACAGCGTGGCTGGCGCGGGCGCGGGCCACGAGGGGCTGGACGGCGCAGGTGCCCTGCAGCACCTGCGCGGCCTGCTGGAGCAGGACGATCCTGCAGCGCCGGAGTTTTTCCAACACAATGCCCCTGTGCTGAAGCCCGTGCTGGGGAGCGCCTTCACGGTGGTCGAGATGCACACCCTGAATTTTGATTTCGAGCAGGCCCTGGGGGCCATGGCCGATGCGCCAGGCTCCGAACACCCTGCCGCCCACACCCCCTGAGCGGCACAACACGCAGGAAATTCCATGGACAACGCGCCCTTTGCCTCCCCGCAGGCCGTTCTCGTTGAAAAACCGATCGCCACGGTGCTGGTGGTGGATGACACGCCCGACAACCTCACCCTGATGGGCAGCCTGCTGCGCGAGCATTTCCTGGTGAAAGTGGCCAACCATGGGGAAAAGGCCCTGAAGATCGCGCAGTCGGGCACGCCGCCCGACCTGATCCTG
The DNA here is from genome assembly GCF_041154505.1 of Acidovorax sp. A79. GTDB lineage: Bacteria > Pseudomonadota > Gammaproteobacteria > Burkholderiales > Burkholderiaceae_C > Acidovorax. Next base: position 4,823,718 of record NZ_AP028672.1, read on the forward strand.
CTGGACATCATGATGCCCGAGATGGACGGCTACGAGGTCTGCCGGCGCCTGAAGGCCGCGTCCGCCACGCGCGACATCCCGGTGATCTTCCTCACCGCGCGCTCCGACCCCGATGACGAACGCATGGGCCTGGCGCTGGGCGCGGTGGACTACATCACCAAGCCCATCAGTCCGCCCATCCTGCTCGCGCGCGTGAACACCCATCTGGCGCTCAAGGCCACGGCGGATTTCCTGCGCGACAAGAGCTCCTACCTGGAGCGCGAGGTCGCGATGCGCACGCTGGAGGTGCAGGCCATCCAGGACGTGACCATCATGGCCATGACCTCGCTGGCCGAGACGCGCGACAACGAAACCGGCAACCACATCCGCCGCACCCAGCTGTACGTGAAGACGCTGGCCGAGCGGCTGCGCCACCACCCGCGGTTCGAGCCGGTGCTCAACGACCGGATGATCGAGCTGCTCTACAAGTCGGCGCCGCTGCACGACATCGGCAAGATCGGCATCCCCGACAGCATCCTCCTGAAGCCGGGCAAGCTCACCGTGGAAGAGTTCGAGATCATGAAGACCCACACCACGCTGGGCCGCAACGCGATTGAGGAGGCCGAGCGGCGCCTGGGCATGCGGGTGGCTTTTCTGAGCGTGTCCAAGGAGATCGCCTACTGCCACCAGGAAAAGTGGGATGGCTCGGGCTACCCGCAGGGGCTGGCGGGGGATGCCATTCCGGTGTCGGCGCGCCTCATGGCCGTGGCCGACGTGTACGACGCGCTCATCAGCAAACGGGTCTACAAGCCCGCGTTCTCGCACGACCAGGCGTGCAACACCATCGTGCGGGGCAAGGGCACGCATTTCGACCCCGACATGGTGGATGCGTTCGTGGACATTGCGGAAGATTTCCGCAGCATTGCCCAGAAATACCCCGACCCGAACTGAGCACAGTCCCGATAGGGGACGGTGCTCAGGCATACATCAGAACGGCGCGTCTTCGCCCTTGGGGGCGTCGGCCTGTGGGGCGGCACCCGTGGTGTCGGACTCCACATCGGCTGCAGCCTCGGCTTCAGCGCTGACGGGTGCGTCTGCCGCAGCCGCCTGGCGCACGGCCGCCTTGTCACCCGCGCTCGCAAACTTGCTGTACTTGCCCAGGATGGGCACCAGCTGGCCGTAGATGCGGGGGTTGCCGGCCAGGCATTCGCGTTGCTCCAGGAAGTCGGCTTCGCCCGTGAGGTTGCCCACCAGGCCGCCGGCCTCGGTCACCAGCAGCGAGCCGGCGGCCACGTCCCAGATCGACAGGCCGGTCTCGAAGAAGCCATCCGTGAAGCCCGCGGCCACGTAGGCCAGGTCCAGGGCGGCGGCGCCGGGGCGGCGCAGGCCGGCGGTGCGCTGCATCACGTCGGCCATCATGTTCAGGTAGCTCTTGAAGTTGTCGCCCGGGCGGAAGGGGAAGCCCGTGGAGATCAGGCAGTCCTTGAGCTGGGTGCGCTTGGAGACGCGGATGCGGCGCTCGTTCAGGTAGGCGCCGCGGCCCTTGGTGGCCGTGAACAGGTCGTTGCGCGAGGGGTCGTAGATGACCGCCTGCTCGACCTTGCCGCGCACAGCCAGCGCGATGCTGACGCAGTACACGGGAAAGCCGTGGATGAAGTTGGTGGTGCCGTCCAGCGGGTCGATGATCCAGACGAATTCCGAATCCTTGGCGCCGTATTCGCTGCCCGACTCCTCGGCCAGGATGCCGTGGCCGGGGTAGGCCGTGAGCAGCGTCTCGATGATGATCTTTTCGGACGCGTGGTCCACTTCGGTCACGAAGTCGTTGATCTGCTTTTGCGAGATCCGCACCGATTCCACGTCCAGGGCCGCGCGGTTGATGATGGCGCCGGCGGCGCGTGCGGCCTTGATGGCCACGTTGAGCATGGGGTGCAGATTGGACGACATAGATTGTGGTGGTGGGCAGGGCGCCCGCCGAAGGGGCAGCCTGCGAATCAGGAGCGGTGCGATCCGTCCCGGCGATGCGGGCGGCGACAATGAGGGCGGGATTTTACCCGGAGTGCCATTTTTTGCCTAACCCGCGGGCCTTTGTCCGCACCGCTTCCACGCTTCGCCTGTCCTGTTCGTGCCCCGCACACCCTCCTTTTCCGCTGCCATGAAGACCCGTTTTGTCCTGATCAACACCAGCCACGCCGGCAATGTGGGCGCCGCCGCCCGCGCCATGAAAACCATGGGTTTTGACGACCTGGTGCTGGTGGCCCCGCGCTGGGCCAACGTGCTGCGGCGCGAGGAGACCATCCAGCGCGCCAGCGGCGCCCTGGACGTGCTGGAGAACGCCCGCATCGTCGCCACGCTGGACGAGGCCCTGGACGGCATGAGCCACCTGTGCGCCACGGCCATGACCCCGCGCGACTTCGGGCCGCCCACGGCAGCACCCCGTGCGCATTTCGATTTGCTATTAAAAAATGAGCTATCAGCGCTTGACGGAAAGGCGCTGGAGGCCAAAAACACCCACAACATTGAGGAATCGGCACCCACCGCATCGGTGGCGGGCCGCCAGGCAGGTGTGGCCTTTCTGTTTGGCTCCGAGCGTTTTGGCATGACCAACGAAGACGTCTACCGCTGCCACGTGGCGCTCTCCATCCCCACCAATCCCGGCTTTGGCTCGCTCAATCTGGGCGCGGCCATTCAGGTGATTGCCTACGAATGGCGCATGGCGCTGGGCGGATTCCCGGTGTTGGACGCCACGCCCGCCCGCGCCCTGGCCGACGCCGCTCAGGTGGCGGGCATGCTGGGCCATTGGGAGCAGGCGCTCACCACCATCGGCTTCCTGGACCCCGCCGCGCCCAAGAAGCTCATGCCCCGCCTTAACCAGCTTTTCAACCGCGCGCAGCTCAGCCCCGAGGAAATCCACATCCTGCGAGGTGTCGCCAAGGCCATGATCGAGGCGAGCCAGTCAAAACGATAGACTGTGCAGCCCATAAACACATAACGAAAAGAACCGATGCTCGCCCGCCTGCGCTCCGATATCCAGTGCATCCTCGACCGCGATCCTGCCGCGCGCAGCACGTGGGAGGTGATCACCTGTTATCCGGGCCTGCACGCGATCTGGCTGCACCGGCCGGCGCACTGGTGCTGGCACCACGGCCTGAAATGGTTCGGGCGCTTCATCTCGCACTTCGCGCGCTGGTTCACGGGCATCGAGATCCATCCCGGCGCCAGGATCGGCGAGCGCGTGTTCTTCGACCACGCCATGGGCGTGGTGGTGGGCGAGACCGCCGAGATCGGCGACGGCTGCACCATCTACCAGGGCGTCACGCTGGGCGGCACCTCTCTCTACAAGGGCGCCAAGCGCCATCCCACGCTGGGCAAGGACGTGGTGGTGAGCGCGGGGGCCAAGGTGCTCGGCGGCTTCGAGGTGGGTGACGGCGCCAAGATCGGCAGCAACGCCGTGGTCATCAAGCCGGTGCCCCCGGGCGCCACGGCGGTGGGCATCCCGGCGCGCATCATTCCGTCCAAGGCGGGCGAAAGCGCCGACGTGACCGAACCCCAGCAGGCCCGCAAGTTCACGGCCTATGGCATCACGCAGGAGGACGACCCCCTCTCGCAGGCCATGCGCGGGCTGATCGACAACGCCTCGTCGCAGGAGCACCAGATCGCGCTGCTGTGGCAGGCCATCGAGAAACTGTCCGCCAACCCGCAGAACAAGGACTGCGTGCCGTGTGATGCGGCGCTCAAGGAGCAGTTCGAGGCGGGCAAGCTCAACGAGCTGGTGGGCAAGTAGCGGCTTGCCTGCGCTGCATGCAAGAATCAGAATGCTATAAAAATTATAGCTGCCAGCGCTTGTTGAATAAGCGCTGGCAGCTATTTTTGCTTTGAGCCGTGAGAAATCAGGCCGGGCGAGGCGCTCGCACCGCGTTCTTGGGCCGGAACGCCTTGCAGACTTCGTCGCGCGTTTCCAGATACGGGCCGCCAATCAGGTCCACGCAGTACGGCACGGCGGCAAAGATGCCGGGCACGATCTGCTTGCCGTCGGCGTCCTTCAGGCCTTCCAGCGTCTCGGCAATCGCCTTGGGCTGGCCGGGCAGGTTGATGATGAGGCTCTGGTCGCGCACCACGGCCACCTGGCGCGACAGGATGGCGGTGGGCACGAACTTCAGGCTGATCTGGCGCATCTGCTCGCCAAAGCCCGGCATCTCCTTGTGCGCCACGGCCAGCGTGGCCTCGGGCGTCACGTCGCGCGGGGCGGGGCCGGTGCCGCCGGTGGTCAGCACCAGGCAACAGCCTGCGTTGACCAGCTCGATCAGCGCGGCGCTGATGCCGTCCTGCTCGTCGGGGATCAGGCGCGATTCAAAGGCGATGGGGTTGAGCAGGGCGCGCGTGAGCCAGTCCTGCAGCGCGGGCAGGCCCTTGTCTTCATAGACCCCGGAGCTGGCGCGGTCGCTGATGGAGACGATGCCGACCTTCACCGGGTCGTGTCGGGCCTCACTCATCGCCGTCGTCCTCGTCGATGCCGCTGGCATCATCCGTGCCCGTGCCGCCCAGGTGCTCGCGCACCAGCTGGAACAGTTCGCGGTAGGCGCGGCCCTTGCGTGGGGCCAGGCCTTGCGACACGGCGGCCTTGTCGGCGGGAGGCGCATCCTTGCGCGCCTGGCGGATCAGCGCGCGCAGCTGCTGGGTGTCGGTGCCGGGGTGTTCGGCCATCCAGGGGGCCAGCGCCTCGTCGTCGGCGATCAGGCGGTCGCGCCAGTGTTCGGCCAGGTGCAGCTGCATCTTTTCGGTGGCCGAGCCCTTGTGCTGCTCCTGCAGCGCCTGGCGGGCCGCCTGCACCAGCTCGGGTTCGAGCTTGCGCATGATCTTTCCCACGTACTGCATCTGGCGGCGCTTGCCCTCGAAATTGGTGATGCGCTTGGCCTCGGCCAGTGCGTCCACCAGCTTGTCGGGCAAGCCCACGGCGTCGAACAGGTCGGCGCGCAGCGTCAGCAGTTCCTTGCCCAGCTCCTGCAGTTCGTCGCTTTCGCGCTTGAGGTCGGTGCGGCTGGCATCGGGCGTGCCTTTGAGTTCGGCCTTGAGCTGAATGTCCATTTCGCTGCCTTCGGCAACGAACTGGCCTCGCACAAAGTAGCCTTTTTTGGGTTTGCGTGACATGGGTGGGGGCAAAAAGAGAAGCGGCGCAGAGCGCGCCACAGCGGCAAGTATCATAGCTTCCGCTATGAATAAACCCTCCACCCGCGCCGCGCGCCTCCAAAGCGCCCCGCCCGCCGCGCAAGCCCCTGCCACTTCCCGCGCCACCCCTGACAGCGGTTTCAGCTACAGCCGCCCCTTCTTCGAGGAACTGGTCGACCGCGCCCTGGCCCATGCCAAAAAGCTCGGCGCCACCGACGCGGGCGCCGAGGCGTCCGAGGGCTGCGGCCTGTCGGTCAGCGTGCGCAAGGGCGAACTGGAGAACGTGGAGCGCAACCGCGACAAGTCGCTGGGCGTGACGGTCTACATCGGCAACCGCCGCGGCAACGCCAGCACATCCGATTTCTCCAGCAGGGCGATCGAGCAGACCGTGCAGGCCGCGTATGACATCGCCCGCTTCACGGCCGAAGACCCCGTGGCGGGTTTGCCCGATGCCGACGACGTCGCCCCCGCGGACACACACCGCGACCTGGACCTGTTCCACCCCTGGGCCCTCACGAGCGAAGAGGCCGCTGAAATCGCCAAGGCCTGCGAGGCCGCCGCGCTCAAGACCCACCGCCGCATCACCAACAGCGAAGGCGCGGGCGTGTCGGCGCAGCAAAGCCATTTCTTCAGCGCCCACACACGCGGCTTTCGCGGCGGCTATGCCAGCTCGCGCCACAGCTTCTCGGTGGCGCCCATCGCCTCGCTGCCCGGCCGCAACGCAGAGATGCAGCGCGACGCCTGGTACAGCTCCATGCGCGACGCCACCGAACTGGCCTCGCCCGAGGCCGTGGGCCGGTACGCCGCGCAGCGCGCATTGAGCCGTCTCGGGTCACGCAAGATCCCCACCACCCAATGCCCCGTGCTGTTCGAATCCACCCTGGCCGCTGGCCTGCTGGGCGGCTTCGTGCAGGCCGTGAGCGGCGGCTCGCTGTACCGCAAGAGCAGCTTCCTGCTCGACTCGTTGGGCAAGATGGTGTTTCCCAAGCACATCGACATTCTGGAAGATCCCTTCATCCTGCGCGGCAAGGGCAGCTCGCCGTTCGACGAGGAGGGCGTGCGCGTGGCGCCGCGCAAGGTGGTGCAGGGCGGGCGCGTGCAGGGCTATTTCCTGTCCAGCTACTCGGCGCGCAAGCTGGGCATGAAGACCACGGGCAACGCGGGCGGCTCGCACAACCTGGTGATGACATCGCGCCTCACCCAGGCCAGCGACAACCTGGACGCCATGCTGCAGAAGCTGGGCACGGGCCTCTTCGTGGTCGAGCTCATGGGCCAGGGCGTGAACTACGTGACGGGCGACTACTCGCGCGGTGCGAGCGGTTTCTGGGTCGAGAACGGCAAGATTGCCTACCCCGTGCACGAGATCACCATCGCGGGCAACCTCAAGGACATGCTCAAGGGCATCGAGGCCGTGGGCGCCGATGCCTACAACTATGGCGCCAAGACCGTGGGCTCCATCCTCGTGAACCGCATGAAGGTCGCAGGCAGCTGAGCGGACGGCGGACGGGCCCGTTCAGGGCAACTTCCGGCAAACAAGGGCCCTCGCCATGGCGAGGGCCTTTTTGCATTCGGCCCCTGAACACCGGGCCGCACCGGGCCGCGCGGCCGTGCGCGTCCATCGACGGGACACACGCCGGCATCATTGCATGTTGACATGATACAGACCTGTATGTAGTATTAAGAACATACAGGTCTGTATCTATTTCTTGAAAGGTCACCATGCATTCCCCTCTCCAGTCCATCGCCGTCTATGGCGCCACGGGCCACACCGGCCAGTTTGTCGTTCGCGAGGCCCGGCTGCGCGGCCTGCCCGTGGTGGCGGTGGGGCGCAGTGCCGCCCGGCTTGGCGCGTTGTTTCCCTCCGGCGTCGCCTGCCGCGTGGCGGGCCTGGACGACCCCGGCGCGCTCGGGCAGGCCTTCGCGGGCTGCGCGGTGGTCATCAATTGCGCGGGTCCTTTCCTCGATACCGCGCCCCCGGTGGCGCGGGCCGCGCTGCGGGCCGGCTGCCACTACATCGACGTCACGGCGGAGCAGCCCAGCGCGCAGGCGAGCTTTGCCGACCTGGATGCGCCAGCGCGGGCCGCCGGGCGGGTGGTGATGCCGGCCGCCGGCTTCTATGGAGGGCTGGCCGATCTGCTGGCCAGCGCGCTGGCCTCGGCGGGGCGCATTGACGAGATCACGGTGGCCATGGGGCTGGACCGCTGGTGGCCCACCGCGGGCACCCGCGAGACGGGCGAGCGCAACAAGGCGCCGCGCCAGGTGGTCCAGGGCGGTGCCCTGGTGCCCCTGGTCCCGTCGTCCGATGTGCCGGACTGGACCTTCGCGCCGCCGCTCGGGACGTATCCGATGGTGGAGCTGCCGTTCAGCGAAACGATCACGCTCGCGCACCATCTGCGGGCCGACACGATCCGTTCGTTCCTGAACCGCTCGGCGCTCGCGGACATCCGCGATGCGGCGACGCCGCCGCCCACGGCGGTGGACGGCAGCGGCCGGTCGGCGCAGCGCTTCGAGCTGGCGGTGCGGCTTGTGCAGAACGGGCAGGCCCGCACGGCGGGCGTGCGCGGGCAGGACATCTATGCCGTGACGGCGCCCCTGGTGATCGAGGCGGCGCAGCGCCTGATGGCACCGTCGTTCCAGCGCAGTGGGGCACTGGCCCTGGGGCAGGCCGTGGACCCCGCGGACACGCTGCGCTCGCTGCACGGCCGGGCCCTGGAGGTCTTCGGCGACGCGCTGCCGCGCTGAGGCGAAGACAGGCCGGGCTCAATAGGCGGCCGCCGCGCCGCCGGGCGGCGCCTTCGGCCCGCTGCCGCCGAAGTGGGCCCGCAGCCTGCGTGCCGCGTTGGCGAACATCAGCACATCCACGCCCACGGCCACGAAGGTGCAGCCCAGGTCGAGGTAGCGCTGCGCCAGCGTGGGGTCGGAGGTGAGGGTGCCCGCGGCCTTGCCGCTGGCGATGATGGTCCGCATGGCGCCTTCGATGGCCGCCTGCACCTCGGGGTGGCCGGGATTGCCCCGGTGGCCCATGGAGGCGGCGAGGTCGGCCGGGCCGATGAACACGCCATGCACGCCGTCCACGGCGCAGATGGCGCCGAGGTTGGCCAGCGCCGTGGTGGTCTCGGCCTGCACCAGCAGGCACACCTCGTCGTCCGCGATGTTCAGGTAGTCGGTGCGGGCGCTCCACTGCGACGCGCGGCCCACGGCGCTGCCCACGCCCCGGATGCCCAGCGGCGGGTAGCGCGTGGCCGCCACGATGCCCCGTGCCTGTTCGGCGGTGTCCACCATGGGCACGAGCAGGGTCGTGGCGCCGATGTCCAGCATCTGCTTGATCAGGGCCGTGCTGCCTTCCACCACGCGCACCACCGGCTGCGACGCGTGGGCGGCCACCGACTGCAGCGCGGCCAGGGTGCTGCGCACGTCATTGGGCGCGTGCTCGCCGTCGATCAAGAGCCAGTCGTAGCCACAGGTGGCGGCGGCTTCCGCCAGGTACGGGGCGGCCATGGAGAGCCACAGGCCGATTTGCGGGTGGCGGCCGGCGAGCGCGGCCTTGAAGGGGTTGTGTGCGGGCATGGGATTCCTTGTGGGAGGGGAGCTGGGCGCCGCATGCGGCGCCGCGCGAAAGCTGCGGGTCAATCGAGCCCGCCCTGGCAGACGTACTTGGTGTGCAGGTAGTCGTCGAGGCCGTGCGTGGAGCCCTCGCGGCCGTAGCCCGACTCCTTCACGCCGCCAAACGGCGCGGCCTCCGCCGCCAGCGCCCCTTCGTTGACGCCCACGATGCCCGTCTCCAGCGCATCGGCCACGCGCCAGATGCGGCGCACGTCCTGGCTGTAGAAGTACGCGGCCAGCCCGAAGGGCGTGTCGTTGGCGGCGGCGATCACTTCCTCTTCGGTGTCGAACACGGTCAGCGGCGCCACGGGGCCGAAGGTCTCTTCGCAGGCGCAGGCCATGGTGGCGTCGGCGCCGGCGAGCACGGTGGGCGCGTAGTAGGTGGCGCCCAGCTCGGCCAGGCGCCTGCCGCCCGTGAGCACCTTCGCCCCCTTGGCCACCGCGTCATTCACGTGGCGCTCGATCTTCTGCACGGCGCGGCCGTTGATCATGGGGCCGATCTGCGAGGCCGGGTCGCTGGCCGGGCCGACCTGCAGCGCCGCCACGCGCGCCGCGAGCTGGTGGGCGAACGCCTCGAACACGCGGCGCTGCACGAACACGCGGTTGGGGCACACGCAGGTCTGGCCGCCGTTCCTGAACTTGGCGGCCATGAAGCCGTCCACGGCGGCGCCGACGTCGGCGTCCTCGAACACGATGAAGGGCGCGTTGCCGCCGAGTTCGAGAGAGAGTTTCTTGAGCGTCTCCGCGCTGCGCCGCGCCAGGTGCTTGCCCACGGGGGTGGAGCCCGTGAAGGTGATCTTGCGCACGCGGCTGTCGTCGAGCCACACGTCCACCACCTCGGGCGTCTTCTCGCGCGAGGCGGTGACGATGTTGAGCACCCCCGGCGGCACGCCGGCCTCGTGCGCGAGCAGCACCAGGGCCAGGGAGGTCAGCGGCGTGTCCTCGGCGGGCTTGCAGACCACGGTGCAGCCGGCGGCCAGGGCCGGGGCGATCTTGCGCGCGATCATCGCGGCCGGGAAGTTCCACGGCGTGATGGCGGCCACCACGCCCACGGGCTCGCGCAGGGCGAACATGCGCCGGCCCGGCACCGGCGCGGGGATGACCTCGCCGTTCATGCGCGTGGCCTCTTCGGCGAACCATTCGATGTAGCTGGCGGCGTAGGCCACTTCGCCCTTGCCCTCGGCCAGGGGCTTGCCCTGCTCGCGCGAGATGAGCTTGCCCAGGTCGTCCTGGTGGGCCAGCACGAGGTCGTTCCAGTGCTTGATGATGGCGGCGCGCTGCTTGGCGGGCAGCTTGCGCCAGGCGGGAAATGCGGCGTGGGCCGCGTCCAGGGCCGCCAGCGCATCGCCAGCGCCGGAGTCCGGCACGCAAGCGATGGTGTCGCCGGTGGCGGGGTCGGTCACGTCAAGCCGGGCGCCGGTGGCCACGGTCCATTCGCCACCGATGAAGTTGGCGCTGCGGATCAGCGCGGGGCGGGTGAGGGTCAGGGGCATGGTTTTCAATGAAATAGGCCGAAAGCGCTTGTTCAACAAGCGCAAGATGCTATGTTTTTGGGAGCAAATTCTCAGGACACGATGCCCAGGTGCCAGGGCACGAACTCGTGGTCGCCCAGGCCCAGGGCCTCGCTCTTGGTGGCCTCGCCGCTCGCGTGGCGCAGGATCTGCTCGAAGATCTTCCGGCCCATCTCGGGCACGCTGCATTCGCCGTCCACGATCACGCCGCAGTTGATGTCCATGTCCTCTTCGAGGCGCTGGTACATGGGCGTGTTGCTGGCCAGCTTGATGGTGGGCGCGGGCTTGCTGCCGAACATGGAGCCGCGCCCCGTGGTGAAGCAGATGAGCTGCGCGCCGCTGGCGATCTGGCCGGTGGAGGCCACGGGGTCGTAGCCGGGCGAGTCCATGAACACGAAGCCATGCTCGGTGATGGGTTCGGCGTATTCGTACACCGCGCGCAGCGGCGTGGTGCCGCCCTTCATGGCCGAGCCCAGCGACTTCTCGAAGATGTTGGCCAGGCCGCCGGCCTGGTTGCCATGGCCCACCACGCCGTTGAACTGGGCGTTCTGGCCCGCGGTGTAGCGTTCCCACCAGGCCAGGCGGTCCAGCAGCTTCTGGCCCACGGCGGGGCTGATGGCGCGGCGCGTGAGCATGAACTCCACGCCGTGGATCTCGGGCGTTTCCGACAGGATGGCCGTGCCGCCGTGGCGCACCAGGATGTCCATGGCCGCGCCCAGCGCGGGGTTGGCGGTGATGCCCGAGAAACCGTCCGAGCCGCCGCATTCCAGTCCGATCTTGAGGTGGCTCGCGCTCACGGTGCTGCGCCGCGCCTGGTTGGCGATGGGCAGCATCTCCTCGATGGCCGCGATGCCCGCCGCGATGGTGGCGCGCGTGCCGCCCACGTCCTGCATCACCAGCGTGCGCATGAGCTTGCCTTCCTGCAGCCCTTGCGACTCCACCAGGGAGGCGACCTGGTTGCGCTCGCAGCCCAGGCCCACGATGAGCACGCCCGCCAGGTTGGGGTGGCGCGCATAGCCCGCCAGCGTGCGGCGCAGCACGTCGAAGTGCTCGCTGGGCGAGGACATGCCGCAGCCGCTGGTCTGCGCGAAGGCGGCCACGCCGTCCACGTGCGGAAAGTCGGCCAGGCGCTCGGGCGTGAAGTGCGCGGCGATGTTCTTGATCACGGTGGCCGAGCAGTTCACCGACGACAGGATGCCGATGAAGTTGCGCGTGCCCACGCCGCCGTCCGCGCGCACGAAGCCCTGGAAGGTGGCGCGCTCGCCCTCGGGCACGTACGCCACGGGCCGCACGTCGGCGCCAAACGCCGGGTCGCGGTAGTGCTCCACCAGCCGCAGGTTGTGGCTGTGCACGTAGTCGCCGGGCTCCAGGTCGCGCGTGGCGACGCCGATCACGGTGTCGTACTTCTTGACCTGCTCGCCCTCGGCGATGCGGCGCGCGGCGATCTTGTGGCCCGCGGGCACCTGGGCGCGCGTGCGCACGCCGAGTTCGGGAATCTCCTGCCCCAGCGCCAGCGCCGTCTTGGCGACGAGCACGTTGTCGTGGGGGTGCAGGTGCAGCAGCGGGCTGGCGAGCAGGCCGGGGGCCGTGGGGGCGTTCATCGTGGGCCTTGTGGTGGGGGTGTGATTCTGGTGGCTGCGGGGCTCAACTGCGCATCAGCTCTCGCAGCTTGAGTTTTTCGATGAGCACGGTCTCCTTGGCGTAGACCGTGTTCACGTACTTTTCGTAGTCAGGGCCGTCCAGGTACAGCAGCGGCGCGTCGAGCTTGTCGGCCACGGCCTTGAATTCGGGGCTGGCCACGGCCTGCTTGAAGGCTTCACGCAGCCGGGCGGCGATGGCGGGGTCCAGGCCCCGGGGCGCGCCGATGCCGTTGGGAGCGTCCACCACCACGTCATAACCGGATTCGCGCAGCGTCGGGACCTCCTTGAAGCGGGCCGTGCGCTGCTCGCCCCAGGTGGCCAGCAGGCGCAGCTTGCCGGCCTCCACATGCGGCGCCCACGAGCTGGAGTCGGCGAGCGCGTCCACGTGGCCGCCCAGCACGCCCTGCAGCGCCTCGGCGCCGCCCTTGTAGGGCACGTGGTTGAGCTGGATGCCCGCGGCGCCCGCGAACTCCTCCATGCCCACATGCGTGGCGCCGCCCACGCCGGCGTGGGCATAGGTCACCTTGCCGGGGTGGGCCTTGGCGTGCTGCACGAAGTCCTTGAGCGTCTTGAACGGCGAGCTGGCGGGCACGGCGATGCCGAAGGTCTGGCCCGAGGTGCGCGCGAGGTAGGTGAAGTCCTTGCGCGGGTCGGCCTGCAGCGTGCCCAGCTGCGAGAAGCGCGTGACCGAGATCGGGATCTGGCCGACGGTGTAGCCGTCGGGCCTGGCCGAGGCCAGCGCCTTGGCGCCGATCATGCCGGACGCGCCCACCTTGTTTTCCACCGCGATGCTCTGGCCCAGCACCCGGCCCGCCACCGCGCACAGCGCGCGCATCGACTGGTCGGCCGTGCCGCCCGCGGGCCAGGGGCAGATGAAGGTGAGGGGGCGCTCGGGCCAGGCCTGGGCGAAAAGGCTGCCGGACGGGGTGGCCGTCAGTGCGCTGGCGCTCAATGCGCCCAGCACGAACTGGCGCCTTGCGATGCGGGGGGTGTTGTGCATGCCTGTCTCCTGTTGTTTGTGGGGTCGGGAGCCGCCATTGTTCAGAACCGGTGCATAACAATCCAATGAAGATATGGACTGGCTTCATTGCCTTGAAGTAATGTATCGAGCCCGCCAGAAAGAAGACCACGATGGCCAAGATCGACCGCGTACTGCGCTCCAACCTCAAGCTGCGCCACCTGCAGATGCTCGTGGCGCTCGACCAGTTCCGCCACCTGGGCCGCGCGGCGGAGTTCCTGTCGGTCACGCAGCCGGCGGTCTCCAAGACGCTGGCCGAGATCGAGCGCATGTTCGGCCTGCCGCTGTTCGAGCGCTCCACGCGCGGCACCGAGCCCACGGCCGCGGGCGCGAGCGTGGTGCGCTTCGCCCGTTCGGTGCTGGCGGGGTATGACCGCACGCGCGACGAAATCGCCGCCGAGGCCAGTGGTGCCGTGGGCCGCACCAGCGTGGGGGCCATGGTGGCGGCCACGCCGGTGCTGCTGGCGCAGGCGGTGGAGCTGCTCAAGGCGCGGTCCCGCCGCACCACGGTGCTGATCGACGAAGGGGACCTCACGCGCCTGCTGCCCAAGCTGCGCCTGGGCGAGCTGGACCTGTTCGTGGGCCGCCTGGAGCCCGGCTATGCCTCGCCCGACCTGGAGACCGAGGCCCTGTATGGCGACCCCATGGTGGCCGTGGCGCACCCCACGCACCCTTTGGCCCGCAAGCGCAAGGTCGGGTGGGCCGAGGTGGCCGCGCAGCCGTGCGTGCTGCCCCCACCCTGGGCGTCGCTGCGGGTGAAGCTGGAACAGCAGTTCTTCGCGCACGGCCTGCACCCGCCGCAGGACATCATCGAATCGGCGTCCTTCCTGTCGCAGATCAGCTTCGTCCAGCAGCGCGGCGCCGTGGCCTTCATGGCGCGCACGGTGGGCCGGCATTACGCCGCGCAGGGGCTGGTGGCCGTGCTTGCGCTGCCCGTGCCGGTGGACCTGCCTCCCGTGGGGCTGATCACGCTGCGCGGGCAAAGGCCCACACCCACCACGGGATTGCTGGTGGAATGCTTGCGGGAGGTGGCTGCGGGCATCCAGGGAAAGGGAACGCGGCGGCCGCGGTGAAGGCGATATGCTGTCCTCATGCCGCCCGTGACTCCGGATCTCATTCCCCCGCGCGAAGACCCCGCCGGCCTGCCGTCCACGCCGGACGGGACCGGCGCGCAGCAGGACCCGGCCCTGCTGCGCCGCCTGCTGCGGGCGAAGGACCACATGGACGCCGCCTCGCACGAAGCGTGGCCGGTGAAGCGGCTGGCCCGGGTCAGCGGCGTCTCCGACGCCCATTTCGCGCGCTCGTTCCGGCAGGCCTTCGGCATTCCGCCGCACCGCTATTTGCTCACCCGGCGCATCGAGCAGGCGACCACGCTGCTGCGGGACACGGACCTTCCCATCACCGAGATCGCCTATGCCACCGGCTGGGAAAGCCTGGGCACTTTCGGCCGCACGTTCCGGGACGTCACCGGAAAAAGCCCGAGCACCCTGCGCATCGACGCCCGGCACGAGGCGCAGCAGCTGGGCAGCGTGCCCGCCTGTTTTCTGAAGGCCGCGCAGCGCCCGGACCTTGCCACCGCAGTTTCGGAGAAGCGCCGCCGCCTGGCGGAGGGTACAAACCGGCCCTCAACCAAGGAGATGTGATGAGCCAAGGTATCGGTGTGGTGGGTGTGTATGTCAACGACCAGGACGAAGCCCTGGCGTTCTATGTCGACAAGCTCGGATTCCGCGTCCACACGGACGTGCGCAATGGTGCCTACCGGTGGCTGACGGTGCAGCACCCCGAGCAGCCGGCGTTTCAGCTCGGCCTGTTCACGCCGGGGCCGCCGATGCACGACGAGGCCACGGCCCAGGCGCTGCGCGCCATGGTGGCCAAGGGGGCGATGCCGCCGCTGGTCCTGCATGTGCGCGACTGCCGCGCCGCATGCGCGCACATGCGCGCCCAGGGCGTGGAGTTCACCCAGGAGCCGGTGGACCGGTTCGGCCAGGTGGATGCGGGGTTCCGCGACCCGGCGGGCAACGGCTGGAAGATGATCCAGGCCGCGGGAGGCCCGCAATGAGCCGGGGCCAGGGCGTGCGGCGGTTTCACCGCTGGGCGTCGATGGCCTTCACGCTGGCCGTCGT
The DNA here is from genome assembly GCF_041154505.1 of Acidovorax sp. A79. Taxonomy (GTDB): domain Bacteria; phylum Pseudomonadota; class Gammaproteobacteria; order Burkholderiales; family Burkholderiaceae_C; genus Acidovorax. The sequence continues at coordinate 4,838,755 of NZ_AP028672.1, forward strand.
CGCGAATTTCGCGGCGATGGCCCTGCGGGAGGGCAGCCCGCCGCCCTGGGTGACCTATGCGCCGCTGCCCCCTCTGGGCCTGCTGCTGCTGACAGGGCTGTACCTGCTGGCGCAGCCCGGCCTCCAGCGGTTCGGGGCGTGGTGGTCTTCTTCTGCAGGGGCGCGGCCGGCTCCGCCGCCCGTGTGAACCCACGCCGGCACTGCGCGCGGCCCGGCGCAAATGCCGTGCGCGGGCACGCGCCCCGGGGGCGCGGGGCGAGGGCCTACCCCTTGGAAACCAGCGCCGCGATGGCCGCGCCCACCTGCGTGGTGTCGGCCGAGCCGCCCAGGTCCGGCGTGCGCGGCCCGCTGCGCAGGACCTCCTCGATGGCCGCCACGATCGCATCGTGCGCCTGCCGCCCCGCGCCCTGGCCCTGGGTGAGGAAGTCCAGCATCAGCGCGCCCGACCAGATCATCGCGATGGGGTTGGCGATGTTCTTGCCGTAGATGTCCGGCGCCGAGCCGTGCACGGGCTCGAACAGGCTGGGGAACGTGCGCTCGGGGTTCAGGTTGGCCGAGGGCGCCAGGCCGATGGTGCCCGTGGTGGCGGGGCCCAGGTCGGAGAGGATGTCGCCGAACAGGTTGGTGGCGGCCACCACGTCGAAGCGCCCGGGCTGCAGCACGAAGCGCGCGGTGAGGATGTCGATGTGCTGCTTGTCCAGCGTGATCTCGGGGTAGTCCTTGGCGACTTCCTCGGCGCGCTGGTCCCACCAGGGCATGCTGATGGCGATGCCGTTGCTCTTGGTGGCCAGGGTCACGTGCTTGCGCGGGCGGCTCTGGGCCAGGTCGAACGCGAACTTCAGCAGGCGGTTGGCGCCATGGCGCGAGTAGACCGATTCCTGGATCACGATCTCGCGGTCGGTGCCTTCGTACATGATGCCGCCGAGCGAGGTGTACTCGCCCTCGGTGTTCTCGCGCACCACGTAGTAGTCGATGTCGCCGGGCTTCCTGCCCGCCAGCGGGCACGGCACGCCCTCGAACAGGCGCACGGGGCGCAGGTTGATGTACTGGTCGAATTCGCGGCGGAACTTGAGCAGCGACCCCCACAGCGAGACGTGGTCGGGCACGGTGGCGGGCCAGCCGACGGCGCCGAAGAAGATGGCGTCCATGCCCGAGAGCTGGGCTTTCCAGTCGTCGGGCATCATTTTTCCGTGGGCGGCGTAGTAGTCGCAGCTGGCCCAGTCGATGGTGGTGGTCTCCAGCGGGATGCCGAAGCGCTGGGCGGCGGCCTGCACCGCGCGCAGGCCTTCGGGCATGACTTCCTTGCCAATGCCGTCGCCGGGGATGACGGCGATCTTGTAGGGGGTGTTGGTGCTCATTCGGGGTCCTTGGTGCCTGGGGAAGAGAAAGAAGGGAAAAGAAAGCCAGGGGGAATCAGCACGGATTGTTTGGCAGTGCGGCAAAAAATACAATCCGGCAACTGTGCTCATATTCTTCACACATCGTGCATAAAAATCCGGCCACCGACGACCTGCGCGTGTTCACCGTGGTGGTGCGCAAATCGAGTTTTGGCGACGCGGCGGCGGAGCTGGGCACCTCGCCCGCGTACGTGAGCAAGCGCATCCGCCTGCTGGAGCAGGAACTGGCCGTGAAGCTCCTGCACCGCACCACGCGGCGCGTGGCCGTGACGGAGGAGGGCGAGCGTGTCTTCCACTGGGCGCAGCGCATCCTGGACGACATGGATCAGTTGCTGCAGGAGGTGGCCATCACCCGGCGCGAGCCGCGTGGTCAGCTGCGGGTGAGCAGCAGCTTTGGCTTTGGCCGCCAGATCGTGGCGCCCGCGCTGTCGCGGCTGGTGGAGCAGCACCCCGGCCTGCAGGTGCGGCTGGAAGTGTTCGACCGGCTGGTGGACGTGGCCGGCGAAGGGTTCGACCTGGACGTGCGCGTGGGCGACGAGATCGCTCCGCACCTGATCGCCCGCCGTCTGGCGGACAACCACCGCGTGCTGTGCGCGGCGCCCGCCTACCTGGCGAGCTACGGCACGCCGCGCGCGCTGGCGGAGCTGTCCAGCCACGACTGCCTGGTGATCAAGGAGCGCGACCACCCGTTCGGCGTGTGGCGGCTGCGCAGCGGCGCGGTGGACGAGACGGTGAAGGTGCGCGGCCCGCTGTCGGCCAACAACGGCGAGATGGCGGTGCAGTGGGCGGTGGACGGGCGCGGCATCGTGCTGCGTTCGCTGTGGGACGTGGGGGCGCACCTGCGTGCGGGAAGGCTGGTGCAGGTGCTGCCCGACTGGCGGCAGGAGGCCAACGTCTGGGCCGTGTACCCCACGCGGCTGGACCGCTCGGCCAAGGTGCGGGTGTGCGTGGAGTTCCTGGAGGTGTACTTCCGCCAGGAAGCGGGGCGCCTGCAGGGCATGCCCGGGACGGCCTGAGGCCGGCCGGGGCTGCCATGGGCCGGCGCGGCGCGGGCGCCGCTGCCGGTGCCGCCCCACGGCGGCCCGCGCCCGCCGTTCAGCGGGTCCCGAGCAGCGCGGGCAGCTGCGCGGCCAGCGCGTCGATGACGACGCGCGTGCGCCGTGGCAGGGCGCGCGCCTGGGGCCAGACGGCGTGCAGCTCGTAGCCGAAGGGGCGTGCCTCGTCGAACACCTTCACCAGCGTGCCGGCCGCCACCGGCTCGGCCGCCAGCCACTTGGGCAGCCGCGCGATGCCCAGCCCCGCCGCCGCCGTGGCGGCCACCACTTCCAGGCTGTCGCAGCGCACGCGCGCGGGCACCGCGAACGTGCGCGGCTCGCCCGTGGCGTCATCGCGGTAGTGCCAGGGCTTGAGCCCGTCGTCGCGTCCGTAGCTGGCGAAGGCGTGGCGGGGCGCCTCGGCCTGCAGCGCCGCCCAGCTTGCCGGCCGGCCGTGCCGCGCCAGGTAGTCCGGCGCGGCATACAGGCCCATCCATTGATGCCCGAGCGGGCGGGCCGCGAGCGTGCTGCTGTCGTCCAGCACCCCGCTGCGGATGGCCAGATCGATCCGCTCTTCCACCAGGTCCACCCGCCGGTCGCTGAAGTGCAGGTCCAGCCGCAGGCCGGTGTGCTCGCGCGCCAGGCCCAGCAGCACGGGCGCGACGCAGGCGCGGCCGAACAGCGCCGGCATGCTCATGCGCAGGGTGCCCACGGGCTCGTGGCGGCCGGCCTCCACGGCGGCATCGGCCGCGTCGAGTTCGGCCAGCGCGCGGCGGCAGCGTTCGTAGTAGGCCTGTCCGTCGTCGGTCAGGCTCTGGCTGCGCGTGGTGCGGTGGAACAGCCGCACCCCGAGCCGCTGTTCCAGCCGCGCGATGCCCTTGCCCACCGCCGAGCGGGTGCGGTGCAGCCGCGCCGCCGCCAGCGCGAAGCTGCCGGCCTCCACGGCCGCCACGAAGGCCTCGATTCCCTGCAAACGTTCGTTCATTGGAGAATTTTGCTATCCAGCCATGGGAAAAACAAGAACCACTGGCATCCATGAAGCGCCAATAGCATCGAAATCCCTTTCTTTCCCTGGAACTCGACGATGCACGACACACCCGCCACCCTCCAGCGCTGGCAACTGCCCCGCTTCGGCCTCGCCCACCTGGAGCGCACCGAGGCGCCCATGCCCGCGCCCGGGCCGAGCCAGATCCTGGTGCGCACCGAGGCCGTGGCCCTCAACTACCGCGACCTGCTGATGGCGCAGGACGGCATGGGCATGCCGCTGGAGTTTCCGTTCACCCCCGCCTCGGACCTGGCCGGCACGGTGTTGGCCGTGGGCGCGGGCATCACCCGCTGGCGCCCCGGCGACCGGGTGCTGAGCACCTTCTGGGGCGGCTGGCTGGAGGGCGAGCGCCCCGCTGCTGCCGTGGCCCTGGGCGCGCCGGGGCCGGGCATGCTGGCCTCGCACGTGCTGCTGGAGGCGGACTGGGCGGTGGCCGCGCCGGCCACGCTGGGCGCCGCCGCCGCGAGCACCCTGCCCATCGCCGGGCTCACGGCCTGGTTCGCGCTGGTGGAGACCGGCCACGTGCGCGCCGGGCAGGCCGTGCTCATCCATGGCACCGGCGGCGTGGCGCTGTTCGGCGTGCAGATCGCGCGCCAGCACGGGGCCGTGCCCATCGTGGTCTCGGGCGATGCGGGCAAGCGCGAACAGGTGCTCGCCCTGGGCGCCGCCCATGCGCTGGCGCGCGAGGCCGACTGGCCCGCGCAGGTGCGGGCGCTGACCGGGGGGCAGGGCGCCGACCATGTGCTGGAGACGGTGGGCGGCCCCAACCTGGGCCGGTCGATGCAGGCGCTGCGCCACGGCGGGCGCGTGTCGGTCATCGGCACCCTGGCCGGCGACACGGTGAGTGCGTCGGTCTACAGCTTCCTGCTGGGGCGGGCCACCGTGCAGGGCATTGGTGTGGGCCACCGCCGCGCGCTGGAGGACCTGGTGCGCGCGGTGGATGCCACCGGGCTGCAGCCGGTGATCGCGGGCGAGTATGGCGCCGACGAAGTGCCGGCTGCTTTCGCGCACCTGCAGCGCGGCGCGTTCGGCAAGGTGGTGGTGCGCTTCTGAGCGGGTGCGCCAAGGAGCGTGTGGATGCGATATTTCAAGTAAAAATAGCCACCGGCGCTTGTCGATCAAGCGCTGGCAGCTATTGAATTGATAGTAAATCGCCGGGTGGCGAGGCGGGCGGTCAGCCGGCGAGCGCGGCCTTGACGGCGGCGGACACCTGGCCCATGTCGGCCTTGCCGGCCAGGCGGGTCTTGACCACGCCCATGACCTTGCCCATGTCGCCCGGGCCCGCGGCGCCCAGCTCGGCCACGATGGCCTTGACGGCGGCCAGGGTCTCGTCGGCCGACATGCGCTCGGGCAGGTAGGCCTGCAGCACGGCCATCTCTGCCTTCTCCTTGTCGGCCAGGTCCTGGCGGCCCGCGCCCTCGAAGGCGGTGATCGAGTCCTTGCGCTGCTTGATGAGCTTGTCCACGATGGCGACCACGGCCGCATCGTCCAGCACGATGCGCTCGTCCACTTCCCTTTGCTTCATCGCGGCCTGCAGCAGGCGGATGGTGCCCAGGCGCTCGCTGTCCTTGGCGCGCATGGCGGTCTTCATGTCTTCGGTGATCTGGTCCTTGAGGCTCATGATGGCTTCCTTTTTATGGGGTTTCAGACAGGGACGGAGGGTTTGCACAAAGCCCCTCTGGCCAGGCGCAGCGCCGCAGGCAGTAGTCTTCTTGCTACGGCAAGGCGCTGCAACGACGCCAGAGGGGCTTTGTGCAAGCCCGGAAAAGCAAAAACCCGCGCTTGGCGTCCCTAGCGCGGGTTCTGGGACCCAAGCAAGAAGGCTTGGGGCCGAAGATCCATCAGTACATCTTCTTGGGCAGTTGCATGCTGCGAACGCGCTTGTAGTGGCGCTTCACGGCGGCTGCCTTCTTGCGCTTGCGCTCGGCGGTGGGCTTCTCGTAGAACTCACGGGCGCGCAGGTCGGTCAGCAGGCCGAGCTTTTCAATGGTGCGCTTGAAGCGGCGCAGGGCGACGTCAAAGGGTTCGTTTTCTTTTACGCGGATCGTAGTCATTAGCTAATGGTTTCCAAAATGTTGCCCGCAGAGGGTCTTGGGGAGATCGGGCCTCAAGACCGTGCGTGGCGGTTTCCCCGTCTGTAACTAGTATTTGGCCGACGGGGCATTGCCAGCAAAGCCGGAGATTATAGCTGAAGCGGGTTCCGCCTTGGGGTGCTTCGTGCTTCCCCCCTCTCGCGGCACGGGTGGCGGGGTCCCGCCAATCGCCCGGCACGGGCTCCCTGGCAGGGCCGCGCCGACTTTCCGGGGGAGGGGCTCGGCGTCGGCGAACCGGGCGCATCGCAGGCGGGTCGGCGAAATGGCGTGGAAATTGCTTCATGTTGTAACACTCATCTTCCACGGTCGGTGGGCTGCCCGGGTCATCCGCCCGGGCGGGCCTTCGCCGCAGACACCATGGCATTCATGCACCGCGTATCGGGCTGGCTGGGCCGCCTCAGTGTGGGCCGCAAGCTCATGCTCATCTATCTGCTCGACCTGTCGGCGGTGATCTATGTCTCCAGCATCCTGATCCACGAAAAGTACGTGGCCATCGATTTCACGCGCAAGGAAATCGTGGGCACCACCTATGCGGCGGTGCTGCGCGACGGGCTCATGGGGCAGTTCCTCGATGCATCGCAGCAGCCGCCGCTCGTGGCGGACGTTCTTGCGCGGCTGGCGGGCGTGCGTGCGGCCCACGACGAGCAGCTGCATACCGAGGAGCAGGGCGAGCGCTTCAGCGGGGTGCTGCAGCAGCTGGCCGCCCACCCGCTGGCGGCCACCGATGCGCCGTCCCTCACCCGGCTGCGCAGCCAGCTGCTGCGCGACGGCCGAGAACTGCTCACCACCGTGGGCAACCAGTCCAACCTGATCCTGGACCCGGACCTGGACAGCTACTACGGCATGTCGCTGGTGGTGCTGCGCTTCCCCGAGCTGCTGCAGGCGGTGCACGACACCGTGGTGTTTCTCCATGCCGCGCCCGCGGGGCGCGGGCCGCAGTGGTCCTCCGAACTGCTCACGCTGGTGGGCCGGCTCGACGCGGTGATGCAGGGCATCGAGTCGGACTACAACCAGGCCTTCATCGCGGGCTCTCCCGAGATGCGCACGGCCCTGATGGGCCAGCGCGAGGCGCTCAAGGCCTCGCTGGAGAGCTTCCAGGCGCTGCTGCAGGGCGTGGCGGCGGGCGAATCGCGCCTGACCCTGGCCCAGGTGGGGGCGCAGCAGGCGCAGGTGCTGGGCGCCCTGCGCGATGCCTGGGCGGTGGGCATCGTCGACCTGGAGCGGTTGCTCAACCGCCGGGTGGACGGGCTGTACGCGCGCATGTGGCTGCACCTGGGCACCGCGCTCGTGCTGCTGGGCTGCATCCTCTCTCTGGTGACGCTGGTGGCCCGGCAGATCGCCAAGCCGCTGCAGCAACTGGCGCGCGTGGCCGATGAGGTGCGCAAGAGCGGCGACCACACCCTGCGGGCCCACTGGAGCAGCAGCGACGAGATCGGCCGGCTGGTCACGGCCTTCAACGACATGCTGGCCCAGCTGGACCGCGAACGCCTGCTGCAGCAGGAGCTGGCGGCCAGCGCCCGCGCGGCCGAGGCCCAGCGCGAGCTGGTGGAGGCCTTCCCCATCCCCATGGTCGTCACCTCCATCCCCGAGCACGAGGTGCTGCATTCCAACGCCCCCGCCGCCCACTGGCTCAATGACCGCAAGACCGACCCGTGGGCCGCAGGGCTGGAGCCGGGCGTGCGCGCGCGCTTCTTCCAGCGCCTGGCGGACCAGGGCTCGGTGGACGAGTTCGAGGTGCGCTGGAAGGGCAGCCCCGAGCCCTCCTGGGCGGTGCTGTCGGCGCGGCGGCTGCAGTTCCAGGGGCGCGACTCGGTGCTCACGGCCTTCACGCCCATCAACGTGCTCAAGGTCATGGAGCAGCGCCTGGAGCTGTGGGCCAAGGTGTTCGAGGCGTCGTCCGAGGGCATCATCATCATGAATGCCGACCAGCAGATCATCAGCGTGAACAAGGCGTTCTGCCGCAGCACGCACTACGACTTCTACGAGGTGCTGGGCGAAGACCTGGGCTTCCTGCTGGAGGAGTCCGGCGGCGAGCCCCTGTCCACCCAGATCCGCCGCACCATGCTCGACAAGGAGTCCTGGCAGGGCGAGGTGCGGTTTCGCCGCCGTTCGGGCGAAACCTACCCGGCCTGGCTCATGGTGTCGGCCGTGCGCGAGGGCAAGGGCGGCGGCGCCGTGGCCAACCACATCGGCATCGCCATCGACATCACGGACCGCAAGCGCAGCGAGGAGCGCATCCAGTTCCTTGCGCACCACGACGTGCTCACCGAGCTGCCCAACCGCTCGCTGTGCGTGCAGCGCCTGCAGCTGGCGCTGGCGCAGTCCAGCGTCACCGGCGAGAAGGTCGCCGTGTTGTTCATCGACCTGGACCGCTTCAAGGCCATCAACGACACGCTGGGCCACCACATCGGCGACGGGCTGCTGCGCTCGGTGGCCGGGCGCCTCACGCAGGCCGTGCGCAGCCGCGACACCGTCAGCCGCCTGGGCGGCGACGAGTTCGTGGTGGTGATGCGCGACGTGGCCGGGCGCGAGGACGTGCAGCAGCTCGTGGAGCGGCGCCTCATCCCCCTCATCCGCCAGAGCCACCCGGTGGAGGGGCATGAACTCAATGTGTCATGCAGCGTGGGCATCGCCGTGTACCCCGAGGACGGCGGCGACATCGACGAGCTGATGCGCCGCGCCGATGCGGCGATGTACGAGGCCAAGACCACGGGCCGCGACATGGCGCTGTTCTATTCGGCCGAAACGGACCAGCGCGCGCTGGCCCGCCAGTCCATGGAACAGCACCTGCGCCGCGCGCTGGAGCGCCATGAGCTGAGCCTGCACTACCAGCCCCGGGTGAGCGCCAAGAGCGGCGGCCTGCTGGGGGTGGAGGCCCTGCTGCGCTGGAACAGCCCCACGCTGGGCGCCATCCCGCCCAGCGAGTTCATCCCCATCGCCGAGGAGACCGGCATGATCCGCGCGATGGGCGGCTGGGTGCTGCAGCAGGCCTGCGAGCAGTGGGCGCGCTGGCAGGCACCGCCCGCCGGCCATCCCGCCGGGCGTGCGCCGGCCCACCCGCTGTCGGACGTCTCCATCTCGGTCAACCTCTCGGCCGCGCAACTGGCGGACCCGCAACTGGTGGCCGACATCGAGGCGCTGCTGGCCCGCACCGGCATGCCCGCCCACCGGCTCGAACTGGAAATCACCGAGTCGCAGCTCATGGACAACGCCCACGCGGCCGAGCAGCAGCTGGCCGCGCTCAAGTCGCTGGGCGTGCAACTGTCCATCGACGATTTCGGAACCGGCTACTCCAGCCTGGCCTATCTGAAGCGCTTTGACATCGACCGGCTCAAGGTCGACAAGTCCTTCGTGCACGACATGCTGAGCAACCCCGCCGACATGGCGATCACGCGGGCCATCATCGCCCTGGGCCACACGCTGGGGCTGCGCATCGTGGCCGAGGGCGTGGAAGACCTGGCCACGGCCCAGGTGCTGAGTGCGCTGGACTGCGAGGAGCTGCAGGGCTACCACTTCAGCCGCCCGCTGCCGCCCGAGGCCCTGCTCGCCTGGGCGTTGCAGCACTGCGTGCTCCATGGCGCGCCAGTGCGCGGGCTGGCTTCCGAGTGCATTCAGCCAGCCTCGCTGGCCGGATGATGTCTCCTCAATGCCGCCGTGGTCCCCATCATGCGAGCCGGATGTGCAGCGCAACGGCGAGCCCGACCAGGAGGACGCCTGGCGAGAAATTGCCCAGACACAGGGAGAGGCGAGAGGTCGAACGGCCCGAAATGCGCGAGTCGGCCCGCAGGTAGGCGTCACCTTCGTCGGTGAGCAGCCACCGCACCATCACCGCGCCCCCGGCCAGCGACCCCATGCCCAGTGCCGCAAGGATCGCGATGAAGATATTCCCGGCCATGCTTGCGGCCGGTACAAGGGCGATCAGCGCGCCCGTGGCCGTGGCAGCCGCTTGCCACCTCTCCGCGCGTTCGAATCCGTCCATGCCGAGGCTCCCCATGGCTGGTAAAGCGTTTGTTTGTGTGTCTGACCGGAGTGCAGGAGCCATCCCTGGGGCGCCACCTGCACAGGCGTTCTCCGCCGCCTCAATGCGCCGCCAGCGGCAGCGCCTGCGCGCAGGCATGGGCGCTGGCCCAGGCCCACTGGAAGTTGTAGCCGCCCAGCCAGCCCGTCACGTCCACCACTTCGCCAATGAAGTACAGGCCCGGCTGCGTCTTGCACTCCATGGTCTGCTGCGACAGCACGCGCGTGTCCACGCCGCCGAGCGTGACCTCGGCTTTCTTGTAGCCCTCGGTGCCGGTGGGCGTGAGCTCCCAGCGCGCCAGCTGTTCGGCCAGCCGCGCCAGGGCCTTGTCGCTGGCCTCGTTGATGGGGCGCTGCCAGTCGGCCTCGCGCTGGGCCCAGGCGTCCGCCAGGCGGCCCGGGACGAGGGCGGCCAGCTCGTTGGCAATCAGCTTGCGCGAACGGGCCTTGCCCTGCGCCAGCGCGGCGGGCAGATCCACCGTGGGCGCGAGGTCGATGGCCAGCGGCGTGCCCTCCTGCCAGTAGCTGGAGATCTGCAGCACGGCCGGGCCTGAGAGGCCGCGGTGGGTGAACAGCAGGTCTTCGTCGAAGGCCATACGGGCTTTCTTGGCACCGGTGCTGATTTGCACCGGAAGCGCCAAGCCCGCGAGTTGCGCATACGGCGCCCAGCCCGCGCCATCAAAGGTCAGCGGCACCAGACCCGGGCGGCGTTCGATGAGCGGGATGTTGAACTGCTGCGCCAGCCGGTAGCCGAAGTCGGTCGCGCCGATCTTGGGAATGGACAGCCCGCCCGTGGCGATCACCAGCGAGCGCGCCCGCACCGGGCCCCGGTCGGTATCAATTTGATAGCTGCCAGCGCTTGATGGATCAGCGCCAGGGGCTGAAAACACTATATTCTTGACCGCACAAGGCTGCCAGTGCGTCACCTGGCCCGCCGCGCACTCGGCCAGCAGCATGGCGATGATGTCCTCGGCCGAGCGGTCGGCGAACAGCTGGCCCTTGTGTTTTTCGTGGAACGCGATGCCGTGTTTTTGTACCAGCGCGATGAAGTCGGCGGGGGTGTAGCGCGAGAGCGCCGAGCGGCAAAATTGCGGGTTCTGCCCCACGAAGTGCTTGTGGGGCGCGGCGGGATCGAGGTCGCGGTTGGTGAAGTTGCAGCGCCCGCCGCCCGAGATGCGGATCTTCTCGGCCACCTTCTCGGCATGGTCGATCAGCAGCACCTTCAGGCCCCGCTGGCCCGCCTGGGCGGCGCAGAACAGGCCGGCGGCGCCGGCGCCGATGATGACTACGTCGAATGGAGGGGAGGAAGCGTGGGGCACGGTGGGGCGAAGGCGGCGTTGGCGGGCCGCCATTGTCGCCGCAGCGTTCGCACGGGGCGGGTAGGCCCCTCGAACCGGTGCCTATTGCCGGTACACGCCACCCGAGCCCACCACCGCGATGTCCACGAAGTTCGAGCCGTGGTGGTTCTGTGCGCTGAACTGGTAGCCGTAGCCGCCCAGGTCCAGGTTGCCCAGCCCCTGCATGGCCTGCACCAGACTCGCGCGCGTCACGCCGGGCCCCGCTGCGCGCAGGCCCTCGATGAGCACGCGCGCATCCATGTAGCCGGTGTAACGGTCGTAGTCCACGGGCTTGTCGTGGCGCTTCATCGACGCCTGGAAGTCCCGCGTGAGCGCGATGGTCGGCCGGCTGGGCGAGGGGCCCGTGCGTGCCACGGCCAGGCCGCGCGCGTCTTCGCCCAGCGCCCGCAGCACCGCCGAGCCCGCGCCCAGCGATAAGGTATACACCGGCACGCCCAGATGTGCGCGGTTGGCGCGCACGTACGCCACCACCGGAGGGCCCGCCGCCACCAGCAACACGGCCTGTGGCTTGTGCGCGGCCAGCGCCTTGGCGGCATCGGCGGCGTCCTGGCCTTTGGGGTCCAGCGCGTGCGAGCCCGCCATGGTGGCGCCTTCGGCCGCGATCGTTTTTTCAACCAGCGGCAGCAGCAGCTTGCCGAAGTCGTTGTTTTCGTAGGCGACGGCAATGCGCAGGGTCTGCACCGCCACCAGGTTGCGCACGATCCTGACCAGCTCATCGGCATAGCTGGCGCGCGTGGTGAACAGGTACGGGTGCTGCTGCGCGCGCACCGCCGGGCTGCCGGTGTACACGGAGATCAGCGGCAGCCTGGCCTGCGCGAGGTAGGGCAGCAGCCCGATGACCTGCGAGGTGCCCGACACGCCGAACAGGGCTACCACGCCTTCTTTTTCACTCAGCTGCACGGCGTTTTCCAGCGTGCGGCGCGGGTCGAAGCCATCGTCCATGGTCACCAGGCGGATCTTGCGTCCCCCGATGCCGCCCTTGGCGTTGGCGTCCTCGATGGCGGCATCCTGGCCTTCATGGATGGGCTGCAGAAACGGTGCCATGCCGCCCGACAGCGCGGTGGACCTGCCGATCAGGATGTCGCCCCTCACGTCTGCGCGGGGCTGCGCCTGGGCCATGGCCGGCAGTGGCGACAGCGCGGCGGCGGCCCAGCACAGCAGAGTGCGGCGGCATGGGCCGAAGGGGGCGTGGGCGGCGCTGGCGGCAAGGGCGAGGCGGGCGTCGGAGGGCGGCACAACGGGCATGGGGTCTCCAGGGGCGGCAAGGGGAGCCCATGGTAGGAAGGTTGCCGCGCGGGCGGCCACGGGGTTTCCCCGCAAGCACCGTCGCCCGGGGGACTGGCCGCGCGGGGCGTTAGCATGCGCCATCCATCCGCCAAGGACTGTTCCATGAATCCGATCCGCTATGCCGCCTGCGCCCTGCTGTTGCTGCTGCTGGGCTTTCTGGCCCCGGCCTGGGCCATCAACAAATGCACGGACGCCGATGGCAAGGTGTCGTTCCAGGACGGGCCCTGCCCGGGCCAGGGCGAGAAGGTCGAGGTGCGGCCCGCCATGCAGGGCGCCACCCCCGTGCAGCCTGCCCCTTCCACCGCGAAGGAAGGCGCCTTCGGCGCGACCTGGCAGCGCAAGCACTATCTGCAGAACCAGGGCGTGCCCCAGGCGCGCGCGGCCGTCGAGCGCAGCCAGCAGGAATGTGCGGCCACGGCGCCGGATACCGCCGTGGCCCACGCCGGCCCGCTGCGGCGCAGCACCCTGGCCTCAGGCTCCCAGTTCGCGCAGGAGCGCGCCGCCGGTGCCGACAAGGACAAGGCCGCGTGCGAGGCGCGAACCAACGAGCTGCGCAACCAGCTGAAGTCGCTCGAAGCCGAGCTCGGCAAGCCGTAGTGCGTCGGACGAACCCGCCTCACCCTTTCCAGGTGAACGGGAACTTGAACTGCTTGACGAACCCGTTGGGCACGTAGTCGCCCAGCACGCCATAGTGCTCGGGCCAGAGCTTGGTGCTTTTCACGGCGGTGCCGAACAGGTAGTCGAGAAAAGCAAAGTGCGCCGCGTAGTTCTTGTCCAGCGCCTCCTGGTCCTGGCTGTGGTGCCAGTGGTGGAAGTTGGGCGTGACCAGCACGTAGCGCAGCGGCCCCAGGCGCACGCTCACGTTGGCGTGGTTGAACACCGCCTGGAAGCCGACGACCACGATGTAGGCGTCGATCACTTCCTTGGAAAAGCCCAGCACGTAGATGGGCGCGAGCACCAGGGTGCGCGTGATCAGCAGCTCCAGGATGTGCTGGCGCGAGCCGGCCATCCAGTCCATGCTTTTCACGCTGTGGTGCACGGCGTGCAGGCGCCACAGCAGCGGCACCTCGTGGTAGGCGCGGTGTGTCCAGTACTGCACGAGATCGGCCACGAGCACGATGAGGAACAGCGCCACCCAGAAGTTCAGGCCCTGCACCCAGCCGCGGATGCCGTCGTTGGCGGCCCAGCCGAAGAACTTGTGCACCAGCAGGTTGGTGGCCAGCAGCACGAAGCCCACCACCATGTGGTTCACGATGAAGTGGTGGAAATCGGTCTGCCACTCGGCGCGGAAGATGGGCTGGTCCTTGCGCAGCGCGAACAGCTTCTCGATGAAGATGAAGATCAGCGAGCTGCCCAGCAGGTCCAGGATGAACCAGTCCAGGCCGATGTAGGGCGTGTTGTCGGGAAAGTTCGGGTCCACCTCCACCTTGTGGCCGCCCAGGAAGGCGGCCAGCGCCACCATGGCGAAGGCAAACGTGGCCAGCCAGCGCGAGCGGTTGAACAGGATGTTGACCAGCGAGATGCCGCCCGCGATCGCCATGGCCGCCAGCATGATGGTGCGGATCACCGTCACGTCGTAGCTCTTGCGCAGCTGTGGCGTGGTCAGGTATTCGGGGAAGTGGAAGGCCAGCACGCCCAGGAAGCACAGGATCGCGAGCGTGAGCGCGATCACGCCCGACACCAGTCCGCGCCCCGTTCGCAGCGCGCCGTGGCTTTCGGTGAATTCATTGAGCTTGTCGATTTCGAGCATGTTTTCCCTCCGGCACCAGGTGCCTTGAACTGGCTTGTGTGGCGGGAGTGTAGCGGCCGTGGCGTTGTGCCGCCGAGACGGTGCGGCCCCTAGAATCGCGGCATGAACATCCCTTCCCACCAACTCAGCATGACCGTGCTCATGTCGCCCGACATGGCCAATTTCTCGGGCAATGTGCACGGTGGCGCCATTCTCAAGCTGCTGGACCAGGTGGCCTATTCGTGCGCCAGCCGGTATTCGGCGTGTTACGTGGTCACGCTCAGCGTGGACCAGGTGATGTTCCTGCAGCCCATCCATGTCGGTGAGCTGGTGACCTTCCTGGCCAGCGTGAACTACACGGGGTCATCGTCCATGGAGATCGGCATCAAGGTGGTGGCCGAGGACATCCGCTCGCAGGTGGTGCGCCATGTGAACAGCTGCTTCTTCACCATGGTGGCGGTGGATGAATCGCGCAAGCCGGTGACGGTGCCGGCACTGTCGCCGTCCACGGCCGACGAACGCCGCCGCTGGGAAGCGGCCCTGCTGCGCAAGGCGCTGCGCAAAGAGCTGGCGCAACGCTTCCAGCAGGTGCGCGAGTCGGCGGGCACCTGACGGCTTGATGGATGGGCTGGCTGGCGGTATGCGCGCCGCCGCGCGACGGCGGCGCGGGGTGATGATCAGCGGACGGCGCAGAAGCCGAATTCGGCCGCCGCTCCGGGAGAGAGCGTCTTGTTCCAGTCCACGCCAGAGGCGTTGAGGTTGCTGCCCGCCTGGGACCAGGTGGCGTTCCACAGGTTGTTGACGGTGCCGCTCACCGGGACGGTGATGGCCCAGTTGCCCTGGGTGGTGCCCGTGTTCACGATCTGGACCCGCTGGCAATAGCCGGAACCCCAGTCGCTGTCCGTCGTCTGCAGGACGGAGAAGTTCGCGGCCGGGGTGGGCGTTGGCGTCGGGGTGGGGGTCGGAGTCGGCGTTGGCGTGGGTGTGGGCGTGGTTGCATCGCCCCACAGCCGTTGCAGCAACTGGACCTTGTCGGCGCGCACGGTGGTCCAGTCGTCGTCCAGGATGCCGCCCGTGTCGCCACTGTTGGGGTTCCACGACCAGTAGAAGCCGCTGCGCATGCCCTTGCCGACCATGTAGTCCACCAGCGCGTTCTGCCACAACACGTCGCGCGCATCGCCGCGGCCCAACTTGCCGCCGAACTCGCCCAGCATCACGGCATAGCCCGCCTGCACGAATTGGCCGAAATGCTGGTCCCAGATGGCCGGCATGTTGCTCGGGAAGTTGGAGGCGTTGAAGTAGGGCTGCACGTAGACATCCGGCCCGTAGGTGTGCGGCGCCAGCAGCAGGCGGTTGGCCGGGATGTTCAGCGGCGTGCAGGCCAGGGGTTCCAGATTGCCGCCCCAGAAGTGCGCGTTGCCACCCGAGCAGCTGGGGTTTTCGCCGATGCCTTCCACCGCGATCAGCCACTGGGGCGCCACCTGCAGCACGGCCGCCGCGGCGCGCTCGGCCGCGCGGTTCCAGTCGGTGGCGTTGTTGCCGGTGCCCCAGGTGGCCGCGCCGTGGGGTTCGTTCTTGATGTCGATGCCGATCACGCCGGGCACGCCCGCATAGCGCTGCGCCACAAAGGTCAGGTCGCTGATCCACTGCTGCTCGCTGTAGCCCGGGGTGTACCAGAGCTCGCTGATGGTCTGGCAATCGGGGGTGTGGTGGTCCAGCAGCACATACATGCCGCGGTTGCTCAGCTCGCCGACGACCTTGTCCATCACCTGGATGGCCGACAGGCCCTGCAGGTCGGCATTGCGGCCGTAGTCGATGCTGCTGGGCGTGGCGGAGCCATGCAAGGTGGCGGGGCAGAAGGGCAGGCGCACGGCGTTGAAGCCCTGCGCCTGCATCTGCGTGATCATGTCGGTCCAGTTGCGTGCCCACAGGCCGTGCACCACATGGTTGCTGGTCTCGAAGCCAAACCAGTTCACGCCGCGCAGCTGGATGGCCTTGCCCGCACCGTCCAGCACCTTGCCGGCGTTGATTTCGTAGCTCCAGGCCGCGCTGGCGCTGGCCAGCAGGCAGCCGGCCAACGCCAGGCTCTTGCACAGGGTGGTGATCTTCATGGCTCGCGCATCTCCCGAAAATGGTGTTGTGTCTGGCAGTCAGCGGGCAGGCCCCTGGCGGGCGGGCCTGCGCTCTCGCAGTGTGGGCGCCCCGCGCACCGGCGGCGTTTCCATGGATGCCAATTGTAAGAGGCTGTTCGCGGTCTTCCGGGACGTTCGCGCCATCTTTGCGTAATGGGGGTCAGGCCGCGTTGCGGGTGCGGCCTGCCAGCGACACGGCCTGCAGCGAAAGGCCGTCGATTTCATGGGTGATGCCCGAAAGCACGTTCGCCACCACGGCAAATTCCCGCCCGTGCTGGCCCGCGCGCGCCGCCATGACCTGCGCATTGAAACTGACCACCTTGGCCTCGCGGGCCACCGTCTGGATGGACTCCACGATGCCCGCCAGTTCCTTCATGAGGGTTTCGGACTGGGCCTTGCCCACCTGGTCGAACACCGTGGTGGCGGTGTTGAGTGCCTCCAGCACGCCGTCGGTGGTCTCCACCAGCCGCGCGAGCACTTCCTCGACGCGTGGGCTGTGGCGCTCCGTCAGGTCCAGCGCGGTGGCGACCTGCTGGGCAAAGGCATCGATGACGGTGCCCACGCCTCCGGGCTGCCCATACACCTTGCGGATGCGGTCGGCGTCGGGAGCGTTGAAATGGCGGGGCGTGTCCACCAGCCGGGCCTGGCTGGCGGTGAACAGGGCCAGGGTGCCGCGCGCGGCCTTCAGGTGCAGGTCGCTGCCGCCGGCGGCCAGCACGGTTTGCAGCACCATGCGTTGGGACAGCATGCGCTGGCGGGCGGCGAGGTTGACCAGCGACATCTCGGCATCGCGTGCCGCCGGTGGCGAAGGCATGGGCAGGGTGGAAGGCGGTGCGGACGTGCCTGGGCGTGGGGAGAGGGAATAGGCTGCCATGGTGGTCCTTGTGCTCATTGCATTCAGATACATACTTCAAGCAATAGCCGGGCCAGCGCGTGGCCGCCGGATGGCCGCCGTGCGGGGGAACGATGGGACCGCCAGCGGTGTGCCGTTGGCCGTGGGGCGCACGGTGCGGCGGCCCCGGCCGGGACCGTGGGGAGGCGGCGTGGCGTCCTCGGCCTACACGGCGCGGCGCGCCAGGGGAGCGTCCTGCGATGCCAGGGCCACGCCGCGCACCACATCGCCCACCACGATCACCGACGGGCTGGCCAGCCCTTCGTGGGTGATGGTGGCATGCAGCGCTCCCAGCGTGGTGACGGCCTGCCGCTGGTGCGGCAGGCTGGCGTGCTGGATGATGGCCACGGGGGTGTCGGCCGGCAGGCCGGTGAGCAGCTCCTGCTCGATGGTGGCAGCGCCACTCACGCCCATGTAGATCACCAGCGTGAGCCTGGCGTCGCGGGCCGTGGCGGCCAGCTGGCGCCAGTCGGTGCCCGCGTCGCCGGGCTTGGCGTGGCCGGTGACAAACACCACGCCGTGGGCATGCTCACGGTGGGTGAGCGGCGCGCCCAGCGAGGTCAGGCCCGCCAGGCCCGCCGTGATGCCGTTGACCACGGTGACCGGCACACCCGCTGCGCGCAGGTGCTCCACCTCTTCGCCGCCGCGGCCGAAGATGAACGGGTCGCCGCCCTTGAGGCGCACGACGTTCTCGCCTTCGTTCACCGCCATCAGCATCAGTTTCTCGATGAAGGCCTGCGGCGTGCTCTTGCAGCCGCCGCGCTTGCCCACGTAGATGATGCGTGCCGTGGGAGATGCGTGGGCCACGATGGCATCGCTCACCAGGTCGTCCACCAGCAGCACGGTGGCTGCCTGGATCGCCTTGAGGGCCTTGATCGTCAGCAGCTCCGGGTCGCCCGGGCCCGCGCCGACCAGCGTGCAGCTGCCTCCGGTGCCCAGGTGGGGCTTGGAGGGGGGCAGGGTGGCGGGGGGTGTGGGGCGGCTCATGGGGATGTCTCCGAAACTGTTTGATCGGCAAGTTGCAAGATATGTTCCACCTGGCGCGCAATCGCGGGTGGAACCGGCAACTCACCCGCCAGCACGCGGCGCGTGTAGGTGGCGGTCGTGGCGACGTCGATCTCGGCCGGCAGGCCCGGCACCTCGCTGGCCGTGCCGGGCTGCTGCGCTTCCAGCACCTTGTGCACGCCGTGCACGAAACCGTCGTAGCGGGGCGTGCGGCGGGGGTCGGTGGCGACCTCCCCTTCCAGGCCGCGCGAGAGCAGCGCGCTCATGCCCAGCGTGTGGAAGGTGGTCTGCAGCATCTCGAAGTATTCAGGATGGGTGTAGGCCGTGACCACCACCGAGGGCCCCGCGCACGGGCTCATCAGCTTGACCACGCTGTGCCCGGGGTTGCGCAGGCCCACCACCTCGCGCACGGCCAGCAGGCGCGCCAGGCCCGCGTGCAGGTGCTGGGTATGGATGTGGCGCACCGTGCCATTTGCTATCTTTTCAGGAGCTGTCAGCGCAGGTGCGTCCAGCGCTAGCAGCACATCCGATGCCAGAATGCGGCGCGCCTCGGTGCGCATGCCATGCAGCAGCACGGGCAGGCCCTCGCGCGCCAGCAGCAGGGCCAGCAGCGGCGTCAGCACGGGCAGCTTGCGCGCACCGTTGTAGCTGGGCAGCACGATGAGCGGTCGGTCGGTGGCGGGCAGCAGGGCCAGGCGCTGGTGCGTGGCATCCAGGAAGCCGCACATCTCCTCCGAGGTCTCGCCCTTGATGCGCATGGCCAGGCAAAAGGCGCCGATCTCCAGGTCGCTCACCTGCCCATCCAGCACCTGGCCGAACAGATCCGTGGCCTGCGCGCGCGCGAGCGGCTTGGCGCCGCGCGCGCCGCGCCCGATCTCCTTGATGTACTGACTGATGCCCATGGTGTTTTTTTGCGGGACTTGTGAAACAGGGCTCCAGCGTCGTTATTTCGGCTTGCCGTACAGGCGTACTGTCTGCGCCGAAAATGCCTAGCTGGAGCCCTGTTGCACAAGTCCTTGTGGGGGTTCTAGGGGGAACTGAGCCGCTATTTTCCTGCAACCCAGAGAACTTTTGGTTATATGGTGGCCTGCGCCAGGGGCTTGGACGCCAATGGGCCGGTGGCGCGCACCATGCGCTTGAGTTCGGGCAGGCACGAGCCGCAGTTGGTGCCGCAGCGCAGCTTGCCTTGCAGCTGGGCCAGGCGGTCGTCGTCGGTGCCGTGGCAGCGCGCCAGCTCGGCGGTGATGGCGGTGTCCGTCACGTTGAAGCAGGTGCACACCGACTTGCCGCGCGACTGCACGGCCACGGGGGCCTTGGCGCCGGGCACCAGCAGCAGGCGGCCGTAGGTCTGCGCGGGCAGTTCTTCCTGCAGCAGGGTCTTGAGCCAGCCCTCGGCGCTGGTGTCGCCCGCCAGCACGATGCCTTCGAGCGTGGTGGTGTCACCGTGGCGTGCCAGCCGCGCGGCGCGGCGCTGGCCGCGTTTCTTGTCGGCGTAGCGCAGCGTGTCGGTGGTGGCCAGGCCCATCAGGGCTTCGATGTGTTCCACCGTGGCGTCCGGCGGGGCTTCGTGCGCGGCGGCGCGCAGCAGCACACCCACGCGCTCGCGCCCGGGTTCGCCCAGCGGCGTGTTGTTGCTGAAGGGCACGCAGCTGGCAAACGGAAACTGCGCCATCAGCGCGGACAGCGCCTCGCGCGTGGCCTGGGCGCTGCTGGCGGGCAGCCAGGCCATGGCCAGCAGCGTCCAGGGCAGCTCGGCCTTGAGCACCTTCACGGCCGCGTGCTTGAGCTCAGGCTGCTTGGACGTGGGGCAGTAGGCCGAGGTGGTGAGCGCGTTCACGCCCGCCAGCCGCTCGCCGGTGGACGAGCAGCCGCTCAAGAATTCGCTGCCCCAGTGCATGGCCATGAAGGCCTGCGACAGGCCCACCGTGGTGTCGGCCTGCGCGGGCACCACGATGGTGCCGCGCTTGCTCGTCACATAGACCAGGTCGCCGTTCTTCAGGCCGCGCCGCTCCATGTCCTGCGGGTGCAGCTGCACGCTGGGCTCGGCCACGTGGCCGAAGAGGCGTCCCAGGGTGCCCGTGCGGGTCATGCCGTGCCACTGGTCGCGCAGGCGGCCCGTGGTCAGGCTGAAGGGGTAGCGCGATTCGCGTTGTTCGGCCGTGGGCAACCAGGCGTGTGCTGCAAAACGTGCGCGACCATCGGCGGTGGGGAAAACGCCGTCTTCGTACAGGCGCGCCTTGCCGGTGGCGGCGCCCTCGGGCAGCGGCCACTGTTGTGGCCCTTGGGATTCGAGCATCTCCCACGACAGGCCGGTGATGTCCAGGTCGCGCCCTCGCGTGCTTTCGCGGTGCTCGTTCCACACGGTTTCGGCGCCCTGGTCGGCGTGGTCGGTGGTGTAGGGGAACAGCGTGGGCTGGCCGGGGCGCAGGCGGGCCTCCAGCTGGTGCGCGAACTGCACCGCAATGGCCCAGTCGTGGCGTGTTTCGCCGGGGGCAGGCACGGCGGGGCGCACGCGCGAAATGCGGCGCTCGCTGTTGGTCACGGTACCGGTTTTTTCACCCCAGGTGGTGGCGGGCAGCAGCAGGTCGGCGTACTGCGCGGTGGCGGCGGTGGCAAAGGCCTCCTGCACCACCACGAACTCGGCGCGCTGCAGCGCGCGGCGCACGGTGGCCTGGTCGGGCATGCTCTGCGCGGGGTTGGTGCAGGCGATCCACAGGGCTTTGATCTCGCCGTCGGCCGCGGCCTGGAACATCTCCACCGCCGTCTTGCCGGGCTTGCTGGGCACGTCGGCCACGCCCCACAGCGCGGCCACTTCGGCGCGGTGCTGCGGGTTGGCCAGGTCGCGGTGGGCGCTGAGCAGATTGGCCAGGCCGCCCACCTCGCGCCCGCCCATGGCGTTAGGCTGGCCGGTCAGGCTGAACGGGCCCGCGCCGGGCTTGCCGATCTGCGCGGTGGCCAGGTGCAGGTTGATGAGCGCTGCGTTCTTGGCCGTGCCGCTGCTGCTCTGGTTCAGGCCCTGGCAGTACAGGCTGAGCGTGGCTTTGGACTGCGCAAACCACTTGGCGGCGGTGGTCAGGTCGGCCACCGAAATGCCACAGGTCTGCGCCACGCGTTCGGGTGTGTAGTCGCGCACCAGGGCCTTGAGTTCGTCGAAGCCCGTGGTGTGCGCGCCGATGTAGGCGGCGTCGATCCAGCCTTCCCACAGCATGATGTGCAGCATGCCGTTGAACAGCATCACGTCGCTGCCCGGCTGGATGGGCAGGAACAGGTCGGCCATGCCGGCCGTGTCGGTGCGGCGCGGGTCGGCCACGATGACCTTCATGCCGGGGTTGGCGGCGCGCGCGTCTTCGATGCGGCGGAACAGGATGGGGTGCGCCCAGGCCGCATTGCTGCCCACGATGAACAGGCACTGCGCGTGTTTCACGTCGTCGTAGCAGGCGGGCGGTGCGTCGGCGCCCAGCGTCTGCTTGTAGCCCGCCACGGCGCTGCTCATGCACAGGCGCGAGTTGGTGTCGATGTTGTTGGTGCCGATCAGGCCCTTGGCGAGTTTGTTGAAGACGTAGTAGTCCTCGGTCAGCAACTGGCCGCTCACGTAGAAGCCCACGGCGTCGGGGCCGTGCTGCTGGATGGTGTGGGCAAACTTCTCGGTGGCCAGGCCCAGGGCCGTGTCCCATGAGATGGCGCGTGGAGCATCGCTGCGCTGCAGACGTTGCTGCGGCTGCAGCAACCGGGTCTGCAGCGTGATGGGGCTGCTGGCGGTGAGGTGCAGGGTCGAGCCCTTGGTGCACAGGCGGCCAAAGTTGGCGGGGTGGTTTGGGTCGCCCCGCACGCCGGTGATCTGGGGGCCGTCGCTTTCGATGATCACGCCGCAGCCTACGCCACAGTAGGGGCAGGTGGATTTGGTTTCTTGCATGGCGTGGATTCCGGTGTTTTTGTGCTCCAGCGCTTGTGTGGTAAGCGCTGAAAGCTATGAATTTGTTAGCATTTTCGGGCGACAGGCCTTCTGGCGCGGAGCTGGCTCCGGGGCTTCTTCTTCACGCCGCCACGCCGCGCCGCGCGGGCCCGGCCAGCGGCCGTGCCAGGTCCAGCGCGTGCGAGGCCAGTTCCGTGGCGTCCAGGTACACGCTGCCGTCTTCCACCTTCACGGCGAAACGCGGCGTGCAGCCTTCGTCGGGCGCCGAGGCCTGGCCGTCGCACAGGCCGATGGTCCAGTTGTGCAGCGGGCACGCCACGTGGGTGCCAAACACGATGCCCTGCGACAGCGGACCGCCCTTGTGCGGGCAGCGGTCCAGCAGCGCGAACACGCCGCCGGCATCGTTGCGGAACACGGCCACGTCCAGGCCCTGGGGGCGCGCCACGCGGCGCGAGCCCAGCTCGGGGATGTCGTCCACGCGGCAGATCAGCTTCCAGTCGGCGGGGGTGGTCGTGGTCATGGTCATGGCGATGATTCCTTCGATTTTTTTGTGTTGCGGGGGCGTGGGGCCGTGGGACGGGGTACCGGACGAACAGCCGGGCTCAGGCGGAAAGCGCGGCGTACAGGCCGGTCACGCGGTCCATGCTGGAGAGCAGGTTCTCGCTGGCCACGAACACCTCGGCCACCTGGCGGTTCACGTTGCCGCCGCCCTGCATGCGCTGCAGCGCGGCGTCGAAAAAAACCCACTGCCCGTCGGCCAGCTGCAGCTCCTGGCGGATGCGGCTGGTGGCCTGGGGGGCGTTGCGCAGCAGCTCGGTGGCGGCGATGAATTCGCCGCGCGCCTTGGCGATCTCGGTGGTGGCGGTGGCCGCGTCCACGGGCAGCATGGCGGCCAGGTAGAACTTGGCCATGCGCTGGCTCAGCATGCGCTGGCGGCCCGCAACGTTGACCAATTGGCCCACGGGCTTGCCCAGCGCGGCTTCGTACTGCGTGGTGCCCTGATGGGCCAGGGCCAGCACCTTGGCATCGGCCTGCAGCATGGCGCTGGCGTTGTCGGCGGACGAGGTTTCGGCCGCCAGCGTGACCTTGTGGGCGGCCCAGGCGGTTTCCAGCTTCACATAGGTCTCGCGGATGGCGGGCGAGGGCGCAAAGGCCTTGAGCTCCGCCAGCTGGCGCTCGAACAGCGCGATGGACTGGCCCAGCACGTGGCGCGCCGTGGGCGTGTCGGCCTTGTGGGACAGGGCCAGCCAGGCCTTGCCCACGCGCTGGCTCAGCATGCGCTGGCGCCCGGCCTTGTTGATGGCGTCGTTGAGGTCGGTGACCTGGGCGTGGGCGTTGCCCAGCGGGGCCAGGGCGCCACAGGCCGCGGCGGTCAGGAGGGTTCTGCGTTGCATGGGGTGTGCTCCGTGGGGGCTCAGGCGCCCAGGGGGGCGAACTGGCGGGTGTCCACCGCCGCCTTGTCGAACTCGAACCAGGGGTCGGGCTCGCCGTCGAGCGCGAACTGCAGCTGCTCCCACAGGGCCTTGCGGCCTTCGTGGTCTTCGAGGATGCGTTTTTTGACGTAGTCCAGGCCCACGCGGTCCACGTAGTGCACGGTGCGTTCCAGGTACCAGCCCTCCTGGCGGTACAGCTCGCAGAACGCGCCCGTGTACTCCAGCACTTCCTCGGCGGTCTTGAGCTTGGTGAAGAAGTGCGCCACCTCGGTCTTGATGCCGCCGTTGCCGGCCACGTACATCTCCCAGCCCGAGTCCACACCGATGATGCCCACGTCCTTGATGCCGGCCTCGGCGCAATTGCGCGGGCAGCCGCTCACGGCGAACTTGACCTTGTGCGGGGCGTACATGCGCCACATGGCGCGCTCCAGGTCCTTGCCCATCTGCGTGCTGTCCTGGGTGCCCATGCGGCACCACTCGCTGCCCACGCAGGTCTTCACGGTGCGCAGGGCCTTGGCGTAGGCGTGGCCGCTGGGCATGCCGATGTCCTTCCACACGTTGACCAGGTCTTCCTTCTTCACGCCCAGCAAATCGATGCGCTGGCCTCCCGTGACCTTGACGGTGGGGATCTTGTACTTGTCCACCGCATCGGCGATGCGGCGCAGTTCGTCGGCCGTGGTCTCGCCGCCCCACATGCGCGGGATGACGCTGTAGGTGCCGTCTTTCTGGATGTTGGCGTGGCTGCGTTCGTTGATGAAGCGGCTTTGCGGATCGTCCCTGGCCTCCTTGGGCCAGGTGCTGATGAGGTAGTAGTTGACCGCGGGGCGGCAGCTGGCGCAGCCATTGGGCGTCTTCCATTCCATGAACCTGAACACGTCGGCGATGGTCACCAGCTTGGCTGTGCGGATCGCATCGCGCACGGCCTGGTGGCCGTGGTCGGTGCAGCCGCACATGGCCTTGGTCTTGGGCGTGGCGCTGTAGTCGCCGCCCGCCGTGAACATGATGATCTGCTCCACCAGACCGGTGCACGAGCCGCAGGATGCGCTGGCCTTGGTGTGCTTGCGCACTTCGTCCAGCGTGAACAGGCCTTTTTCCTTGATGGCCTTGCAGATGGCGCCCTTGGTCACGCCGTTGCAGCCGCAGACCTCGTCGCTGTCCTGCATGGCGGCGGCCTTGCTCTGGCCCTGGTGGCCCGTGTCGCCCATGTTGGATTCGCCGAACATGAGCCGGTCGCGGATGTCGCTCACCGTGCGGCCGTCGCGCAGCAGCTTGAAATACCAGCTGCCGTCCACCGTGTCGCCGTACAGGCACGCGCCCACGAGCTTGTCGTCCTTGAGCACCAGTTTCTTGTACACACCGCCGAAGGGGTCGCTCATCACGATTTCCTCGGTGCCTTCGCCGCCCTGGAAGTCGCCGGCCGAGAACAGGTCGATGCCGGTGACCTTGAGCTTGGTGGAGGTGAGCGAGCCCTGGTAGCGGCCGATGCCGAACTCGGCCAGGTGGTTGGCCAGCACCTTGCCCTGCTCGAACAGCGGGGCCACCAGGCCATAGGCGATGCCCCGGTGCGCGGCGCACTCGCCCACGGCGTAGATGCGCGCGTCGGTGGTGGTCTGCAGCGTGTCGCTCACCACGATGCCGCGGTTCACGTGCAGGCGCATCTTTTCGGCGAGCTGCGTGTTGGGGCGGATGCCCACGGCCATCACCACGAGGTCGGCGGGCACCTCGGTGCCATCCTTGAACTTGATGCCTGCCACGCGGCCATCGGCGTTGCCCACCAGTTCCTGCGTCTGCGCGCCGATCAGGAACTGCATGCCGCGCTGCTGCAGCGAGTCCTGCAGCATCTTGCCCGCCACGTCGTCCAGCTGGCGTTCCATGAGCCAGCCCGCCACGTGTACCACGGTGACCTGCATGCCGCGCTTCATGAGGCCGTTGGCGGCCTCCAGGCCCAGCAGGCCGCCGCCGATGACCACGGCGTGTTTGTAGGTGGCGGCGGCGTCGATCATGGCCTGGGTGTCGGCGATGTCGCGGTAGGCCAGCACACCCTTCAAGTCCTTGCCCGGCACGGGCAGGATGAACGGGTTCGAGCCGGTGGCCATGATCAGGCGGTCGTATTCGGCGGTGATCACGTCGCCTGCGGCACTGGTCGCGCTGACCACGTGGCGCACGCGGTCCACGTCGGTCACCGTGAAGCCGGTGTGCAGCGTGATGTGGTTGTCGGCATACCAGGACCAGTCGTTCAGAATGATCTCGTCGATGGTCTGCTCGCCGGCCAGCACGGGGGAGAGCAGGATGCGGTTGTAGTTGGGGTGCGGCTCTGCGCCGAACACCGTGATGTCGTACAGATCGGGGGCAATCTTGAGCAGCTCTTCCAGCGTGCGCACACCGGCCATGCCGTTCCCCACCATCACCAGCTTGAGCTTTTTCATCGTGACTCCGTCCGTTGCGCCGCCGGGGCGGCGCGAAAAACAAAAAAGGCGTCCACACGATGCTGCTTCGAATGCGATTCGAAACGGCATGTGGGGACGCCTTTGTCCGTACAACTCCTCGGTGCGCCATTGCACGGCTGAATTGCGGGACCCCGCAGGGTCGTTGCCTACGTTAAGCAATGCTTGTGCCAGTCGCCCTGCACGCATCTGGGGCGCGGGCTGGCGCCGGGCCCGGAGAATGGGGCAGGCCGGGGCCGGACCCGTGCCGCCCCGCGCACCCGGCGGGCGCGGCATGCACCACCTTGGGCATGAAACCTGCATGGAGCTGGTGCATGAGTTTTGAACTGGACTTTGGCTACACCTCGCAGGCCGGGCGCAAGGCGTTGAACGAGGACTTCGCCGCGCTGGTGTCCGGGCAGGGGCGCGAGCGCGAGCGGGGTGCCATCGCCGCCATCGCCGATGGCGTGAGCACCGGCGGCAATGGCCGCGAGGCCGCCCAGACCACGGTCAACACGCTGGTGAACGACTACTTCGCCACGCCCGACACCTGGGATACCACGGTGGCGCTGGACCGCATCCTGTCCGCCCACAACGGCTGGCTCGCGTCCATGAACCGGCGCCGCCAGCCCGCGGTGGGGCTGACCACCGTGACCGCGCTGGTGCTGCGCGGCCAGTCGTACACGCTGGCCCATGTGGGCGACACGCGGGCCTACCTGCTGCGCGGCGGCCGGCTGCAGCAGCTGACCGCCGACCACGTGATGTCGCAGCACGACTTCGCCCACCAGCTCACCCGTGCCATGGGCCTGGATGACCATGTGGTGGTGGACTACAGCCAGGGCGAACTGCACAGCGGCGACCTGTTCGTGCTGCTCTCCGATGGCGTGCACGGCAGCCTTCCCGTGCGCGAACTGCGCCAGCTGCTGCGCCAGGGCGGGCCGGCGCAGGCCCTGAGCGACGGGCTGGTGCAGGCCGCGCTGCGCCGAGGCAGCAGCGACAACGTGACCGCGCTGATCGTGCAGGTGCAGGGCGTTCTGGAGGCCACGCTGCAGGATGAATCCCGCCGTGCGCAGGACCTGCCCGTGCTGCCCCTGCTCAAGGTGGGCGACACCGTGGATGGCCTCACGGTGGCGGCCCTGGTGGCCGACAGTGGCATCCACCGCATCTACCAGGTGCGCGACGGGGCCACGCAGCGGCTGTATGCCCTCAAGACCCTGCTGCCCGCGCGTGCCCACGACGCGCAGGAGCGCGCCACGCTGGCGCACGAGGCCTGGGTGGCGCGGCGCATGCAGTCGGGCCAGGCCGCAGCCCATCTGGCGCGGCTCAACGACTGGCCATTGGGTGCCACCGGCACGGGCGACGGCGCGGGGGCCAGCGCGTTTTACCTGCTGTACGACTGGCATTCCGGCGACACGCTGGGGCAGCGCCTGCGCCACCGCCAGCACCTGGCCGTGGGGCAGGCCGTGACGGTGACCGTGCAGGCCGCGCGCGTGCTGGGCTGGCTGCACCGCCAGGGCGTGGTGCACCGCGACATCAAGCCCGACAACCTGCACCTGGGCGACGACGGCGTGCTGCGCGTGCTGGACCTGGGCGTGGCCCTCTCGGGCCGCGAGCCCGAGGCCACGCGCCGCCTGCACGCGGGCACCCCCAGCTACATGAACCCCGAGCAGTGGCCGGGCTACGAACGCAACGGCGATCCCGCCGGCCAGCTGCCCGACGCGGGCAGCGACCTGTTCGCGCTGGGTGTCACGCTGTACCAGCTGCTCAGCCACGGGCGCCTGCCCTATGGCGAGGTGGTGCAGTACCAGCTGGGCCGCTACCACCGCGACCCCGTGGCCCCCAGCCGCCACAACCCGGGCGTGCCCATCTGGCTCGACCAGATCGCCCTGAAGGCCGTGGCGCGCCACCGCGCGCAGCGCTTCGAGACGGCGGAGGAGCTGCTGCTGGCCCTGGAGCGCGGCGCGTCGCGGCCCCTGTCGGCCCCCGGCCCCCAGCCCCTGATGCAGCGCGATGCCACGGCCCTGTGGAAGATCGCGCTCGCGGTGAGCGTGCTGGTGAACCTGCTGCTGATCTACTGGCTGCTGTTCCTGCCCCGGTAGGGGGCGGCAATGGTGGTTGATTGCTATTGAAAACATAGCTGCTGGCGCTGATGGAGAAAGCGCCAGGGCCTGTTTTTCCTTCAAGGTAACATCGCGGTGGTGCGCGGCCTCTGAAGCCGCCCCGGCCCCTGCGGGGATGCCGGGCAGGGGCTTTTCCTTTCGGGCGGCCCGTGCCCGCGCCTCCGTGGGCAGGCACAAGGCAAGGCCGCGACGCCTCAGGAGGAAGTCCTGGCCCGTCCGCCGCGTTCGGCCCAGGTCCGCGTCCAGCGGATCTGCATCACGCGCAGCAGCAGCAGCATGGCCAGCGCACACACCGCGATGCCCACGAAACCCCACAGGTAAGTGCCCGTGTACTGGCGCGAGATGCCCATGCCGTTGGGGATGAGGCCGCCGCCCAGCGCGCCGATCTCACCGATCATCGAGCCCGCCACCGCCGTGGTCAGCGGCCAGCGCAGCGGCACCAGCTGGAACAGTGCGCCATTGCCCGCGCCCAGCGCTGCAAAACACACCAGGAACAGCAGCATGGTGATGGGCAGCGAGTTCTCTGCCAGGCCACACAGCACCATGCTCACGGCCGTGATGGCCAGCACGCCCGTCAGTGTGTTGACGCCGCCCCAGTGGTCCGACAGCCAGCCGCCGAACACGCGCAGGGCCGCGCCCAGAAAGGCCGCCATCATCGTGAGCTGGCCTGCCTGCACTTTGCTCACGCTGAACTGGTCGTAGAAGTAGCTGGGCAAAAAGGCGGTCAGGCCGATGAAGCCGCCAAACGTCACGGCGTAGATCAGGCTGAAGGCCCAGCCGTCCTTCTCGAACAGGCAGGCAATGTGTTCACGAAAGCTGCTGTGGGCCGCGAGGTCCGGGGGTTCCTTCGCGTAGACGGCCATCACCAGCGCGGGGATGGCCACGCTCACGGCGGCAAAGCCATACACGGCCTGCCAGCCGAACTTTTGCGCCAGCGCGGGGGCGAGCAGCGCGGCCACCGCCGTACCCACGTTGCCGGCGCCCACGATGCCCATGGCCAGGCCCTTGTAGCGCGGCGGAAACGAGCCCGAGCCCAGCGACAGCGCCACGCCAAAGCTGGCGCCCGCCACGCCCAGCAGGATGCCCATGGCCAGCAGGTCGTTGTAGGTGTGCACGAACATGTAGCCAAAGCCCATGGCCAGGAAGATGCCGGCCATCTCGACCAGCGTGGCGTTCTTGCGGCCGATGTACTGCGCCAGGATGCCCAGCGGAAAACGCATGAGCGCGCCCGCGAAGATGGGGATGGACAGCATCATGCCCATCTGCGTGGGTGTGAGCTGGAAGGCCTCGCGGATGAACGGCGCCATGGCACCGTTGATCACCCAGATTGCGCACGAGAAACCGAAATACAGAAAGGACGACCACAGCGTGGGCGCGTGGCCGGACTTGAGGAACTCGCGAAATTGAAGCATGGCGATCTTGCGCAAAAGGGCCGTGGTGCCTGCCGCAAGCACACCCCAGCCGGGCAGAAAAACAAAAAGGCGCCTGCATGGACTGCTCGGGCTGTGTCCCAGCCTGTGCCTGCCCATGAAGACGCCAACGTCCTGTTCGCCCAATCCGCCGTTGCACCGGGCTGACACGCGGCCCGCATTGGCCGCAGGCTTCCTCAAGCAATGGCTGTGCCAAGCCGGTGCATTGCCAAAGCGCAAAAGGAACCCAGCCCGGGCGCCGTCATGCGCCAGCGTTCGCTGCGGCCGGGATGGGTGCCCGGCCGGCGGGGTGCCCGGCCGGCGGGGTGCCTGGAATGGTGCAGCGCAACGCACCAACCCGGTGTGGGCGCGATGCACCTGTTTGGGGATTTTTGGCGCGACACGGCCCGAATTTGTTTCAGGATTGCAAGTTCCTGGATTAGCATGGTTTGCATCCGTGCCTGGCGTGTCTTGTGATGCCAGGGGGCGGTGGACCGAGCAACGGCCTATTCCCATTCTTTGATGAGGGACCAACCATGCGCGTCAATCTGCCCGTCAGCACCCAGGAATATGCGTTTCCCGCCGGCCAGACCCTGGTGTCCACCACCGATCTCAAGGGGCGCATCCTGTACTGCAACCCGATGTTCATCGAGGTCAGCGGGTACGAAAAGGAAGAACTCCTGGGCCAGCCCCACAACATGATCCGGCACCCGGACATGCCCGAGGAGGCGTTTCGCGACATGTGGGACACCATCGCCAGCGGCGCACCCTGGTCGGCGGCGGTCAAGAACCGGCGCAAGGACGGCTCTTTCTACTGGGTGATGGCCAACGTGACGCCGCTGATGCAGGGCGACCAGCCCACGGGCTATATGTCGGTGCGCACCGAGGCCACGCGCGAAGAGATCCAGGCGGCCGACCGGCTGTACCGGCAGATGCAGGCCGAGAAGCAGGCCGGCACGTCCGTGCACGTGCTGCGCGCGGGCCAGCTGGTGAAGAACACGTCCTGGGGCCGCGTCGCCGGCTGGGTGCGCCTGGGGCCCCTGGGCAAGATGATGCTCTGCACGCTGCTGCTGGTGCTCGCCTCGTTCGGGGCCGCATGGCTGGGCGGGCATGCGGTGACGCTCGCGTCCGGGGTGGCGTGGGTGGCCGTGGCGCTGCTGGCGCTGGCCATGGCGGCCTACCTGCACAAGGTCACGGTCGCGCCGCTGGCGCAGATGCTGCGATGGGCCAACCGCATGGCGGCAGGCGACCTGACGCAGAAGATCAGCGCCACGCGCAGCGACACGGTGGGCGACCTGCAGAAGGCGCTGGCGCAGCTCAACGTGAACCTGCTGTCCATCGTGCGCGACGCGCGCCAGGAGAGCGAGCACATGCAGGTCTCCACCCGCGAGATCGCGCAGGGCAACCAGGACCTGTCGGCGCGCACCGAGGCGCAGGCCGGCAACCTGCAGCAGACGGCCGCGTCGATGGAGGAGATCACCGGCACCGTCAAGCAAACCGCCGAGTCGGCGCGCCAGGCCACGGTGCTGGCCACGCAGGCCACCGGGGTGGCCGAGCGCAGCAGCGAGGCCGTGGATGGCGTGGCCAGCACGATGAAGCAGATCCAGGCCGCGTCGGGCCGCATCAGCGAGATCACGCAGCTCATCGACTCCATCGCGTTCCAGACCAACATCCTGGCGCTCAACGCGGCCGTGGAGGCCGCGCGCGCGGGCGAGCAGGGGCGGGGGTTCGCGGTGGTGGCGTCGGAGGTGCGCAGCCTGTCGCACCGCACGCAGTCCGCCGCCAAGGAAATCCGCCAGCTGATCGACGACTCCGCCACCAAGGTGAGCGAGGGCCATGAAAAAACCGACGCCGCGCAGAAGACCATGGCCGAATCGCTGGAGCTGGTGCGCAGGGTGAACACGCTGATCGGCGAGATCCACAGCGCGTCCAACGAACAGCTCAGCGGCATCTCGCAGGTGAACTCGGCGGTGGCCCAGCTCGACACCATCACGCAGCAGAACGCCGCGCTGGTGGAGGAGAACGCCGCGTCGGCCATGCAGCTCAACGGCCAGGCCCAGACCATGACCGAAACGGTGCAGGTGTTCCGCATCGATGCCTCGGCGCCCGCGCAGACGCGCGATGCGGTGGCGCTGCGCAAGGAGATGAAGGGCGGCCAGGCGGCAAAGTCTTCCAGCCGCGCGCTGGCGCCCGTCTGACAGGCGCCGGGCGGCCGGTTGCGTGGGCGGCGGCCCGCGGCCTCGCGGGACATGGGTTCTTGCACGCCCGCCCTCCGCCGGTAGGGTGGCCGCGGCCGGCGGTGTGCGGTAGCCTTCGCGGCCAGGGCAGGGCGCGGGTGCCTGCCTGCTGATGGAGACCATGGCACTTTCAACCACCGAACGATTCATCGCGACCTGCCTGCATGGCTGCGTGCGCGCCTGCTGCAAGAGAACGCAGGCACCGTTGTGCGGCGCAGGGCGGGGGCCTGGTGCAGCCGTACCTCCATCGGCCCGTGGCCGGGGGCTGGAGTGCGTCGGCAAACTGGGCAGCCGCCCTGTGCGGGCTGGTGCGCTGAAGGCGTGGCCAAGCGGCACGCCGCTGTTGCCGTACCAGGACGCGCGGGTGTCCGTGGCACGCCACGCCGGTGCATAGTGCGCACATCACAGGAGTCGATCCCTATGGCATACACCTGCGCGAGCTGCGGCAAGGACCACGATGAACTCTCGCCCTACATGATGTGGCGGCTGCCGGACCCGGCCCTCGAGCGTGAGCATGAACTCGTGTTCGACGACGACTTCACCTGCCGCATCGGCGACGAGCAGTACTTCATCAGCTGTGAGCTGGAAGTCCCGTTCAAGGCCGATGACCTCAAGCCGCTGGGTTTCATCTGCTGGGCCCGCGTGGACCGCGAAACATACGACCGCTACCGCGGCTATCGCGAGCACGAGGACACGCTGGCGGAATACGCCGAACTGGTGCCGGGCACGTTGGCCAATCCCATCCCCTGCGTGCCCGGCTCCTCTGGCACGGCCGTGGGCCTCAAGGTGCTGGCCGGCGACCCCACGCCCTACATTCGCTGGGTGGATCCTGGCTCGGCCGTGGCGCACCTTCTGGCCCGGGGCGCAACGGTCGGGTATTGGCACGAGG
Organism: Acidovorax sp. A79; assembly: GCF_041154505.1. Classification (GTDB taxonomy): domain Bacteria; phylum Pseudomonadota; class Gammaproteobacteria; order Burkholderiales; family Burkholderiaceae_C; genus Acidovorax. The sequence continues at coordinate 4,871,168 of NZ_AP028672.1, forward strand.
CCATGGGCGCGGGCTGAGGATGTGGGCTGGGGGCGCGGCGGGGTCCTTGGTGAAATCAAAAACCATAGCGGCTAGCGCTTTGTGCATGAGGGCTGGAGGCCAAAAAGGCTAGAAATCCAGGGTTTCCGGCCCCTGTGCTGCTCCTCCCTTCAGGTGCTCCCCCGCACGGTCAACTCAAAGCCCAGGTCGACCGAGTTCCGCTCGGGCGCCTCGCCGCGCATCAGCGCGAGCAGCATGCGCGCACTGGCCTCGCCGATGGCCGAGCGTGGCGTGCGCACCGTGGTCAGCGGCGGCAGCATCTGGTCGCTGCCGGCCAGGTCGTTGAAGCCCGCGATGGCGACCTGGCCGGGCACCTGCAGGCCCAGCCGCTGCGCTGCCAGCAGGCCGCCCTGCGCCAGGTCGTCGTTGCAGAAGAACACGGCATCGACGCCCGGGCGGGTGCGCAGCAGTTCCTCCAGCAGTTCTCCGCCCAGCCGCATGGACGAGGGCTGGGGGCTGAGCAGTTCCAGCTTCGGGTCGTACAGGCCCGCTTCCTTCAGGCAGCGGCGGTAGCCTTCGGCGCGCTGCATGGTGCGGGGGTCGAGCTGGGCCGCGACAAACGCCACGCGGCGACGGCCCCGGGCCAGGAGATGGGCCGTCATGCCGTGGCCCCCGTCCTGCTGCGAAAAGCCCACGCAGTACACGCCGGGCGCGGAGGTCATCTCCATCAGGTGCACGCACGGCACGCCACTGGCGGCGATCATCTGGCGCGATGCCTCGGTGCGGTCGAAGCCGGTGACCAGCAGCCCCGCCGGGCGGTGGGCCAGGTAGGTGCGCAGCAGCTGCTCTTCTTCCTGCGGGTCGTAGTGGGTCACGCCGATCAGCGCCTGGTAGCCGTGGGGAAACAGCGCGCGGTGCACGGCCTCCAGCACGTCGACGAACAGGGCGTTGGACAGCAGGGGCACGAGCACGGGCACCTGCACGCTGCGCTGGGAGGCGAGGGCCCTGGCGGCGGGGTCGGGCACGTAGCCCAGCCGCTGGGCGGCGTCTTTCACGCGCTGCACCAGTTCCTGCGCCACGCCGCGCTCGCCGCGCAGCGCGCGGGAGGCGGTGATGGGGCTGACCTCGGCGGCCTGGGCCACGTCGCTCAGTGTCATGCGGCCGCTGGAGCGGCGCCTTGTCTCGGGTTTGCTCAAGGGTTAACCCTTATTGGGGTGCGGATCGATGTGGTTAGGATAGCGCTGTCCAAACGATGGGACAAGGCATTGAGGCCCATTTTGGACGAAGTTGCAAAAGTTGCCACGGTTATTGCGGCATCCAGCCAGGGTGCCTTTTTTATGGATCAATTGGATAGCGCTACCAACATGAGTGTTTTGCCGTCAACGGTTTTTCTTGTGGTCATGGGCGTGGCGGGGTGCGGCAAGTCGAGCCTGGGCTCGGCCCTGGCGCAAGCCGAGGGCCTGCCGCTGATCGAGGGAGACGACCACCACAGCCCGGCGAGCCGTGAAAAGATGCGCCAGGGCATCGCGCTGACCGATGCAGACCGCGAGGGGTGGCTCGCCACGCTCGGGCAGCTGCTGCAGGCGCAGCCCCATGGCGCGGTCCTGACGTGCTCCGCGCTCAAGAAGTCCTACCGGGACCGCCTGCGCGATGCCTGCCCGGGGCTGCGGTTCGTTTTCCTGGAGATCGACCGTGCCAGCGCGGGCCAGCGCGTGGCCGACCGTGCCGGGACCCATTTCTTTTCCAGCGCGCTGGTGGACAGCCAGTTCGCCACGCTCGAGTCGCCCGTGGGCGAGGCGGGTGTGCTGCGGCTGGATGCACTGGCCGCCCTGGCCGTTCTTCAACAGCAGGCCTCGGCCTGGATCGCCGCCACGGAGGCCGCATGACCACCCCGGAAGACTCCACCCCCGTGCGGCCCAGCCGGTACGTCGCCGCCTCCCAGGTGCTCATGGCCGCCTGCCTGGCCGTGATGGCGGTGGCCGTGTTCGTGAATGTGGTGCTGCGCTACGGCTTTGGTAGTGGCGTCGTGGCGAGCGAAGAACTCTCGCGCCTGCTTTTCGTGTGGATGGTCTTCATTGGCGCCGCGGCGGCCTACCCCGCCGGCGAGCACATGGCCTTCACCAGCCTGGCGGGCCTGCTCGCCAAGCGTCCCCTGGCATTTGGCGCGCTCACGGCGTTGATCCGGCTGCTGGTGATCGCGGCCTGCGCGATGCTGGCCTGGGGCGCCTGGCACCAGGTGATCGTCGGCATGGACAGCCATTCCGTGGTGCTGGGCTACCCGGCGGCCCTGTTGCCGCTGCCCGCCTTTCTGTGCGCTGTCGCCATCGGCGTCATGGCGCTGATCGAATTGATTCAACGCAAGCCGCTGGACCTGGGTCACGGCGCCGAGGTGGAGTAACCAATGATGTCCCTGGGACCCGAAGCGCAGGCTTTTATTGTTTTCTCCGTGGGCATGCTGGTGCTCATGGGCACAGGCATGAACATGGGCCTGGCCCTCGTGCTCACGGGCGCGGGCATGGCATGGGTGCTCGACTTCTGGGATGCGCAGCTGCTGGCCCAGAACCTGGTGGCGGGGGTGGACAGCTTTCCGCTGCTGGCCGTGCCGTTCTTCATCCTGGCTGGCGAGCTGATGAACTCGGGCGGCATCAGCCGCCGCATCATCGACATGGCGCAGGCCTGGGTCGGGCACATCCGGGGCGGCCTGGGCTATGTGGCCATCGGCGCGGCAGTGCTCATGGCCAGCATGAGCGGCTCCGCGCTGGCCGATACGGCCGCGCTGGCCACCATCCTCTTGCCCATGATGCGCCAGCAGGGCTACCCGATGAACACGTCGGCCGGGCTGATCGCCTCGGGCGGCATCATCGCGCCCATCATCCCGCCCTCCATGCCGTTCGTGATCTACGGCGTGACGACCAACACCTCCATCTCTGCGCTGTTCGTCTCCGGCATCGTGCCGGGCCTGATGATGGGCGCGGGCCTCATCTTCGCCTGGCGCTGGGTGCTGCGCGGCATGGACCTGCCGCAGGGCGAACCCTTGCCCGTCAAGGACCGCCTGCGCGCCACGGTGCGTGCCTTCTGGGCCATGCTGATGCCCCTGATCATCATCGGCGGCATGAAGTCGGGCGTCTTCACGCCCACCGAGGCCGCCGTGGTGGCCGCGTTCTACGCGCTGGTGGTGGCGTTGTTCGTCCACCGCGAAATGAAGATCGCGGAAATCTACGGCGTGCTGGTGCGTGCGGCCAAGACCACCTCCATCGTGATGTTCCTCTGCGCGGGCGCCCAGGTGGCCAGCTACATGATCACGCTGGCCGACCTGCCCAATGTGCTGACCAGCTGGCTGGGTCCGCTGGTGGAGAACCCCCGCCTCCTGATGGCGGTGATGATGATCGTGCTGGTGCTGATCGGCACGGCGCTCGACCTCACGCCCACCATCCTGATCTTCGCGCCCGTGATGCTGCCCATCGCCGTGAAGGCGGGCATCGACCCGGTGTATTTCGGCCTGATGTTCGTGCTCAACGGCGCGATCGGCCTCATCACGCCGCCGGTGGGCACGGTGCTCAACGTGGTGGCCGGGGTGGGGCGGATATCGATGCACAGCGTGATCAAGGGCGTGAACCCGTTCCTCTTCACCTACGTGCTGATCCTGGCCTTGCTGGTCGCCTTTCCACAGATCGTCACCGCCCCCGTGGTGTGGCTGCGCTGACCGCCCGTTTCCTCCTCTCTTTTTTCCTTTCCCCCCCGCTAATGGAGACAACCATGAAAACTTTCCGCCGCACCCTTCTGGCCGCCTTGTCGGTGGCCGCCCTTGCCTGCTCGTTCCAGGCCGCCGCGCAGGACTTCAAGCCGCGCATCATCCGGTTTGGCTACGGCCTCAACGAAGTGTCCAACCAGGGGCGTGCCACCAAGCTGTTCGCCGAAGAGGTCGAAAAGGCCTCGGGCGGCAAGATGAAGGTGCGCGCCATCGGCGCCGCCGCCCTGGGCTCGGACGTGCAGATGCAGCAGGCGCTGGTCGGCGGTGCGCAGGAGATGATGGTGGGCTCCACCGCCACGCTGGTGGGCATCACCAAGGAAATGGCGATCTGGGATACCCCCTTCCTGTTCAACAACGCGAAGGAGGCCGACGTGGTGCTGGACGGCCCCGTGGGCCAGAAGGTGATGGACAAGCTGCAGGAAAAGGGCCTCGTGGGCCTCGTGTACTGGGAGAACGGCTTTCGCAACCTGACCAACAGCAAGCGCCCGGTCACCAAGCTGGAGGACATGAATGGCATCAAGCTGCGCGTGATGCAGAACAACGTGTTCCTCGACAGCTTCAAGACCCTGGGAGCCAATGCTGTTCCACTGCCGTTCTCGGAACTGTTCACCGCCCTCGAGACCAACACGGTGGACGGCCAGGAGAACCCCTACAACACCATCCTGTCGAGCAAGTTCTACGAGGTGCAGAAGTACCTCACGGTGACCAACCACGTCTACAGCCCCTGGATCGTGCTGGTCAGCAAGAAGTACTGGGACGGCCTCAACAAGGCCGAGCAGAAGGTGCTGCTCGATGCCGCGAGGAAGAGCCGCGACTTCGAGCGCCAGGATACGCGCGCCGAGGCCGACAAGGCGCTGGCCGACCTCAAGGCCAAGGGCATGCAGGTCAACGAACTGTCGCCCACAGAAGCCAACCGCATGCGCGAGAAACTGGGGGCGGTCAACACCAGCATTGCCGCCAACGTGGGCGAGGCGCTGTGGAAGGACGTGCAGGGCGCCGTGGCGCAGGCGCGTGGGACCAAATAAGCCTGGGTGAGACGCGGCTGCCGCAACGCCATTGCGGCTCCCAAAGACAAAAGGCCGAGGCCCCGAAAGGGGCCTCGGCCTTTTTGCATCTGCATTTGCAACTGCCTGCCCGCACCGCCTTGCGGCGCGGGCCGGACGGATTACAGGGATCCGATTTCGCCGGACGAGATCTTGCCAGTGCGCAGGGCGTCTGCAGCTTGGGCATTCACCGCGTTGCGGTCAGCGGTGGAGGTGTAGACCAAGGCACGCGAACCGACGGGGATGGCACCGCTGGTTTGGGGTACTGCCGAGGCTTCGGCTTGCACTTCGGCACGGGTGCGGTTCGTTTCGAACTTCGTGGCGAACTGCGAGGCATCGACTTCGTCGGCCTGGGCACCGAAAGAAGCGAAAGCGGCCACGGCGGCGATGGAGAGGAAGCGTGCGGTCTTGTTCATGGTGAAACTCCGGTGAAATTCAAAAAAATGAGGGCGATGTACTGGGAAATACGCAGCAGGAGGGGGCCTGGATTCAGCGAATCAAACGCTGATCAACCACGCTCGCCCGAAGGGATCTGGCCGGTGCGCACGGCATCGGCGGCCTGGGCACGCACGGCGGCGCGGTCGGCCGTGGATTGGTAGGTCACCACACGCGAACCTGCGGGCTCGATGGAGCGGGTCTGGGCCACGGTGGCGGCTTCGGCGGCCACTTCGGCGCGGGTGCGGTTCGTCTCGAACTTCGTGGCGAACTGCGAGGCATCGGCTTCGTCGGCCTGGGCACCGAAAGAAGCGAAAGCAGCCACGGCGGCGATGGAGAGGAAGCGGGCGGTCTTGTTCATGATGAAAATCCTTGAAATTAAAAAGCGTCTCAGAAAAACCGGGACAAAGCGGAAAGTGACAACTGCTTCAAACCGGGTTCGGTGAGTCGCCTTGCGGGTTCGGCTCATCGATGGGATGAACTGTACGCCGCGGTGGTACATAGAAAAACTACTCGGTCGCAAACTAACTGTTCCAGTTTTGGAAACAATCCAGACGCCTGTCTTTCTGCCTGCGGCCCGAGGGCCGGTAGCCAGTCGCAAGCGATCGTGGTGGCAGGAGAGGTGGGCGGTGAATCCTTTCGAAAGCGCGTTGGACATGGGCTGTATCGTGCCGGGCGGCGCGGCATGCGTCGTCTCAGCGCGGTTTCGGTTCTTTTCGGTTTGTTTCGGGTTCTCCCGAATGCAACAAGTGCGAAACATGTGCATCGAGTCCGTGGGGAACGCGCCAAAGGTGTGGTGAATGGCACTTGCGCGGGTTGCATCGGCAAGGCTTATGGGCTGAAATCACTCTGTACCTGTTTCAGCCATCACGAGGGAGGTTCCAATGACCGTAGTCGCCAAGATTCTTCAATCCAAACCCGATGCCACCGTGCATACCATCGGGCCCGCCACTTCGGTGTTCGATGCGCTCAAGCTCATGGCGGACAAGGGCATCGGTGCGTTGATCGTGACCGAAGGCGCCGACATCGTGGGCATCTTCACCGAGCGGGACTACGCGCGAAAAATCGCGCTCATGGGGCGCACGTCCTCGGTCACCCAGGTGCGGGACGTGATGACGACTGCCGTGCTGTTCGTGCGGCCCGACCACACCAGCGAGCAGTGCATGCAGCTGATGACCGGCAACCGGCTGCGCCACCTGCCCGTGGTGGACGACAGCAGCAAGCTCGTGGGCATGATTTCCATCGGTGACCTGGTCAAGGACATCATTTCCGAGCAGAAATTCATCATCGAGCAGCTGGAGCAGTACATCACCGGGGCGCGCTGAGACAGAGATAGAGACAGAGGCCGAAGCGGCAAGGGCCCTGGCCTTGTGGCCAGAGCCCTTGCATTCCCGTGGGGGGGGGCCGCCCGATTGCGGCATCCCGGGGCCCGCCGTCAGGCCGCCTTCTCCACATGCGCCTGCCGCGTGTACAGAAAGTCGATCACCGCCTTGCGGCACTGCACGTAGCGCGGGTCCTCGGCCAGCTCCACGCGGCGGCGGGGGCGGGGCAGGTCGACGGCCAGCACCTCGCCAATGGTGGCGGCGGGGCCGTTGGTCATCATCACGATCTTGTCGGACAGCAGCACGGCCTCGTCCACGTCGTGGGTGACCATGACCACGGTGCTTTGCGTGCGCGCCACGATCTCCAGCAGCTCGTCCTGCAGCTTGGCGCGGGTCAGGGCATCGAGGGCGCCGAAGGGCTCGTCCATCAACAGCACCTGGGGTTCCATGCTCAGCGCACGGGCGATGCCCACGCGCTGCTTCATGCCGCCCGAGATCTCGCCGGGGCGCTTTTGCCCGGCGTGCGTGAGGCCCACCAGCGCCAGCGCCGCATCGGTGCGGGCCCTGAGCTGGGCCTTCGTTTCCTTGCCGCCAAACACGCGTTCCACGGCGAGGTAGATGTTGTCAAAGCAGGTGAGCCAGGGCAGCAGCGAGTGGTTCTGGAACACCACGGCGCGCTCCGGCCCCGGGCCCCTGATCTCCTTGTTGGCGCACAGCAGTGCGCCGTTGGTGGGCGTGGTCAGCCCCGCGATCAGGTTCAGCAGCGTGGACTTGCCGCAGCCCGAGTGGCCGATCAGCGCGACGAACTCGCCCTTGGCGATGGTGAGGTTGATGTCGCGCAGCGCCGGGAACAGGCCCTTGGCGGTCTTGAAGGTCTGCTCCACGCCATGGACTTCGATGAACTTGGTGGTGAGAGAGGTGTGCATGAGGAACTCCGGGTTGTTTCGAGGACCGCCGCGGCACCGGCTTGGCCGGGCCACTGGGGGGCACCTGAGGGGATGACGCGCCGCAGGCGCGGCTCAGGGGTGGGTCAGGTTTTGACCTCTTCGAAGGTGAACGCAGTGGCCAGCTTGATGAGCGCGAACTCCAGCACCAGCCCGACGATGCCGATCACGAAGATCGCGATGATGATGTTCTTGACGTTGAGGTTGTTCCACTCGTCCCACACCCAGAAGCCGATGCCCACGCCGCCAGTCAGCATCTCGGCGGCCACGATCACGAGCCACGCGGTGCCCACGGCCAGGCGCACGCCGGTCAGCATGTAGGGCAGCACGGCGGGGAACAGGATCTTGGTGGCGATCTTCCACTCCGACAGGTTGAGCACGCGGGCCACGTTCATGTAGTCCTGCGGCACACGCTGCACGCCCACGGCGGTGTTGATGATCATGGGCCAGATGGAGCAGATGAAGATCGTCCAGATGGCGGCCGGGTTGGCACCCTTGAACACCAGGAGGCCGATCGGCAGCCAGGCCAATGGAGACACCGGGCGCAGCAGGCTGATCAGCGGGTTGAACATGCGCGACAGGAAGTTGAAGCGCCCGATCACGAAGCCCGCCGGAATGCCCACCAGCGCCGCCATGCCAAAGCCCACGGCCACGCGTTCGAGCGACATCAGCACGTTCCAGCCCACGCCCTGGTCGTTGGGACCATTGCGGTAGAACGGGTTGCTAAAGATTTCCAGCGCCTGCTTCCAGGTTTCCACCGGGCCGGGAATGCTGTTGCCCGTGGTGGCTGACACCACGGCCCACAGACCCACCAGCAAGCCCAGGCCACACAGCGGTGGAAGCACCGCCATCCAGAAGCCGCGCGACAGCGCCGCCCAGTCGCGACCGGCGGGGGCTGCAGATGCCGTGGGCGCAGGGCTTGCCGCCATAGCCGTTTTTGACTGTTTTTGGCTTCTGGCGCTTGCGGACGAAGCGCTGCTAGCTACATTATTCATAGCGTTCTGTGCAACCACGGGGGCTGCATCCAGCGGGGAGTGAAAGACGGCACTGACCATGGTGTTCTCCTGTACAGGGTGGACGGGGCAGGGCGCTTACGCCTTGATCTTGAAGCTGTCGGCGTACTTGGCGGGGTCCTTGCCGTCCCACACCACGCCGTCCATGAACTTGCTCGTACGCATTTCGCTCTTGGGCAGCGGCGTCTTGGAAGCGGCGGCCGCCTGCTTGTAGACGTCGATGCGGTTCACGGCCTTGGCCACGTTCAGGTAGTCGGGGTGGTCCTTGACCAGGCCCCAGCGCTTGTGCTGCGTGAGGAACCACATGCCGTCCGTGAGGTAGGGGAAGTTCACCGTGCCCTCGTTGAAGAACTTCATGTGGTTGGGGTCGTCCCAGGTTTTGCCCATGCCGTCCTGGTAGCGGCCCAGGATGCGCTGGTTGATGGCATCGACGCCCGTGTTCACGTAGGCCTTGCCGGCAATGGTCTCGGCCATCTTGTTCTTGTTGGCCAGGCCTTCGTCGATCCACTTGCTGGCCTCCAGGATGGCGGCCGTCACGGCACGGGCCGTGTTGGGGTACTTCTGCACGAATTCGGACGTGGTGCCCAGCACCTTCTCGGGGTGGTCCTTCCAGATGTCCTGCGTGGTCGTGGCCGTCACGCCGATGCCGTCCATGATGGCGCGGTGGTTCCAGGGCTCGCCCACGCAGAAGCCGTCCATGTTGCCCACGCGCATGTTGGCCACCATCTGTGGCGGGGGCACGGTGATGACCTTGGCATCCTTCATCGGGTTGATGCCGTTGGCCGCCAGCCAGTAGTACAGCCACATGGCGTGCGTGCCGGTGGGGAAGGTCTGCGCGAAGGTGTACTCGCGCTTCTCGCTGGCCATCAGCTTGGCCAGGCCCGCGCCATTGACGGCGCCCTTGTCGGCGAGCTTCTTGGACAGCGTGATGGCCTGCCCGTTGTGGTTCAGGTTCATCAGCACGGCCATGTCCTTCTTGGGCCCGGCCAGGCCCAGGTGCACGCCGTAGACCAGGCCGTACAGCACGTGGGCGAAGTCGAGTTCGCCGTTGACCAGCTTGTCGCGCACACCAGCCCAGGAGGCTTCCTTGGTGGGGATGATGGTCACGCCGTACTTCTTGTCGATGCCGAGCACCGAGGCCATCACCACGCTGGCGCAGTCGGTCAGCGGGATGAAGCCGATCTTGACTTCCTTCTTCTCCGGCGCGTCCGAGCCCTGGGCGTGCACCAGCGCACGCAGCGCGGGGCTGACGCCGACGGCGCCCACGGTGGCGGCCTGCAGCACGGTGCGGCGGTTGAGGCTGGTTTTGAGCAGATCGGTCATGGGGCACTTCCTCATAGCGTTGAAAACAAAAAAGGCGTCCTCCCGAGCAGCCTGCATACATGCAGCACCGGTCGGTGAGGGACGCCTCTGTCCATGGCGATACCCGATGAAGGGCTCGCCCAGCACCGGCCCGCCTTTGGGCCCGTGCTGTGTGGGGGTGAGACCGCCATTGGTCTCGCAGGGGTTAATGCAAGTGGCGTGCCAGGCCTTGCCGCACGGGCTCCGCATCAGTTCGGCGCATGGTTTGCTATTGAATTAATAGCTGCTTGCGCAAATGGATCAAGCGCTGGGGGGGGTTTTGACCTGCAAACGCGCGGAGGTGGTGCGCGCGGTGAATGCCGCACTGCCTTTGTGCGGCGCACCATCCGGGAGAAGCCGGTGGACCTGGGCGTAGCCCAGGCCGGGGATGCCGGGCAAGGACCGCTGCGCAGCGAGGGGATCGTCCCCTTTCCCGAGCCGGGCAGCGATTCGAGAGGAGGGGCCAGGGGCCGCGGCTCCAAGACTGCCTGCGCAGTCTGGACGGTCCCCGAGAGCGGGCGGCCTCTGGCGGCTGCACCGATGCGCGCAGCGCCTCAGGAGGATGTCGCCTGTTTACCCGAGCAGGTCCATCACGTCGAGCATGCGCTGGGCCACATCCACGAGCTTGAGGCCCTTGTCCATGGCGGTCTTGCGCAGTTTCTCGTACGCGGCCTGCTCGGTCAGGCCCTGGCGCTGCATGAGCAGGCCCTTGGCGCGGTCGATGGTCTTGCGGTCCTTGAGCTCGGTCTTGGCATCGGCGAGCTCGGCGCGCAGCGCCTGCTCGTGCTGGAAGCGCGCCATCGCCACGTCCAGGATGGGGCGGATGCGCTGGGGCGCGAGGCCGGCCACGATGTAGGCCGACACGCCCGCGGCCACCGCGTCCTTGACGTGCGAGGTGTCCTCGTCGTTGGTGAACATCACGATGGGGCGGCGTTCGTCGCGCGTGGCCACCACCACGTGTTCCAGCGCGTCGCGGGCCTCGCTCTCGGCGTCCACGATGATCAGGTCGGGCTGCAGCTGGGCGATCCGCTCGCTCAGGAATACATCCGCGGGCAGCGTGGCGATCAGGTTGAAATTGTTCTCCAGCAGCCCGATGCGCAGCGCCCGCGAACGCTCCGCCTGCAGCACGGCGTGTTCGTCGTCGGGGTCGGCGATGGCCAGGTCCGGGGCCACCACCACGATGCGCAGAGACTCGTTCATACCCTGGAGCATAAGCAATTTTTACGCCACAAATTGGTGCGCCGAAGCGGTGCGCCCCGGGCAGGTGCCGGGTTCCGGCAAGGGCCTTGCCTTGCAGGGTCTGAAACTTGCTAATAGTTTGCCGATTGGCAGGGCATACCCGATAGCGCCTTTCCTCCGTCGTCGCATATACATCTGGTCACATTGACATATTGATGAGGATTCCGCATGAACAAGCATATTGACCGGCGCCGTTTCGCCGCCGGGCTGGCCTTGACCACCGCCGCGTCCATGGCGCTGCTGCTCCTGTCCGGGTGCGGCAAGGTGCCCGACACCATCAAGATCGGCGTGGCGCAGCCCTTGAGCGGCCCCCTGGGCGCCCTCGGGCAGGACTTGCTCAATGGCGTGAACCTGGCCGTGGCCGAACTGAACAAGGGCGGCTACACCGTGGACGGCAAGCGGGTGACGCTGGAGGTGGTGGCGGTGGACGACAAGGCCGACGCGGCCACCGGCAAGACGGTGGCCCAGCAGCTGGTGGATGCCGGCGTGGTGGCCGTCATCGGGCACCTGAATTCGGGCGTGAGCATCGAGACCGCGCCCATCTACGCGGCCAAGGACATCGCGCAGATCGCCATCTCCACCAACCCCAAGTTCACGCAGCTGGGTTTTTCCACCACCTTCCGCATGGTGGGCAACGACACGCTGCAGGCGCGCGCCATCGGCTCGTTTGCCGCCACCCAGCTGGGCGCCGCGCGCTATGCCGCGCTGGACGATGGCACGCCCTACGGCAAGGGCCTGGCCGACGGGGCCGCCGCGCAGCTCAAGGCCGAGAAGAAGGAAGTCGTGGTGCGCAAGTCCTTCGACGACAAGACCACGGCATTCGACGAACTGGCCGGCGAACTCAAGGCAGCGAAGGTGGAGGTGATCGTCTCCACCCTCAATGACTTCCAGGCGCTGGCGTTGCTGGAAGCCCTGCGCAAGGTGGGGCACACCAAGGTGAGCCTGCTGGGCGGCGACACCATCAAGACCACCGACATGACCAAGGGGGCCGGCATCGTCGAGGGCGTCTATGCCACCTCGCCCGTGCTGGAAGCCAAGGAGTTTTCCACGGGCAAGCCCTTCCTGGAAAAGTACATCGATGCCTACAAGAAGCCGCCCGCGTACGGCGGGCACTACAGCTACGACAGCATGTACGTGCTCTCGGCGGCCATCCAGAAGGCCAAGTCCGCGGACCCCAAGGACATCACCAAGGCCATGCACGGCATCAACGGCTACGCGCCCGTGATCGGCACGATGACCTGGGATGACAAGGGCGAGCAGCGCTACGGCGCGGTGGGCGTGTACGAACTGCGCAGCGGCAGCTGGGAGCTGCGCATGCGCTCGGACCGCTGGTAGGCGCGGCCTGCGACCCTGGGGATGCACGACCCCTGCCGGCCACCGCCGGCAGGGGTTTTTGCATCAGGCCCCCCGCGAGCCCGGGTTTTACACTCGGGGCATGAGTCTGTTGATCCTCGGAATTGAATCCTCGTGCGACGAGACCGGCGTGGCGCTGGTGCGCTCCACGGGCGATGCCGTTCCCACCCTGCTGTCCCACGCCCTGCACAGCCAGATCGAGATGCACCAGGCCTATGGTGGCGTGGTGCCCGAGCTGGCCAGCCGCGACCACATCCGCCGCGTGCTGCCGCTGGCCACGCAAGTGTTGACCGAGTCCGGCCAGACGTTGGCGGATGTGGACGTGGTCGCTTACACGCGCGGCCCGGGCCTGGCGGGTGCCCTGCTGGTGGGGGCTGGCGTGGCCTGCGCGCTGGGCGCGGCGCTGGACAAGCCGGTGCTGGGCGTGCACCACCTGGAGGGGCACCTGCTCTCGCCCTTCCTGAGCGCGGACCCGCCCGAGTTCCCCTTCGTGGCCCTGCTGGTCTCCGGCGGCCACACCCAGCTCATGCGGGTGGACGGCGTGGGCCGCTACGAGATCCTGGGCGAGACCATCGACGACGCGGCGGGCGAGGCCTTCGACAAGTCGGCCAAGCTCATGGGCCTGGGCTACCCGGGAGGGCCGGCGCTGTCACGCCTGGCCGAGCAGGGCGATCCGGCGGCCTTCAAGCTGCCGCGCCCGCTGCTGCACAGCGGCAATCTCGACTTCTCCTTTGCCGGGCTCAAGACCGCCGTGCTGACCCAGGCCAAGAAACTGGGCGACGGGCTGGAAGCGCGCAAGGCCGACCTGGCGGCCAGCACCGAGGCCGCCATCGTCGAGGTGCTGGTGAAAAAGACGCTGGCGGCGCTCAAGCAGACCGGCCTCAAGCGCGTGGTGGTGGCCGGTGGTGTGGGCGCCAACCGGCATCTGCGGGCGCAGCTCAATGCCGCCTGCGCGGCGGCCAGGGTACGGGTGCACTACCCCGAATTGCACCTGTGCACCGACAACGGGGCCATGATCGCCATGGCGGCGGCAATGCGGCTGCAGGCGGGGCAGCAGGAGGCGAACACCGACTATGCGTTTGATGTGAAGCCGCGGTGGCCGCTGGATTCCATCGTGCCAGTCGGCTGAAATGGGCTGGTCATTCCAGCCCCGTCGACAAAACTATCCTGGAGAACCGCGCTGTTGCCTGCGCAGTCCCATCCAACCCAGGATGGCAGCCAGTGCAGCCAGTGCCCACGGGTTGTTGACCGGGATGCTGGTGGGGTCAGAGCCCAGTGCCGGAGCCAGCGGATCGCGGATACGCCCTGCGGCAATGTCTGAATCACCTATGCCGTTGTCAGTGATGCTGTACGTCACTGTGCGGCGGTCCGGGCTGAGCGCTGCTTCGGTCCATAAGAACCAGGTGGAGGTCTGTGCTCCTGCCGTAGCCGGTCCGAACTTCCAGAACTGCACGCCTTCAGGCAACGGAGTCGGGTACGTGATGGAGATGGTGACGCTGCCGGTGCAGCCGGTGGCGAGGAACTCGAACGCGCCGTGAGGCAAGGTGCGGTTGGCGGGGGCCGTAGAAGGCACCGTGAATGCGGAGCTGGAATCCAGCGTACAGCTTGCGCCTCCGCCAGCGAGGGTGACTGAGCCGGTGCCTGACATGCCAGGTACCGTGCCGGTCACCGTCGAAAGTGTTGGTGTGACCACATTGCTGATGCCTGCGGCGGAAGGCCCCTTGTTGTTGGTAGCCACGACGCGGAAGCTGTACGCCGATCCGTTGGTGAGGCCAGAGACCGTGCAGCCGAGCGCACCCGAGGTCGTACACGTTTTGCTGCCGTCTTGCACCGCTGTGACCGTGTAGCCGGAGATGGCGCTGCCGCCATCGTGGGATGGTACTTGCCAGTTCACGGTCGCTTGCCCGTTGCCAGCCGTGACGCTGACGTTCTGGGGCGCACCAGGCACGTTGGCCTCGACCTGGATGGAGTAGGACTGCGAACCCGAACAGCCGCTGGCGTCCGCGACTGTCACTGTGAAGTTGAAGGTTCCAGTGGCCGTTGGCGTGCCGGAGATGGTGCCACTACCACCCAGCGTCAACCCGGGGGGCAAAGCGCCAGCAGTCACCGCATAGCTTGGCGCTCCCAGTGCACCCGTCTGTGAAAGGGGGGTGCTATAGGCCTGACCCCAGACTGCCGGGGCCAGCGCGCCCCCCGGTGTCATCGTGAATGCCGGGCACACATAGGGTGTGTACACCGTGTTGTCGATACCGATGTAGTCGGAATTCGTTCCGAGAGCACCGGCCGAGGTGACGAAATAGCGAAACGCCATGCGTCCAGAGGTGGGGGCTGGAAGTCCCGAGATAGTGATGGTGTATTGCGTCCACGTCTGGGGATAGCCGCCGGCCACCAGCGTTGGGTTGACGCTCAGCAGCAGCGCCGTGAAGTCCCCCACGGCGGTGGCGCCTGATCCCACATTTGTGCTTGCGCCATTGGTGCTCAGCCGGACTTCCAGCCGATCGGGATAGTCGGTCCCCGTGGGTTTTCTTGTGAAGAAGGTCAGCACATCCCCATTGCGCAGCGTCCGGTTTGGCATCGCGAGCCAGTTGCTGATGGTGCCGGTGCTGCCGGTGTTGTTGTAGTTGGCGCCAATGTATGCATTGGCTGCGCCGCTATACGCGTTGAAGGGGCCGGGGGTTGGCGTCGCTGTGGTTGCTGTCCCCTGGAACCAGCTGGTTGAGCCGGCCGGGGTGCTGTTGTTCTGCATGAACCATCCATTGCCCGTGAGCAACGTGATGTTGTCAAAATCCTCTGTGAATGCCTGGGCCCAGGCCTGGCTGGAAAAACCAACCACAAAGAGAATCATTGTGGCAATACGAAAACAAATCCTGCTCATGTCTGGCTGTCCGCTGTAGTGATTGACAACGCTGATGCGTGTCCGCTCCCGTGGGAGGCACATTTGCGGCGGTTCGTTTGTCGCGCCATTCATGCTGGACAGCACATTGCGCGAATCTAGTGTGCTGTCACCGCTCAAGCCACATGTTCACGAAATCGGATTTTCACACTCGGTACCGCACTGCAAGTCCTCGATACCGCTGCGGTGGTCACTGAGGGGGGCGCCTGCTTTTTTGAGAATGAAGCCATCGACTTCGTTGCATGCAGCTATTTCCGGGCCGGCGCACTAGCCGATGAATGCTGAAACAATCGCTAACAACCTTATGGGGTGGGCTACCAGCTGTCAAGAAAAAAAGCGCAGGCATCGGCGATGCCCGCGGGGTTGTGCGACGGGCGCTGATTTCTGTGCACCTTTCCCAGAAACCTTTGAATACGCCTCTCAAGCTCGGACGCAGGGGGGTGAATGGCGGCTTGACCGACATTGACCAGGCGCGCGGCATTCAGGTGGACGCTCATGCCCGTCCACCGTATATGGGAGCCGTTTCAACGCCCTCAAAATGGATAGTGTCTCGGGGTTGTCTGCACCGTGATCCAGCGCAGCTCCGTGAACTCCCGCACCCCCGCCATCCCCCCAAACCGCCCGTACCCCGAACTCTTCACCCCACCGAACGGCATCTGCCCCTCGTCATGCACCGTCGGCCCGTTGACGTGACAGATCCCCGACTCGATGCGCGCCGCGACGTTCCACGCCTTGGCCACATCGCGGCTGAACACGGCGGATGACAGACCGAACTCGTTGTCGTTGGCGCAGGCAATGGCTTCTTCCACGCCATTCACGCGCACCACGGGCTTGACGGGGCCGAACGACTCCTCGCGGTAGATGTCCATCTCGGCCGTCACGTGGTCGAGCACGGTGGCCTGCATCAGCGTGCTGTCGCTCTTGCCGCCGCACACCAGCGTGGCGCCCTTGGCCAGCGCGTCGTCGATGAGCGCGTTGCAGCGGTGCACCGTGGCCATGTCCACCACCGAGCCGAGCACCACCGGGCCCTTGCGCGGGTCGCCCAGGGGCAGGGCCTTGGCGCGCGCGCCGAGCTTGGCCACGAACTCGTCGGCCACGGCGTTGTCCACGACGATGCGTTCGGTGGACATGCAGATCTGGCCCGAGTTGGCGAACGAGCCGAACACGGTGCCGGCCACGGCGGCATCGACGTCCGCATCGTCCAGCACCAGCAAGGGTGCTTTGCCACCCAGCTCCAGCACCACGGGCTTGAGGTACTTGGCACACGTCTGCGCGATGATGCGGCCGACCTTGGTTGAGCCCGTGAAGTTCACGCGGCGCACGGCCGGGTGGGCCACGATGGCCTCGACCACGGCACCGGCGTCTGCGGGTGCATTGGTCACGAAGTTCACCACGCCTGGCGGCAGGCCGGCCTCCTGAAGCGCCTCGATGATCAGGCCGTGCGTGGCCGGGCTCAGCTCCGAGCCCTTCAAGATGACCGTGTTGCCGCAGGCCAGCGGCGTGGCAATGGCGCGCACCCCCAGGATGATGGGCGCGTTCCACGGCGCGATGCCCAGCACCACGCCCGCGGCCTGGCGCACGCCCATGGCCAGGCTGCCGGGCACGTCCGACGGAATCACCTCGCCGGCGATCTGCGTGGTGAGGGCCGCGGCCTCCTGCAGCAGTCCTGCCGCCAGGTGCACGTTGAAGCCGGCCCACAGACCCGATGCGCCGGTTTCTGCGGCCATGGCGGCAGCAAAGGCATCGCCCTTGGCTTCGAGTGCGTGCGCCGCCTTGAGCAGCAGCGCGCGGCGCGCATTGGGGCCCAGGGCCGACCAGGCCGGGAAGGCCTGGGCGGCTGCGTCTGCAGCGGCCTGGGCATCGGCCACGGTGGCCGCTGGGGCCGTGGTGGCCGCGGAGCCGTCGAGCGGGTTGCGGCGCTCGAAAGTCGCGCCGCCGGTGGCCTGCATGCGCTCGCCGTTGATCAGCATGGAAATGGCAGTCATGGAATGTCTCCTGGATGAATAGGAAGGAAAAGTCGATGGGGATGGGGTGCGGGACGTTCAGGCAACGCCCAGGTAGGCCTGGCGCACGGCGTCGGACTGCAGCAGCGTGGCGGCATCGCCCGAGGCCACGATGCGCCCGCGCTCCAGCACATAGCCGCGCTGGGCCACCTGCAGCGCCTTGCGCACGTTCTGCTCCACCATGAGCACGGTGACGCCCTGAGCCGCGATGCGCTGCACGATGGCCAGCAGCTCGTCCACCATGCGTGGGGCCAGGCCCAGCGAGGGCTCGTCCAGCATCAACAGGCGCGGGCCGCTCATCATGGCGCGGGCCACGGCCACCATCTGCTGCTCGCCGCCGCTCATGGTGCCGGCCAGTTGCTGGGCACGCTCCTTGAGGCGCGGAAAGTCCTCGAAGGCCTGGGCCAGGCGCTCGGCGCGCACCCGCGAGGGCACCAACCAACCGCCGAGCTCCAGGTTCTCGGTCACCGTCATCTGTGGAAACAGCTGGCGGCCCTCGGCCACCAGGGCCAGGCCGCGTTGCACGCAGGCGGTCGCATTGAGGGCCGGCACGGCCTGGCCGTCGAGCTGCACCGTGCCCTGGCGCGGCAGCAGGCCGGCCAGCGCCTTGAGCAACGTGGTCTTGCCGGCGCCGTTGGGGCCGACGATCACCGTGATGCCGGGCTGGGCCTCAAGCGACAGGTCCTGCAGCACCTGAAAGCCGTTGTAGCCCGTGACCAGCCCTTGTACCGTGAGGTGTGCGCCGCTCATGCCGTGGCTCCTTCGGGTGTTGCCTGTGTGCCCATCTCATCGCCCAGGTAGGCCTCGATCACCTCCGGGTTGCGCACCACCTCGGCGGGCGTGCCATCGGCGATCTTGCGGCCCTGGTGCAGCACCAGCACGCGCTCCACGTACTTGAGCAGCGTGGTCACCGCATGCTCGATCCACACCACCGTGAGGCCCCAGTCATCGCGCAGGCGGCGGATGCGTTGGGCCATGGCGTCCACCTCGGCCTCGGTCAGGCCGGCGGCCACCTCGTCGAGCAGCAAGAGGCGCGGGCGCGTGCCCAGGGCCATGCCGATCTCCAGCAGGCGCTGCTGCGAAGGCGTCACATCGGCCGCGGGCCGCTCGGCCAGGGCCGACAGGCCCAGCATGGCCAGGATCTCGTCCTCGCTGCGCAGGCCCACGGGCCCCTGGCGGTGGCGGCCCGCGAACTGCATGCCAAAGCGCACGTTGTCGCGCACCGTCATGTCCGGGAACACGCGCGGCGTCTGGAAGGTGCGCGCGATGCCGTGGGCCGCATAGTGGTGCGGGCCCTTGCCGGTCAGGTTGTCGGCACCGCAGTGCAGCGTGCCCGAGGTCGGTGGCTGCACGCCCGAGATGGCGTTGAAGAACGTGGTCTTGCCCGCGCCGTTGGGGCCGATGATGCCGATCAGCTCGCCGGCGTGCAGCGTGGCGCTCACGCCGTCCACGGCGGTCAGCCCGCCAAAGCGCACGGTCACGCTGTCGATGGTCAGCAGGGCTTCAGACATGGCTGGCCTCCGTGGCAGGCGTGGCCGCCCGCTTGCGCTGCCACAGCGTGGCCAGCCCGTTGGGCAGGTACATCACGCACAGGATCAGCAGCAGGCCCAGCACCATCATGTAGCCATAGGGCAGCTGCAGGCGCAGCGTCTCGGCCAGCAGGCTGAAGACGATGGCCGCGAGCACCGGCCCGCCGATGCTGGCCGCCCCGCCGATCAGCGCGATCAGCACCGTCTGGAAGCCGATGAAGGGGCTGAACACGGCGGCCGGTTCGATGTAGGTCCAGCGCACGGCCATGGCCGCGCCCACGGCGCCCGCAAACGCGGCCGTGATGCCGAAGCCCGCGATCTTCGCCAGGCGCGTGTCCACGCCCAGGGTCTGCGCACGCTGCTCGTCGGCCCCGATGCCCGAGAGCGCCAGGCCGAAGCGGCTGCGCTGGATGGCGATGGCGGTCGCAATGGCCGCCGCCGCGATCAGCAGCACCGTGAGGTACACCGTCTCGTTGCTGGGCACCACGGTGAGCACACGGCCCACCGTGCCCGATACCTGCTTTTCGACAAAGGTCACCGCGTGGCGGATCAGCTCCGTCATGCCGAAGGTGAGCACCGCGAAATAGGTGCCGCGCAGGTGCAGCACCGCCGCACCCATGACCACGGCCACCACGGCGGCGATCAGCGCGCCGGCCACGATCACCAGCGGCCAGGGCAGGCTACCGAGCAGCGTGGCGCTGGCATAGGCCCCGATGCCGAAGAAGGCCGATGTGGCCAGCGACAGGTAGCGCGTGGCGCCGCAGAACAGCGACCAGCTGGTGGCCAGCGCGATGTACATCAGGCAGCTGAGCAGCACCGAGGCCACGAACTCGGACACCAGCCAGGGCAGGGTGCCGACCACGGCCGTGCCCACGGCGAGCGCGAGCCAGGGCCTTGAGGATGAATTTTTCATGGAGTTGTTGGTCGTGCTTTGTTTCGCCATGGGCGAAGGGATACGGCGCGATCGAAGCCAGTGCCACCGTGGAACTGGCTTTGCCAGGCCAGGGGTGGCGTCCCCCTCCCGAAGGAGAGGGGGAAGACGCGAAGCGGCTCAGGGGGTGTCATTTCTTGAACAGTCCGTTGGGGCGCCAGATCAGCACGCCGATGAACACCGCATAGCTCAGCAGCATCTTGAGGGAGGGGCTGCTGAAGTGCATGCCCAGCGCCTCGACCACACCCAGCAGCAGGCCCCCGGCCAGGCTGCCCGCCAGGCTGCCGAAGCCGCCCAGCGTGATGACGATGAGCGCAGTGACGGTGTAGGGCTCGCCCATCGACGGCGAGATCTCGTAGGTCATCGACAAGAGCGCACCGGCCACGCCCGACAGGCCCAGGCCAATGCCGAACATCATCGGGTGCAGGCGCCGGGTGTTGATGCCCACGAGCTGCGCGCCCGTGGGCGACTGCATCAGCGCCCGCACGGCCTTGCCCAGCAAGGTGAGCTTGAGCAGCGCGATCAGCGCGGCCGACAGCGCCAGCGCCACGCCGAACAGCACCAGCTTGTTCTCGGTGAAGCGCATGCCCGCCACCTGCACCGGGTCGGCCAGGTACTCGTAGCCGCGCAGGTCGCCACCCCAGATCAGCAGGGCGGTGTTCTGCACCAGGAACATCAGGCCGAAGCCCACCATCAGGCTGCGCGCCTCGAACACGTCCACGTTCGGCGCGCGCGCCGCCAGGCGCTTGAAGCACAGCGCATGCACCGCCACCCCCAGCACGAACAGCGCGATGAAGGCGATGGGCATCAGCAGCAGCGGCGACCAGCCCCAGGCGGTGTGCGCCCACCAGGTGATGAAGGCGCCGAGCATCAGGAACTCGCCATGCGAGATGTTCATGATGCGCATCAGCCCGTACTGCAGGTTCAGGCCCATGGCCACCAGCGCGTAGATGCCGCCGGTAATGAGGCCGCTGGCGACCAGTTCGGCCCAGGAGGTCAAGGACATGCCGTCTTACTTCCAGGCAGGCTTGTTGGTGTTCAGCTGCGCCGTGGCGCGGTCCTTGGGCCACACCACCTCGAAGTCGCTGCCCTGCCACTGGCTCACCGTGCCGGGGATGGATGCGTTCTCGCTGCCTGCAAAGCGGATGCCTCCCAGGATGGTCTTGAACTCGTTCCTGGCGATGTGCTCGCGCAGCGCCTTGCGGTCCAGCCCCACCTTCTCCACGGCCTGCTGCAATATCTGCAGGCCCGCCCAGGCATGGCCGCTGGCCCAGCGGTCGGGCTCCTTGTTGAACTTCTTCACGTGGGCGTCGAAATAGGCCTTGGCCTCGGGGCTG
This sequence comes from Acidovorax sp. A79, assembly GCF_041154505.1. Lineage (GTDB taxonomy): Bacteria > Pseudomonadota > Gammaproteobacteria > Burkholderiales > Burkholderiaceae_C > Acidovorax. The sequence goes on from NZ_AP028672.1 coordinate 4,892,281, forward strand.
GTCTTCACGCTCCACGATCCCATGCCGATCACGCCTTCGGTGTTGGCCTGCATCACGTTCTTGTACAGCTGGAAGGCGGTGCCCACCGAAGCGTAGAAGAACTTGGGGTTCAGCCCCACCTCGCGCGCCTGGCGGCTGGCCAGGATGGTGTCGGGCGGGTAGGTGATGCCGATGAAGGCGTCGGGGTTCTGGTCCTTGATGCCGCGCAGCACGGGCGCCAGGTCCTTCACGCCGAGCGGGTAGCTCTTCCTCTCCACCACCTGGATGCTGGTCTTCTTGAGCGCGCTGTTCAGCGCCGCGAAGTTCTCCAGGCCGAACAGATCGTCCATGTAGACGATGGCCACCGACTTCACGCCGTTGGCCACCAGCATGTCCACCAGCGCGCCCATCATCTTGTCGGGCTGCTGCAGCAGCGAGAAGAAGTAGGGCAGGTTCATGTCGATCAGCTTGCGCGACAGCGCCGTGGGCGCCAGCAGCGGGTAGCCGAAGCGGTTGGCCAGCGGCGCGATGGCGAAGTTGGCGCCCGAGCCCCAGGGCGGCAGGATCAGGTCCACCTTGTCGCTGCCCATGAGCTTTTCAAACGTGCGCACGCAGGTCTCGGTCTCGCTGCGGTCGTCGTAGCCGATGAGCTCGATCGGGCGCTTGGCGCCCTTGATGCTCAGGCCGCCGGCGGTGTTCACCTGGTCGGCCCACAGCAGGTAGTTGGGCTCCTGGCTGACCTGGGCGCCTGCGGCCCAGGGGCCCGTGCGGGCAATCGCGTAGCCGATGCGCACGGGGGCGCTGCCACTGCCTTGGGCCAGCAGCTGCGGCGCCACGGCCAGCGCGCCCACGGTGGCGGCGGCCCCCTTGATCCATTGGCGCTTGGAGGGTTGGGATGGTGAATGCGTTGTCATTGTGTGTCTCCTCGGATGGGAGGCCCGCGCAGTGCAGGCCGTACCCGGATCGTAGGAAGACGCCGCCCGGTACGCTGGGCTGAGCGTGCACAAAAGCCTTGTCCCAGCGTGCACGGCGCAGGGGGTTTACCCGGATTTCCGTGCCCGCCGCAGGAATAGCGGCGCGGCCGATAATCCCGCTGAGACAGGCGGCACCGTCTGCATGACGACTGGAGACACCCATGGCCCACCCTCTGACCGAGGTATCGACCGACACCGTGCCACCGCGCGACCGCCTGCACCTCTGGGGCGATGCGGTGTGGCGCCTCATTGGCGGGCTGGAGTCCGATGCCTTCGGCGACGAGGCCTTCGCGGGCCACATCACGTCGGGCCAGGCGGGCTACGTCAACCTGTGCCAGCTCGACGTGAGCCGCCACCGCGTGGTGCGCACCCCCAGCCTCATCCGCAGCAGCGACCGGGCCTACATCAAGGTGGTGGCGCAGCTCGAAGGGCGCGCCTGCTTCGAGCAGAACGGCCGCCAGGTGTGGCTGTCGCCCGGCGAGTGGAGCGTGTACGACACCACGCGCGCCTACGCCGTGAGCAACCCCGAGGCCGTGCGCCAGATGGTGCTGATGATCCCGAAGGAACAACTGCCCGAGCGCAAGCTCAAGCTCGACGACCTGATGGTGCAGCGGTTTTCAGGCACCACGGGCGTGTCGCGCCTGGCGTGGGACACCATGCGCGCGGCGTTCACCGAGCTGCCCAGCATGTCCGACGCCGCTGCCGACGGCGTGGCCGACGTGATCACGCACCTGGTGCAGCTGTCGCTGCTGGAGCGCAACGGCCAGCACAGCGCCGTGTCGCAGCGCGAGGCCCTGCGGGACCGTATCGGCCAGTACATCGACCGCCACCTCGCAGACCCGGACCTCACCATCGACCGTATTGCGCAGGCGCTCAACTGCAGCAAGCGGCACCTGTACAACGCGGTGGCGGACGAGGAGAACACGCTGGCCACCATGATCCAGCACCGGCGGCTGGAGGCGTGCCTGCAAGACCTGCGCAGCAGCGCGCAGGCGCAGCGGTCGGTGACTGACATCGCGCTGTCCTGGGGTTTCTCCAACAGCGCCCATTTCAGCCGTGTGTTCCGCGCACATGTGGGCTGCAGCCCCAGCGAATACCGCACGCGGGCCCGGGTTCCGGCATTGCCACACTGAGCGCGCTCTCCGGCCGCTGCGCAGGCCTGTCGGCAGGTCGCTTCATAAGAAAAAGCGCCCCTGCCGCTTGCGGCAGGGGCGCTTTCAGCTACTGAATCAATAGCATTCGTGCTGGCAACAGGCGGCCCGCCCTGTGCGGGCGGGCGGGTAACTGTGCAGGCGCTGCCGTTTACTGAATGCTCAGCGATGTGGCCCGGCTCACGGGCTCCAGGCGGGCCAGCGTCAGCGTCAGCACGCCGTTTTCCAGCTTGGCGGAGCTGTTGGCCACGTCGATATCAGTGGCCAGCTCCCAGGCGCGCTGCACCTGACGGGGCGCGCCCTCCACGCTTTGCAGGCGCACCTGGTTGCCTTCGATGCTGATGGACAGCTGCTCGCGGGCCAGGCCCGGTACATCCAGCTGCAAGGTGGTGGTCTTTTCGTCCTGCGTCACGGCGCAGCCGGCAGAGGCCGGGGCTGCGGGTGCGGCCAGTGCGCCCATCAGGAAACGCTGCAGCGCCAGGTCGGCGGAACGGGGGGACTGGGCATAAGCGGCACGGCGGATCACGGGGGCGAAGATCATGGGTAACTCCTATAAACTGCGCGGCTCTCGACGTGGTCGCCGCATGCCAAGGAGTTGTGTACGGCCGGGTTGCTTTTCAAGGGAAAAATGGCATGAATAAATTGCGCTCCGTGGGCTTGAAAACAGGCGCAGCGGCATTACGTCAACCGGTTTTGGCGCTGGCCGCGGCGCTGGTCTGCGCTGTGGCCCCCCTTTCCGCCAGCCATGCCCAGACCGCGCCCGGCACCACGGCCGCGGCCCCGGCCCCGGCCAAACCGGTGAAGGTGGCGCTCATCGAAAGCCTCTCGGGCGCGTTCGCCAACACCGGCGAGGCGGTCTACCGCAACGTCTACTGGGCCATGGAGCGTGTGAACGCACGCGGCGGCGTGCAGCTGCCCGCCAGCAGCGGCGGCCCCCGCCCGCTGGCGCTGGAGCGCTACGACAGCAAGGGCCAGAACGAGGAGGCCTTGTCGGCACTGCGCGCGGCCATCGACGACGGCGCGCAGGTCATCCTGCAGGGCAATTCGTCGGCCACGGCGGCGGTGCTGATCGAAGCCATCAACAAGCACAACGAGCGCGAGCCGAACAAGCGCGTGATCTTCCTGAACTACTCGGCGGTGGACCCGATCCTCACCAACGAGAAGTGCAGCTTCTGGCACTTTCGCTTCGACGCCCATGCCGACATGCGCATGGCCGCGCTCATGGAAGTGATGCGCGAAGACAAGGGCATCAAGAGCGTGTACCTCATCGGCCAGGACTACAGCTTCGGCCAGGCCGTGCTGCGCGAGGCGAAAAAGCAGCTGGCCGCCCAGCGCCCCGACGTGGCCGTGGTGGGCGACGAGCTGCACCCCATCGGCCGCGTGAAGGACTTCGCGCCCTATGCGGTAAAGATCAAGACCAGCGGCGCGCAGGCCGTGGTCACCGGCAACTGGGGCAACGACCTCACGCTGCTGGTGAAGGCCGCGCGCGAGGTGGGCTACGAAGGCAGCTTCTACACCTTCTACGGCAACGCCCTAGGCGCGCCCGCCGCCATCGGCGACGCGGGCATCGGCAAGGTGGTGGCCGTGGCCGACTGGCTGCCCAACGTGCCGGGCGCGCAGAGCGAGGCGTTCTACCAGTCGTTCCGCACGCGCTTTCCCAAGCCGCAGGATGACTACGTGCACATGCGCATGCAGCTCATGGTCGAGGCGCTGGCCCAGTCCATCGAGCGCGCGGGCAGCACCGACGCCGTGGCCGTGGCGCGCCAGATGGAGAACGCGAATGTGCAGCTGTCGGGCCAGGGCGGCAGCATGCGCGCGGCGGACCACCAGTTCCAGCAGGCACTGGTGGTGGGCGTGATGGACAAGAAGGGCGCACCGGGCGTGAAGTTTGACGTGGAAGGCTCGGGCTACGGCTTTCGCGTGGTGCGGCAGATCTCCGCCGCCAAGGCACAGCAGCCGCACAGCTGCACAATGCAGCGGCCCTGATCCACGGCGTGGGTGGTATGCGGCGCAGCGCGCGCCGCATATCGATATGAAAAGTTAGCGCAACCGGTGCAGGCCGTCGGGCCACAGAATTTGTCGCATTGATCACCCATGCGCGAATCGCTGCCTCCACCGTGTCCTACACCCTCTCCCTGCTCGACAAAAGTCCCATCCCCGACGGGGCCACGGCGGCCGAGGCGCTGCAGCGCACCGTAGCGCTGGCCCAGCGTGCCGAGCAACTGGGCTACCGCCGCTTCTGGGTGGCGGAGCACCATGGCAACCCGGGCCTGGCCGGCTCGGCACCCGAAGTGCTGGTGGCCCACCTGCTGGCGCGCACCTCGCGCATCCGCATCGGCTCGGGCGGCGTGATGCTGCAGCACTACAGCCCCTTCAAGGTGGCCGAGGCGTTCAAGGTGCTCGCATCGCTGGCACCGGGTCGCGTGGACCTGGGCGTGGGCAAGGCGCCCGGCGGCCTGCCGCTGTCCACCCGGGCGCTGCAGGCGCTGCACGATAAATCCCGGCCTGCGGACTTCGGCGCGCGCTTTGCGGAGCTGGACGCCTTCCTGCACGGCACGCTGGACCCGGACCACGCGCTGGCGGGCGCCGTGGCCTACCCCGCACCGCCCAGCCTGCCCGAGCGCCACCTGCTGGGCGGCAGCCCCGACAGCGCGGCGCTGGCGGCACGGCATGGCTGGCACTTCACGTACGCGGGCCATTTCAATGGCGACCCCGTCAACATCGAGCGCACGGTGCGCGTGTACCGCGAAGCCGCTGGCCGCGCCCCCTCGCTGGCGCTCTATGCGCTCGTGGCCCCTACCCAGGCGCAGGCCGACAGCCTGGTGGGCGCATTGCGCGTGTTCAAGCTGCATTTGTCCACCGGGCAGAGCGTGAACCTGCCCAGCGCGCAGGCCGCCGCGGAGTTTGCACGCCAGGCCGGCGTGGCGGACTACCGGCTCGAAGAAACCCGGCCCCACGTGATCGCCGGCTCGCCCGAGCATGTGCGCGAGCAACTCGATGCTATCAGCGAGCGCTACGGCATCGAGGAGTTCGTGGTCGACACGCCCGTCACGGGCTTTGCCGAGCGGCTGGCGTCGGTCGAACTGCTGGCCGGTGCCTACGCCACCACCGAGGTCTGAGCTGCCGGGCGCGGCCATTACTTTCCCTGGAAAAGACACCATGAGCAACACCCCATCCCCCATCCGTTTCGGCGTCATGCTGCATGGCGCAGGCGGCCACATGAATTCGTGGAAGCACCCCGCAGGCCCCGCGGATGCAAGCGTCAACCTCGACTTCTACATCGAGACCACGCGGAAGGCCGAGGCCAATGGCATCGCCTTCGCCTTCGTGGCCGACGGGCTATTCATCAACGAAAAGTCCATCCCGCACTTCCTGAACCGCTTCGAGCCCATCTCCATCCTGTCGGCGCTGGCCGTGGCGACGTCGAAGATCGGGTTGGCGGGCACCATCTCCACCTCGTACAGCGAGCCATTCACGGTGGCGCGGCAGTTCGCGTCGCTGGACCTCATCAGCAAGGGGCGCGCTGGCTGGAACGTGGTGACCACGCCGCTGGAGGGCACGGCCAGCAACTACAGCCGCAACCACCCCGACCATGCGCTGCGCTACGAGATCGCCGACGAATACCTGCAGGTGACGCAAGGCCTGTGGGACAGCTGGGACGAAGACGCCGTGGTGCGCAACCGCGCCACGGGCCAGTTCTTCGACTCCGCCAAGCTGCACACGCTGAACCACAAGGGCCGCTTCTTCCAGGTGGCGGGGCCGCTCAATATCGGCCGGTCGCCGCAGGGGCAGCCGGTGATCTTCCAGGCGGGTTCTTCGGATGCGGGCATTGGCTTGGCCGGCAAGTACGCCGATGCGGTGTTCACCCACTCGCCGTCGGTGGAGGAGACGCGCAGCTTTCTGCGCAAGGTCAAGGCCAGTGCCGTGGTGCATGGCCGCCAGGCCGACGATGTGAAGATCTTCCCCGGCATCGGCCCCGTGGTGGGCGCTACGCAGGAAGAGGCGGACGCCAAGTACCAGGCCATCCGCGAGCTGCTCACGGTCGATGAAGCGCTGGCCTACCTGGGCCGCTACTTCGACCACCACGACTTCAGCCAGTACCCGCTGGACGCGCCCTTCCCGGAGCTGGGCGAGATCGGGCGCAACAGCTTTCGCTCCACCACCGACCGCATCAAGGCCGATGCCAAGGCGCGCGGCCTGACCCTGCGCCAGGTGGCGCTGGAGGCCGCCACGCCGCGCTCGCAGTTCGTGGGCACGGGCGAGCGCGTGGCCGACGAGATCATCCGCTGGGTGGACGAGGGCGCGGCCGATGGCTTCATCCTGGGTTTCCCCGTGCTGTCGCAAGGGCTCGACGATTTCATCACCCACGTGATCCCCGTGCTGGAGGCGCGCGGCCGCTACCAGCGCACGCTGCCGGGCCAGACCCTGCGCGACCACCTGGGCCTGCCGCGCAAGGCCAGCCGGTATGCGCAGGCCGATGCGGACGCAGCCACAGCGCCAGAGAAAAAGGTGGCGTGATGGGCGCAGCATTGCCGGCAGCAGCTTCCGCGCACGACGTGCAGCGGGTGAAAAGTGTGGAAGAGGGCATTGCCGCCTTCATCCACGAGTTCCAGGCATTGCGCCGGGACCTGCACCAGCACCCCGAGCTGTCGTTCCAGGAGCACCGCACCTCGGCCATTGTGGCTGAGCGCCTCGCGTCCTGGGGCTACGAGGTAACCACCGGCATCGCGGGCACCGGCCTGGTAGGCACGCTGCGCAAGGGGCAGGGCACTAAGACCCTGGGCATCCGTGCCGACATGGATGCACTGCCCATCACCGAGGCCACGGGCCTCCCCTATGCCAGCCAGAACGCCGGTGTGATGCACGCCTGCGGGCACGACGGGCACACCACGGTGCTGCTCGCGGCCGCGCGTTTCCTGGCCGAGTCGGGCCGCTTCGACGGCACACTGAACCTCATCTTCCAGCCCGCCGAGGAGAACGGCGGCGGCGCCCACCGCATGATCGGCGAGGGTCTGTTCGAGCGCTTTCCGTGCGACGCAGTGTTTGGCCTGCACAACTGGCCCTGCGTGGGCGCGGGGCACTTCGGCTGCGTGACGGGGCCTGCCATGGCCTCGGTGGACCAGATCACCATCACCGTGCGCGGCAAGGGCGGCCACGGCGCCGCGCCGCATGAGACGGTGGACCCGGTGGTGGCCAGCGCGCACATCATCACCGCGCTGCAGACGGTGGTCTCGCGCAACGTCGATCCACTCGACATGGGCGTGGTCACGGTGGGCTCGATCCACGGAGGCAACGCACCCAACGTGGTGCCCGAGAGCGTGGAGCTCAAGCTCACGGCCCGCGCCTTCAAGCCCGAGGTGCGCGAGGTGCTCAAGGAGCGCATTCCGGCCATCGCCCGCGCGCAGGCCGAGAGCTTTGGCGCCACGGCCGATGTGTTGTACCGGCCCGGCTACCCGGCCGTGCTCAACCATGAAGCCGAGACGGAGCTGGCACGCAGCGTGGCGCTGGACACCTTTGGCGCAGCCCGTGTGGACGCAGGCTTTCGCCCGCGCACGGCCAGCGAGGACTTCGCCTTCATGCTGCTCAAGCGCCCTGGCAGCTACGTGTTCGTGGGCAATGGCGATGGGGCATCGCTGCACAGCCCGTACTACGACTTCAACGACGCCATCCTGGCGCCCTCGGCCACGTACTGGGTGCGGCTGGCCGAGCGCTTTCTGGCCTGAGACCCCTTTCACGAGAAAGCCCTCCCCATGAGTGACCGCTTCATCTACACCTCGCCTGCCGATCCCCTGGCCCGCCCGCTCATCGACGAGCTGTCGCACGAGTACGAGTCGCGCTACGGCGAGTTCTATGACCGCGAAGGCGGGCAGCGCGAGATGGAGAAGTACCCGCCCGAACTGTTCACGCCGGAGCACGGTGGCAGCTTTGTACTGCTGCTGCGCGGCGGGCAGGCCATTGGCGGCGGCGCCTTCAAGCGTCACAGCGATGCGCACACGGCGGAGCTCAAGCGCGTGTGGACGCACTCGGCCCACCGCCGCCAGGGCCTCGCCGCCAAGGTGCTGCGGGAGCTCGAAGCGCAGGCGCTGCGCCAGGGCTATGCGCGGCTGTACCTCACCACCGGCTTTCGCCAGCCCGAGGCCGTCGGGCTGTATCTGGGCCACGGGTACACGGCGCTGTTCGACACCACGCTGCCGCACGAGACGTACCGCCATCTGCCGTTCGAGAAGACTCTGCGCGCAGTGGACGGCCTGGAGTCCCCCGCCACGTTGACGACGGCGCCCGCCACACCGCACGCCCTGGGCGTGGGGCACGCCGCGGTCGTGGCGCAAGCGGCCTGAAAGCCGCCAAGCACACCGGCCCCGCCTGCCTCGCTCTTTTCCACGAACCCCGACAGCCTGCGAGACCTCATCACCATGTCCACCTCCACCACCCTGGACGCCGCAGCCGTTCTGCCGCTGGGCCCCGGCCATGCCGCGCCCCCTGGTGTCCACAGCCATGCGCCCGGCGCGCCTGCCCTCACACCCTCGCCTTCCCTGGCCCCTTCCCCGGTGAAGGGCGACTATTCACACTACAAAGTCGTGCCCGCGCGCTACCGGGCACGGGCGGCCGGCACGGTGTTTGCCGCCGTGGTCATCGCGCTGGTGCTGTATTCGGTCTTCACAAACCCGCGCTGGGGCTGGAGCATCTTCGGCGAGTATTTCTTCTCGGAGCCCGTGCTGGTGGGCTTGGGCCGCACGCTGCTGCTCACCGCGCTGGGGGCGCTGTTCGGCTTCACGCTGGGCACGGCGCTGGCGCTGGCCCGGGTGTCGCGCTCGCCGCTGCTGGCGGGGCTGTCGTGGACCTTCATCTGGATCTTCCGGTCCATCCCGGTCATCGTGCTGCTGCTCATCATCAACAACCTGGGCTACCTGTACGAGACCGTGAGCCTGGGCGTGCCGTTCACCGGCTGGACGTTCTTCTCGTACCCCACCACGCAGCTCATCAGCCCGTTCGTGGCGGCGCTGATCGGCCTCACGCTGAACCAGGCAGCCTTCGCGTCGGAGATCGTGCGCGGCGGCATCCTGTCGGTGGACCAGGGGCAGCTGGAAGCGGCGGCCGCCCTGGGCCTGCCGCGCCGCCGCCAGGCGTTCCGCATCGTGCTGCCGCAGGCCATGCGGTCCATATTGCCGGCGGGCTTCAACGACATCATCGGGCTGGCCAAGGGCACGTCCAACGTGTACATCCTGGCCCTGCCCGAGCTGTTCTACACCATCCAGATCATCTACCGCCGCAACCTGGAGGTGATCCCGCTGCTGATGGTGGCGACCGTGTGGTACCTCGTGATCCTCACGGTGCTGTCGCTGCTGCAGTACTACATCGAGCGGCATTTTTCCAAGGGCGCGCTGCGCAGCCTGCCGCCGTCGATCTTCGGCGGCATTGCGCAGCGCCTGCGGCCTGCGCGGCGCGCGGCCGTTCAAGGTGATACAGCGGTGACCGCACCGGCAGCAGCGCCCACGCCCGCCGTCGCCACCGTGCCGCGCTGGACGGGCGAGCGCAACCGCGGTGGTGAAGTCACCATCCACGGCGTGTCCAAGAGCTACGGCGCCCTGCGAGTGCTGAAGGACGTGACGCTGACGGTGCCACCCGGCAGCGTCACGGTGATCCTGGGGCAGTCCGGCTCGGGCAAGTCGACCTTGCTGCGCACCATCAACCACCTGGAGCGCGTGGACGATGGTTTCATTGCCATCGATGGCGAGCTGATCGGCTACCGCCAGGAAGCGGACACCCTGTACGAGCTGGGCGAGAAGGACATCCTCCAACGCCGGGTGGACGTGGGCATGGTGTTCCAGAACTTCAACCTGTTCCCGCACCTCACGGTGCTGGAGAACATCGTCGAAGCACCGGTCACCGTGCGCAGGCTGCCCCGTGCAGAGGCCGAAGCGCTGGGGCTGGAGCTGCTGGCGCGCGTGGGCCTGTCCGACAAGGCGCACAGCTACCCGCGGCAGCTTTCCGGCGGGCAGCAGCAGCGCGTGGCGATCGCGCGCGCCCTGGCGCTCAAGCCCAAGGTGCTGCTGTTCGACGAGCCCACGTCTGCGCTGGACCCGGAGCTGGTGGGCGAGGTGCTCGATGTGATCAAGGAGCTGGCGCGCACCGGCACCACGCTCATCATCGTGACGCACGAGATCGGCTTTGCCCGCGAGGTGGCCGACACGGTCGTCTTCATGGAGCAGGGCCGCGTGCTGGAAACCGGCACGCCCGCCAAGGTGTTCAGCCAGCCCGACCACCCCCGCACGGCGGAGTTCCTGGCCAAGGTGCTCTGAGCCGCCACCCGCCTCACATTCCCCCACCCGCAGCGGCCTTTCTGGGTCAGCCGGCCTTTAGCCCAGGCCGGGCTGCGGCATGGGCGCCGCTGTGATCTGCCGATTTTTTGTTTTTCCCTTTGCCTGTTTTCCTGACCCATCCATTTCATCCCCGGAGCCGATCCATGACCCTTGTGAACCGAACCCTCGCAGCCCTGGCACTGGCCGCTGCGTCCATCGCCGCACTGGCGCCCATCCACGCGACTGCGCAGGCCATCGACCTGAGTCCCGAGCAGCCCACGCGCCCCCGCTCGCAGAAGGTGGACGAGGCGATCAAGCTCGTCGCCAAGGATTTCAAGTTCGCCAAGGACGGCGTCCTCACCGTGGGCACCACCACGGGCCGGCTGCCGTTTGGCGCCTATGCCACCGACAACAAGACGCCCGTGGGCAACGCGCCGGACATCGCGCAGCTGGTGGCCGACAGCCTGGGGCGCAAGCTGGAGCTGGTGTCCGTGGCCTGGGCCGACTGGCCGCTGGGCCTGCAATCCGGCAAGTTCGACGTGGTGATCTCCAACGTCACCGTGACCGAGGAGCGCAAGGAGAAGTTCGACTTCTCGACCTACCGCAACGACCAGCTGGGCGTGTATGTCAAGGCCGACAGCAAGATCACGTCCATCAAAGAGCCGAAGGATGTAGCGGGCCTGAAGGTCGTGGTCGGCGCGAGCACCAACCAGGAGCAGATCCTGCTGCGCTGGAACCAGCAGAACATCGCCGCAGGCCTTAAGCCGGTGGACATCCAGTACTACGACGACGATGTGGTGCTGTACCTGGCGCTGGCCTCGGGCCGCGCCGACGCGTACCTGGCCCCCAACGGCATCGCCGCGCACAACGCGCGCGATGGCAAGACGAAACTGGTAGGCACCTTCTCGGGCGGCTGGCCGCAGGCGGCCGAGATTGCCGTGACCTCGCGCAAGGGTTCGGGCATTGCCGACGCGATCACCACGGCACTGAATGCGCAGATCAAGAACGGCAACTACGCCAAGGCGCTCGAGCGCTGGAACCTGCAGTCCGAGGCCATCCAGGTCTCGCGCACCAACCCTCCTGGCTTGCCCAAGAAGTAAGCCTGCAGCCTTCAAGGACCATCCATGATTCTGACTCTCCATTCCCTGTCGCGCCGCAGCCTGGTAGCCCTGGCCTCGGCGTGCGCGCTGGCCTGCGCGTGGACCGTGGCCGGTGCGGCCACCGCGTTTGACTTCAGCCCCGGGCAAAAGGGCCGCATCCGCGCCGAGAAAGACGCAGCGGCCGTCCAGTCCATTCCGAAGAATTTCAAGTTCGTGAAGGAGGGCGTCTTTACCGTGGCGATCGCGCCGTTTGCGCCGCCCATCGCCACCTATGCCAGCGACGCCAAGACCGTGGTGGGGTTCGATCCGGACTATGCACAGCTGATTGCCGACGCACTGGGGCTCAAGCTCGAACTGCTGCCGATTGCCTGGGCCGACTGGCCGCTCGGGCTCACCTCGGGCAAGTACGACGCGGTGATCTCCAACGTGGGCGTGACGGAGCAGCGCAAGGAGAAGTACGACTTCTCCACCTACCGCCTGGGCCTGCACGGCTTCTATGTGCGCGCCGACAGCAAGATCACGTCCATCAAGGAGCCCAAGGACATTGCGGGGCTGAAGGTCATCACCGGATCGGGCACCAACCAGGAGCGCATCCTGCTGGAGTGGAACAAGCAAAACGTCGCCGCAGGCCTCAAGCCCGTGGAGCCCGTGTACTTCGACGACGACGCCGCGCGGCTGCTGGGCGTGGTGTCGGGCCGGGCCGACGCCAACTTCAACCCCAACGCGCCGCAGGCCTACCACGCGGCCAAGGACGGCAAGATCAAGCTCGTGGGCACGGTGAACGCGGGCTGGCCGCTCAAGTCCGACGTGGCCATCACCACGCGCAAGGGCTCGGGCCTGGCCGATGCGCTGACGCTGGCCACCAATGGGCTCATCAAGAACGGCAAGTACACGCAGGCGCTGCAGCGCTGGAGTCTGCTGGAGGAAGCGTTGCCCAAATCGGAAACCAATCCCCCGGGCTTGCCCAAGTTCTGAAGCCCTCTGAGCCGCTGCGCGACTTCCCCCTCAGGGGGACGCACCCGGTGGACTGGCGGAGCCAGATCCACGGGTGCGCTGGCGTGGGGGCGCGCCGGTTGCGGGCGTCTGTCGGTCTGATCGGCGTCTGTTGATCCTTTTTCTTTTTCATCCATGGCTATTTCTCATCTCGCATTTCTGACGCCGGGCAACTATGCCGAGGACAGCCCGCTGCAGGGTTTGGAAGACACCTTGCGGCTGTTCGAGCTGGGGGAAGCGCTGGGCTACCAGGGCGCGTGGGTGCGCCAGCGGCATCTGGAGCGGGCGGTGTCGTCCGCGGCCACGCTGCTGGCCGCCGCCACGCAGCGCACGGGGCGCATCGCGCTGGGCACGGCGGTGATCCAGATGGGGTATGAGAACCCTTTCCGGCTGGCCGAGGACCTGGCGACGGTGGACGTGCTGTCGCGCGGGCGCCTGCAGGTGGGGCTGAGTGCGGGGGCGCCACCCTACGGGCCGCTGCTGGGCGGGCGTTTGTTCGACGGCGATGCGCAGGCCATCGATTTTTCGCACGCGCGGGTGGAGCGGCTGCGCAGCAACCTGCGCGGTGATTATTTCGGCGACGACGACTTTTTCGTGGAGTCGCCCGCAGGACGCCAGCGCCCGCGGGTGCAGCCGCATGCGGCGGGGCTCGTGGAGAGACTGTGGTACGGCGGCGGGTCGCTGAAGTCTGCGCAGTGGGCGGGTGCCCAGGGCTACCACCTGCTGATCGGCAATCTCAACCGTGGTGAGCAGACAGACGATTTCTTCGCGGCGCAGCGCAGTCAGCTCGAACTGTTTCATGCCCACTGGTCGGCTCCCCACGCCCCGCGTGTGGCGCTGGGCCGGGTCGTCGTGCCGCTGGACAGCGCAGATGCTGCGAGCCGGGCGCGCTACCGAGCCTGGGCGGCGCTGCGCGAGGTTCGCACGATGGCACCCCAGGGCGAGCGCCGTACGCTGTTTGCGCGCGATCTGGTGGGGACGTCCGATGAGATCCTGGAAAGCCTGCGCCAGGACCCGATCGTGCCGCGCGTGCAGGAGCTGCGGCTGGAGCTGCCATATGACTTCAACGTGCACGAGTACGCGCAGATCCTGAGCGACACCGCGCAGTACATTGCGCCGGAGCTGGGCTGGGTTCCAGCGGCGGCCGGCCCGACTGTCGACGGCTACTGCGTGGACCGCGCAGCCGCGACGTCGCTGCCCAGCTCGATCACCGACATGGCGTAGCAGATCGACCGGTTGTAGCGGGTGATGGCGTAGCGGTTTTCGGTGCCCGGCACGTAGCTCGGCGTATCACCGCCGTTGTGTAGTTCGACGAGGCCAGGGGCGCGGCGGCGCCATCCAGCACGCCGCCCTTTGCTTGTATGCTGGCAGCGCTGAAGGTGGGCAGGAGTCTTGCGGTAAGAGGTGATCCAGTTGCAGCAGGCTCAGACCGAACGGGTTGTTTCAAGTTCAAAATGCTGACTCTATGAAGCACCGCCCAGCCCACGTCTTGCGGTGCGTTCAGCGCCGGATGCGCCGTCCCGTCTTGAACACCCACCACACCACGACAAGGCACAGGGCCATGAACACGAACGTCATGCCCGCGCTCACGCCGATGTGGACATCGGCCTGGCCGTAGAACGCCCAGCGCAACCCGCTGATGAGATAGACCACCGGGTTGAACAGCGAAACGGTCTGCCAGAACGGCGGCAGCATGCTGATGCTGTAGAACGCACCGCCGAGAAACGTCAGCGGTGTGATGACCAGTAGCGGTATCACCTGCAGCTTTTGAAAGCTGTCAGCCCAGAGGCCGATGATGAATCCGAACAGGCAGAACGTGACGGCGGTGAGCACCAGAAAGCCCACCATCCACACCGGATGCGCCACTTCGTAGGGCACAAACACCCTGGCGGTGGTGAGGATGAGCACCGATACCAGCAGCGACTTGGTGGCTGCGGCGCCGACATAGCCCAGCAGCACCTCGACCCAGTTGACCGGCGCGCTGAGCAGCTCGTAGATGGTGCCGGACCACTTGGGCATGTAGATGCCAAAAGCCGAGTTGGAAATGCTTTCGGACAGCAGCGACAGCATGAGCAGGCCGGGGATGATGTAGGCCCCATAGCTCACGCCGCCGATGTCGCCCATGCGCGAGCCAATGGCCGAGCCAAAGACGATGAAGTACAGCGCTGTGGACAGCACCGGTGCGATCAGGCTTTGCATCCAGGTGCGAAAGGCACGGTTCATCTCGAAGCGATAGATGGCACGCACGCCATGCAGGTTCAGGCCGGTCATGCTCGGGATGCTTTCTGTTGCGACGGGGCGTGGTCCTGGTCCTTGTCCTGGTGCACCAGGCCCACAAAAATGTCTTCGAGCGAACTCTCGCTGGAATGCAGGTCCTTGAAGTCAATCCCGTGTTCGGCCAGCGCGCGCAAAAGTGCGGCAATGCCTGTGTCTTCTTGCTGGGTGTCAAAGGTGTAGGTGAGCATGGTGCCACCCTGGCTAAGCACCAGTGGCCAGCGGGCCAGCGACGCGGGTATCTGCTGCATCGGTTGCTGCAGCGTGAGTGCAAGCTGCTTCTTGCCCAGCTTGCGCATCAGCACATTTTTGTCCTCCACCACGATCAGCTCGCCCTTGCGGATCACGCCGATGCGGTCGGCCATGTCCTCGGCTTCCTCCAGGTAATGCGTGGTCAGGATGATGGTGGTGCCCGCATCGCGCAGCGCCCGCACCAGGCGCCACATGTCGTGGCGCAGCTCCACGTCCACGCCCGCGCTGGGCTCGTCGAGGAACAGGATCTTGGGCTCGTGCGACAGCGCCTTGGCGATCAGCACGCGGCGTTTCATGCCGCCCGAGAGCGCGAGGATCTTGCTGTCCTTCTTGTCCCACAGCGACAGGTCCTTCAGGATCTTTTCGATGAAAGCAGGGTCGGGAGCCTTGCCGAACAGCCCTCTGCTGAAGTTGACCGTGGCCCACACGGTTTCAAACGAATCGGTGTGCAGCTCCTGGGGCACGAGGCCAATGGCCGCGCGGGCGGCGCGGTAGTCCCGCACGGTGTCATGGCCGTCGGCGCTGATGGAGCCCGCCGTGGCATTGCTCATGCCGCAGATCACGCTGATGAGCGTGGTCTTTCCCGCGCCGTTGGGCCCGAGCAGGGCAAAGATCTCGCCGCGCCGGATGTCCAGGTCGATGTTCTTGAGTGCCTGGAAACCGCCAGCGTAGGTTTTGCTCACGCCGCGCACACGGACGATCGCGTCCGCAGCGGGCATGGAAGAAGGTGATGCAGGCATGGGATGGTGGTCAGGAATAGTGCATGCCGCCGCGGCGGTTGCCGAGCAAGCGGGGGAGCGACGCATTGTGGCTTGAGTTGCGCAACCGCGCTGGCAGGCGCTGGCAAACCCCGCTTTGGCCCTGCGGCCAGGACAGGTCTTTCCCCTTCGCCACCGGATGCGTGCGGTGCGGGTAGCACAGCTGGCTCCGATCCGCAGCCCCACCAGGCAGTTCGGCTCGCGAAGGGTATTGCGGGCCATCCGGTGCTCGGCCCCTCGGTCGACCCTGTGCGCCTGCTCCGGCCGCCGCAGCGCCAGGATCAGCGCGTTCGCGCCGCCGCCACCTCGCGGCCCAGCTCGATCACGGCCATCGCGTAGTAGCTGGACCAGTTGTAGCGCGTGATGGCGTAGAAATTCTCGGTGCCTGCCACATAGCTGGCGGGCTCGCCGCCGTTTTGCAGTTCCACCAGTGCCAGCGGGCCGGTGTGCTGCGCGCCCTGGGCATCCAGCACCGCGCCTTTGGCTGTCATGCTGGCCACGCTGAAGGTGGGCAGGATGTCGGGTGCCAGCAGGTCGTCGAGCTGCAGGCGCGCGGCGTCGAACTGCACGCCAAAGTGCGTGGGCATGCCTGGCGTCCAGCCATGGCCGCGGAAGTAGTTGGCCACCGAGCCGATGGCGTCCGCCGGGCTCTTGAACAGGTCCACGCGGCCGTCGCCATCGAAGTCAATCGCATAGCGCACCCAGCTCGACGGCATGAACTGCCCCAGGCCCATGGCACCGGCGTAGCTGCCACGGGGCCCGAACGGGTCGGTGTCGCTGCGGTTGGTGAGGCTCAGGAACTGCTCCAGCTCACCGCGGAAAAATGCGGTGCGCTCCTTGGCACGCGGGTGGGTTGACGGGAAATCAAACGCCAGCGTGGCCAGCGCGTCCATCACCCGGAACGTGCCCATCTGCTGGCCGTAGATGGTCTCCACGCCGATGATGCCCACGATGATCTCGGCGGGCACGCCGTACTCGCGCTCGGCCCGCTCCAGCGTGGCCTCGTTCTCCTGCCAGAACCGCTGGCCGGCGCGGATGCGGATGGGGTCGATGAAGCGGCTGCGGTACACGCGCCAGTTCTTGGCGGTGCCTTTGGCTGGCGGCAGCATGAGGCGGGGGACCTGTGGCAGGAAGTGCGCCTGCCCGATGGCCTGGCGCACCCATTCGCGGTCCAGGTCGCGGCGTGCGGCCAGGTCGTCGGCAAACTGCAGGGCCTCGGGGCGCGATGCATAGGGCACCGCGGGCTTTTGCTTCGTGGCGGTGGGTTTAGAGGGTTTTTGGGGGCTGGCGCTTGCTGTTATTGCGCAAGACGCTATTAAAAATATAGCAATTTTGGCCCATCGGGCTGTCTTCTTCATGTCGGTTGTTCGTTACTTTGTTGTGTCCCTGCGCCGCGCAACCGGCGCGGCCCGGGCCGGCGTCACCGCGCAAGGGCAGCCCCGCCGCGCTGGCGGCGCCCCCCTTCGTGGCGGAGCCGAGAGAAGGGGCTGGGGGCCGCGGCTCCAGGCCTGCCTGCGCAGGCTGGGACGGCCCCGAAGGGCTGCCGTCTCTGGCGGCTGCACGGAGCGGCGAAGCCGCTCAGGGGGATGATTCATTTCTTTGGCCAGGGCAGGGTGCGGAATGCGCGCCGCAGCGTGCCCAGTTCGGTGTCGGGGTGGGGGGCGTAGCGCAGTCGCTCCAGCCGCAGCAGCCAGTCTGCCACTGCGTCGGCTGGCGCCCCGAATTGTGCCCGCACCCGTTCGGCCATCGCGCGCGGTGGCAGGGTTTCCGGCAGTGGCAGGCCGGCGCGCGCCAGGCGTTGGCGCGTGCGGGCCAGCAGCCGCAGCCAGGGGTCGTGCTGGCTGCGTTCCCACAGGCTCCAGCCCATGCCGCCCAGCGCGGCCGCGATGACCAGGGTGCCCAGCACGGTGGTGAGGTCCTGCCAGCTGGGGGATTCAAAACCCAGCGCCTTGAGCAGGTCCATCTGGCGGCTCTGCGTGTAGTTGAGCACCCACTGGTTCCAGTTGTTGTTGACGGCTTCCCACACGGCGCGCAGGTTCTGCACCATGCCCGGGCTGAGCGCGCCCATCGCGGCCGCCAACGCGCCTTGGGGCGCCTGCAGGCGCTGGAACGCCACCACGCGGCCTGGCGAGACGGCGCCCGTGGGGTCCACGCGCACCCAGCCGCGGCCTTCCATCCACACCTCGGCCCAGGCGTGGGCATCGGCATTGCGCACGGTCCAGTAGCCGTCCACGGGATTGCGTTCACCTCCCTGGTAGCCCGTGACGATGCGTGCGGGCACATCCAGGGCGCGCATCAGCACCACGAAGGCCGAGGCAATGTGTTCGCAAAAACCTTCCTTGCGGTCAAACCAGAACTCGTCGGCGGTGTGTTCGCCATAGACGCCGGGATCGAGGGTGTAGGTGTAGCCGCCCGTGCGCAGGCGCTGCAGGGCCGCATTGACCAGCGCGCTTGTTCCGCCGCTGGCCAGCGCGGGGTCTGCGCGCATTTGCGCGGCCAAAGCCAGGGTGCGGGGGTTGAAGCCGGGGGGGAGCTCCGTGTACACGCGCAGCTGCCGCACGGACTGCTGGGGGCCATGGCGGTACTCGGGGTAGCTCACGGCCTGGTAGCGCATCACCTCGGTGATGGGGCGTGAGGTCATCCACTGCAGGTCCTGGGTCATGTAGGTCCGCATGTTGTTGGGCAGCTCGGGCGCCTCGGGGGTGGCTTCCAGCACCATCAGCCAGGGTTGCCGCTGGGGCTCGAGCGTCACTTCGTAGCGCACGGCCGGTCCGCTGACCTGCAGGTTGGCTGGCAAGGCCGCGCGTGCGGCCCAGGCGCTGTCTTCGCGAAACGGCTCTGCCTGCCATTGCCGGCCATCGAACGCCGTCATGACGGGGCCGCGGAAGTACAGCGCCGATTGGGGCGGGACATCGGTGGGCGCCCCCGCGAAGCGCAGGCGGATGGCCACGCGTTCGTCGAGCGCGATCTCGGCCATCTCGCCGATCTTCATGGTGCCCGACAGGCCGCTGCGCCCCGTGAGGTTCTCCCCGGGCATGCCCCACAGCGGCGCCATGCGCGGAAACAGCATGAACAGCGCCACCATGATGGGCGCCCCCAGCAGCGCCATGGTGCCCGCCATGCGAAAGGTCTGCGCCAGGGGCGGGCGCCCCACCGGCATGTGGGCATTGACCAGCGCCATGAGCAGGCCCAGCAGCGCCACCAGCATGGCGGCGGCGGTGAGCAGCGACTGCGAGAAGAAGAAGTTGCTGAGCATCGTGAAGAAGCCCAGGAAGAACACCACCATCGCGTCGCGGCGCGCGCGCAGCTCCAGCATCTTGAGCGCCAGCAGCATGACGACCAGGGTGACGCCCGCATCGCGCCCGAGGATGGTGCGGTGCGTGAACAGCGTGCCCGCCACCGCCACCACCAGCAGGGCGCCCACGGTCCAGCGCCCGGGCAGGGGCCGGCCTTTCCAGGCGAGCCAGCCGCGCCACAGCAGCAGCCCGCCGGCCAGCAGGCTGGTCCACACCGGCAGGTTGGACACCTGAGGTGCGATGACCCAGACGATCACGAACAGCAGAAAGAGCGTGTCGCGGGCGTCGCGCGGCAGGGAAACAAGGGTTCGGCGCAGGTTCATGGCAACGGTCCAGGCCCGGCTTGGAGTGGTGGGCGTGCTATAAAAAATATAGCTGCCTGCGCTTTGCCTGTATGCGGCAGGGGCCCACTGGATACGGATTTTGAAGCGGGGTTCAGCACAGCGCCAGTGCCTCCAGGCAATTTCGTCGGTGCGCCGCACCCGTGTCCGGGGCGATCTCGACACCCGGCAGGCGCAGGCCATAGTCCAGCCCCAGCCGGTCGGCCTGCAGCACCCAGGCGGCCAGGCGTGAGATGCGGGCTTCGTGGTCGGGCAGCGAGGCGCGGGCCAGGTCCAGCCACAGTTCGTGCCGTTGGGCTTGCTGGGCGTCGCGGCTGACCAGGTCGTCCGTGCCGGTGCCCAGCGATTTGGCGGCCTTCTTCCAGACCACGAGCTTGAGCGGGTCGCCCCGGCGGTAGGCGCGCACGCCGTCGAATTCGCCAATGCCCTGCGTGGGCGTGTTGCCGGCGCCGCCCGCGCGCGGTTCGCCGGTCGGCAGCGGCGGTGCCGGGGTCTCGGGCGCGGGGTAGACCAGCACCTGGGCCGCGGGCCGCCAGTAGGTCCAGACGCGGAAGGTGCCGAGCGGAAAGCGCGTCTCGGCCGTCAGCGTGGGCACGCGGTGCAGGCCCCGGCGCGGGGGCTTGAAAGCGACCTGCACGCTCGACTGGCCCTGCGCGGGCACGTCGGTCCAGGCCCAGTGGTGTGCCTCCTTGCCCGTGCCGTGCACCGACAGGGCGATGCCGTAGCGCGGCGTCTTGCGCTCGCTGGACAGCTGGATGTCAAACGCCGTGCTGGTGCCCATGAAGTGTGGCTCGGGCGCCTTCAGGTGCAGCGTGAGGCCGCGCAGGTTGGCGTGGCAGATGTGCATGCCCACCACGGCGCTGCCCGCCAGCAGAAAGGTCAGCAGGTAGCCCAGGTTGAGCTGGTAGTTGATGGACGCGATGAGCAGCACGATGAGCGTCAATGCCAGCATCCAGCCCGAGCCGGTGGGCAGGATGTAGACATTGCGCTGCGTGAGCGCGAGCGTGTCGCTCAGCGGCAGGCGCGCCTGCCACCAGCGCTGGAAGCGGCGGCGCAGTGGCGCAAGCGGGCTCACCCGGGCCAGGATGGCGCGCCAGCCCCCGGTCGGGCGGAGCGTGGCGGGGGGATGGGCGGCTGTCATTTCACGGCAGCGGCACGGCCTCGACCATGGCGCGCACCTGTTCCACCGCGCCGCGTCCGGCATCGCCCACGGGCACCAGGCGGTGGGCGATGGTCTGGGGCAGCACGGCCTGCACGTCGTCGGGCGCCACGTAGTCGCGCCCGCTGATGAGGGCCTGCGCCTTGGCCGCACGCACCAGCGCAATGCCCGCGCGGGGCGACAGGCCCTGCAGGAACCACCGGCCCGAGCGCGTGGCGGCAATGAGGTCCTGCACATAGTTGAGCAGCGGGTCGGCCGCATGGATGGCCTGCACCTGGCGCTGCAGCTCGGCCAGTTCCTCGTCGGACAGCAGGGGCAGCATGGTGTCCACCATGTCGCGCCGGTCCGCGCCCGCCAGCAGCACGCGCTCGGCCGCGCGGTCGGGGTAGCCGATGGAGATGCGCATCAGAAAGCGGTCGAGCTGCGATTCGGGCAGCGCGAAGGTGCCCAGCTGGTCGTGCGGGTTCTGGGTGGCGATCACGAAGAAGGGGTGGGGCAGGGCGCGCGTCTCGCCCTCTACCGACACCTGCTTTTCCTCCATGGCTTCGAGCAGCGCGCTTTGCGTCTTGGGGCTGGCGCGGTTGATTTCGTCGGCCAGCAGCACCTGGGCGAACACCGGGCCGGGGTGGAACACGAAGGCTTCCTTGCCGCGCTCGTAGACCGAGACGCCCGTCAGATCGCTGGGCATCAGGTCGGCCGTGAACTGCACGCGCGAGAACTGCAGGCCGAAAGTGCGCGACAGCGCATGGGCCAGGGTGGTCTTGCCCACCCCCGGAACATCCTCGATGAGCAGGTGCCCGCCGGCCAGCAGGCAGGCCACGCAGTCCTGTACCTGGGCCTGCTTGCCCACGATCACCGTGTTAAGCTGATCCAGAAGCGATTTGATCTTGTGCTGTGCATTCATTGTCATGGCGCGACGTTATCCGAAAACTATCCAAAAAAATACGAGACACGGGGATTGACTGTGAGCAAGACGGGCTATTTCACCCATCGGGATTGTTGGAAGCACGAGATGGGCCCGGGCCACCCAGAATGCCCCGAAAGGCTCGATGCCATCGAAGACCGCTTGCTGGTCACCGGGGTGGGCGATGCGCTGGAGCGCTACGAGGCCCCCGAGGCCTCGCTGGCCGACATCGAGCTGGCGCATGGCCGCATGCACATCGCGGCGCTGCGGGGCCTGTCCGACCGGCTCAACGAAGAGCTGATGGCGGGCGGCCCGAGCTACGCGCAGATCGACACAGACACCTCCATCAACGCCCACACCTGGAAGGCGTCGCTGCGCGCCGCGGGTGCCGCGCTGGCCGCCACCGATGCGGTGATGGCCGGCGAGGTCGAGAACGCGTTCTGCTCCGTGCGTCCGCCCGGGCACCATGCGTGCCGCGACAAGGCCATGGGTTTTTGCTTCTTCAACAACGTGGCGGTGGCCGCCAAATATGCGCTGCAGCGCTACAACCTGCAGCGCGTGGCGGTGGTGGACTTCGATGTGCACCACGGCAATGGCACCGAGGACATCCTGGCGGGCGACCCGCGCGCGCTGATGGTCAGCATCTTCCAGCACCCGTTCTACCCGTACAGCGGCGACCAGGACCCGGCCCCCAACATGGTCAACGTGCCCGTGCCGGCGTACACCCGTGGCATGGACATCCGCGAGATCATCGAGATGATGTGGATGCCGCGCCTGGAGGCCTTCAAGCCCGAGATGATCTTCGTCTCCGCCGGCTTCGACGGCCACCGCGAGGACGACATGGGCCAGCTGGGCCTGACCGAGCAGGACTACGCCTGGATCACCCAGCGGGTCAAGGACGTGGCGCGGCGCTATTCCCAGGGCCGCATCGTGTCGTGCCTGGAGGGCGGCTATGTGATGGGGCCGCTGGCGCGCAGCGTGGAGGCGCATCTGCGCGTCCTGGCTGATCTTTGACTCCCCCTGAGCCGCCTGCGGCGTCTTCCCCCTGAGGGGGACGCCACCCGTGGCCTGGCGAAGCCCGTTCCACGGTGGCACTGGCCTCATGCGCGCCTGTTTCAAACGCCCCTCGCATTGCTGTGCACAGGAGAAACAACATGACGATTCCGAATTCTGACGAGCTGCTGCTGATCACCCGTGATACGCGCGGTGTGATCACCCTCACTTTGAACGACCCTGCACGCTTCAATGCGTTGGGCTCTGAAATGCTGACAGCCCTGCAACAGGCGCTGGACGAAGCGCACCGCGACGAATCTGTGCGCGTGGTGGTGCTGGCCGCAGCGGGCAAGGCCTTCTGTGCCGGGCACAACCTCAAGGACATGGCGGCGAACCCGGAGCTGGCGTACTACCAGAAGCTGTTTGCCCAATGCAGCCGCATGATGCTCACCATCCACAAGCTGCCCGTGCCCGTGGTCGCCAGGGTGCAGGGCATGGCGACGGCGGCGGGCTGCCAGCTGGTGGCGCAGTGCGACCTGGCCGTGTCGGCCGACAGCGCGAGTTTTGCCACCAGCGGCATCCACTACGGCCTGTTCTGCGCGACGCCCAGCGTGCCGCTGGTGCGCAATGTGCCCGCCAAGCGGGCGATGGAAATGTTGCTCACCGGCGATTTCATCGATGCCCCCACCGCGCTGGCACAGGGCCTGGTGAACCGCGTGGTGCCCGCCGATGCGCTGGACGCCGAGGTGGAGATGCTGGTGCAGTCCATCCTGCAAAAGCCCCGCGTGGCCGTGGCCATGGGCAAGGCGCTGGTGTACCAGCAGCGCGAGCTGGGCATGGATGCCGCCTACCAGCTGGCGGGCCAGGCCATGGCCACCAACATGATGGACGAGGCCGCGCAGGAGGGCGCGCGCGCCTTTGCGGAAAAACGCCAGCCCCGCTGGAAGCGCTGAGGATCGCCACGATGGACAAGCCGATGCTCGACGATGTGGGCCTGTGGGTGCAGTCCTTCCTCAGCCCGACGGTGCTGGTGGAGCTGGCGGCCTTGGCGGGGTGCGTCGCCCTGGCCTGGGGCCTGGTCTCGCTGCTGCAGCGGGGCCTGCACCGGGGCGATCCACGCTCCATTCTGTTTGGCACCCGCATCGTGGATGGCGCGCTGTTTCCGCTGGTGCTGCTGAGCCTGGCCTATGTGGCGCGCACGCTGCTGCACCACTGGGTGGCGCTGGCCGCCTTCAAGCTGGCGATCCCGGTGCTGGTGGCGCTGGTGGTGATCCGCATTGGCGTGAAGGTGCTGCAGGTGGCATACCCGGACGCTGCCTGGGTGCGGCCCATCGAACGCTCCATCTCCTGGCTGGCCTGGCTGGGCATGGTGCTCTGGGTCACGGGACTGCTGCCGCTGGTGCTGGAGGAGCTGGACCAGATCCACTGGAAGGTAGGGGGCGCGACGCTGTCGGTGCGCACCATCATCGAAGGCGCGCTGACCGCCGGTGCGGTGCTGCTCATCGCGCTGTGGATCTCCGCCGCCATCGAGTCGCGCCTTCTGCGCTCGGCCACGGGGGCGGAACTGTCGCTGCGCAAGGCGGTGAGCAATGCCGTGCGGGCGCTGTTGATCTTCGTCGGGCTCATCATGGCGCTGTCGGCCGTGGGCATCGACCTGACGGCGCTGTCGGTGCTGGGTGGTGCCGTGGGCGTGGGCATCGGCTTTGGCCTGCAGAAGCTGGCGTCCAACTACGTGAGCGGGTTCGTCATCCTGGCCGAGCGCAGCATGCGCATCGGCGACAACGTGCGCGTCGACAATTTCGAAGGCCGCATCACCAACATCAATGCGCGCTACACCGTGGTGCGTTCGTCCACGGGGCGCGAGTCCATCGTGCCCAATGAAATGCTGATCACCCAGCGGGTGGAAAACCTGTCATTGGCCGACCCCCGCGTGTGGCTGTCGACCGTGGTGAGCGTGGCCTACGAAAGCGACGTGGACCTGGTGACCCGGCTTCTCGCGGACGCCGCGCTGGCCAGCAGCCGGGTGCTGCGCGATCCCGCCCCCAGCGTGGCCCTCTCGGCGTTTGGGGCCGACGGGCTGGAGTTCACGGTCGGCTTCTGGATCGCCGACCCCGAGAACGGCTCACTGGGCCTGCGCTCGGAGATCAACCGCGCCATCCTGAGCGCCTTGCGCGCCCACCAGATCGAGATTCCCTACCCCCAGCGGGTCATGCACGTGCAGGTCGAAGGGGGGCTGGCGGCGGCGCTGTCACCCGGCGCGCCAGCGGCGCCTGGGGCTGCCACCGCGCGGTGACCGGGCCCCGGGGGCCGCGAACGGGGGTGCCGCATGCGACAGCAGACTCTAGACAGGCGCCCGGTGCACTCGCCTATAATCGACAAAAAGCACGATCGTTCTTTTTTTGGAATCGTGAGGTCTGTGTTCCGGCCCCGTAGCGCTTTCGTTGCAGTGCGGCATAGAATGTTCTAGTTTACGTAAACGTCAATTCAACCAACTCTATCTAGGAGCCGCAGCAATGAAGGTCTTGGTCCCTGTCAAGCGCGTGGTGGACTACAACGTGAAGGTCCGCGTGAAGTCGGACAACACGGGTGTGGACATCGCCAACGTGAAGATGAGCATGAACCCCTTTGACGAAATCGCCGTCGAAGAGGCCGTGCGCCTGAAAGAAAAAGGCCTGGTGACCGAAGTCATCGCTGTCTCGTGTGGCGTGGCCCAGTGCCAGGAAACCCTGCGCACCGCCATGGCCATCGGCGCCGACCGCGCCATCCTGGTGGAAACCGACGTCGAGTTGCAGCCTCTCGCCGTGGCCAAGATCCTGAAGGCCCTGGTGGACAAGGAGCAGCCCGGCCTTGTGATCCTGGGCAAGCAAGCCATCGACGACGACGCCAACCAGACCGGCCAGATGCTGGCGGCCCTGGCCGACCTGCCCCAGGCGACCTTCGCCAGCAAGGTCGAGCTGTCGGCCGACAAGGTCAGCGTGACGCGTGAAGTGGACGGCGGCCTGGAAACCCTGGCCTTGACCCTTCCAGCGGTCATCACGACCGACCTGCGCCTGAACGAGCCCCGCTACGTCACCTTGCCCAACATCATGAAGGCCAAGAAGAAGCAGCTCGATACCGTCAAGCCCGAAGACCTCGGCGTGGACGTGGCTCCGCGCCTGAAGACCCTGAAGGTCACCGAGCCCGCCAAGCGTGGCGCGGGCGTGAAGGTGGCCGACGTGGCCGCCCTGGTCGAGAAACTCAAGAACGAAGCGAAGGTGATCTAAATGTCGGTACTCGTTATTGCTGAACACGACAACGCGTCCATCAAGGGCGCCACCCTGAACACCGTGACCGCCGCCGTGGCCTGCGGTGGCGACGTGCACGTGCTGGTCGCCGGCCACAATGCAGGCGCTGCCGCAGCCGCCGCGGGCCAGATCGCTGGCGTCGCCAAGGTCATCCATGCTGACGCGCCCGGCCTGGAACACAGCCTAGCAGAAAACGTCGCCGCGCAAGTCCTGGCCATCGCCTCGAACTACAGCCACATCCTGTTCCCCGCCACCGCCAGCGGCAAGAACGTGGCGCCCCGCGTGGCCGCCAAGCTCGACGTGGCCCAGATCAGCGACATCACCAAGGTGGTCGCCGCCGACACCTTCGAGCGCCCCATCTACGCGGGCAACGCCATCGCCACCGTGCAAAGCGCCGACAGCGTGAAGATCATCACCGTGCGCACCACCGGCTTTGACGCCGCAGCCGCCACCGGTGGCTCTGCCGCCGTCGAAACCGCTGCTGCTACCGCTGATGCCGGCAAGAGCACCTTCGTGGGCAGTGAAATCGCCAAGAGCGACCGCCCCGAACTGACCGCCGCCAAGATCATCGTCTCTGGTGGCCGGGCGCTGGGCAGCAAGGAAAAGTTCGACGAAGTGATGACCCCGCTGGCCGACAAGCTGGGTGCCGCCCTGGGCGCCAGCCGCGCCGCGGTGGACGCGGGCTACGCGCCAAACGACTGGCAAGTGGGCCAGACCGGCAAGATCGTGGCGCCCCAGCTGTACATCGCCGCCGGCATCTCGGGAGCGATCCAGCATTTGGCGGGCATGAAGGACTCCAAGGTGATCGTGGCGATCAACAAGGACCCCGAGGCACCGATCTTCAGCGTGGCCGACTACGGCCTGGAAGCCGACCTGTTCACGGCCGTGCCAGAGCTGGTCAAGGCCCTGTAAGAACGCCACCGTGCACACAAAGGCATCGCTCGCGATGCCTTTTTTTTGACGAAATTCCCCGGAGACACCCATGAGCTACACCGCCCCCCTCAAGGACATGCTGTTCGCCATCGAGCACCTGGCCAACATTGAACAGATCGCGCAGATCCCCGGCTTTGAAGACGCAGGCCTGGACACGGCCGCCGCCGTGTTGGAAGAGTGCGCCAAGTTCAACGAAGGGGTGCTGTCTCCGCTCAATTTCGAAGGCGACAAGAACCCGTCGAGCTGGAAAGACGGTGTCGTCACCACCACCCCCGGCTTCAAGGAAGCCTTCCGCCAGTACGGCGAAGGCGGCTGGCAGGGGTTGCAGCATCCGGCCGACTTTGGCGGCCAGGGCCTGCCCAAGACCATCGGCGCGGCCTGCATCGAGATGACCAACAGCGCCAACATGAGCTTCGCGCTGTGCCCGCTGCTCACCGACGGCGCCATCGAGGCGCTGCTCACGGCCGGCAGTGACGAGCTCAAGGCCACGTACCTGGAAAAGCTGGTGACGGGCGAATGGACCGGCACCATGAACCTGACCGAACCCCAGGCGGGCTCGGACCTGGCCCTGGTGCGCACGCGTGCCGAACCCCAGCCCGACGGCACCTACAAGATCTTCGGCACCAAGATCTTCATCACCTATGGTGAACACGACATGGCCGAGAACATCGTGCACCTGGTGCTGGCACGGGTGGCGGGCGCGCCCGATGGCGTGAAGGGCATCAGCCTGTTCGTGGTGCCCAAATTCATGGTCAACCAGGACGGCAGCCTGGGCGCGCGCAACGACGCGCACTGCGTGAGCATCGAGCACAAGCTGGGCATCAAGGCATCGCCCACGGCGGTGCTGCAGTTCGGCGACCACGGCGGTGCGGTGGGCTACCTGGTGGGCCAGGAAAACCGCGGCCTCGAATACATGTTCATCATGATGAACGCAGCCCGTTACGCCGTGGGCATGCAGGGCATCGCGATCTCCGAGCGCGCCTACCAGAAGGCCGTGCAGTACGCCAAGGACCGCGTGCAAAGCCGCCCCGTGGACGGCAGCA
Organism: Acidovorax sp. A79; assembly: GCF_041154505.1. GTDB lineage: Bacteria > Pseudomonadota > Gammaproteobacteria > Burkholderiales > Burkholderiaceae_C > Acidovorax. Next base: position 4,920,015 of record NZ_AP028672.1, read on the forward strand.
TCAACGCCAGCGCCGCCATCATTCACCATCCCGATGTGAAGCGCATGCTCATGACCATGCGCGCCACCGTGGAGGGCTGCCGCGCCATGGCCACGGTGGCGGCTGCTGCGTTCGATGCCGCCCACCACCACCCCGATGCCGAGACGCGCAAGCAGAACCAGGCCTTCTACGAATTCATGGTGCCGCTGGTCAAGGGCTACAGCACCGAGACCAGCCTGGAGGTGACCAGCCTGGGCGTGCAAGTGCATGGCGGCATGGGTTTCATCGAAGAAACCGGCGCGGCGCAGTACTACCGCGACGCCAAGATCCTGACCATCTACGAAGGCACCACCGCCATCCAGGCGAATGACCTCGTGGGCCGCAAGACGGCACGCGATGGGGGCCAGGTGGCCAAGGGCATCGCCGCGCAGATCGAGACCACCGAAGGCGAGCTGCTGGCCAGCGGCACCCCGGCCGCACTGGCCGTGGCCAGGCGCCTGACGGCCGCGCGCAAGGCGCTGCTCGACGTGATCGACTTCGTGGCCGGTGGCACCAAGGCCCAGCCCAACGCCGTGTTCGCGGGCAGCGTGCCCTACCTGATGCTGGCAGGCAACGTGGTGGCGGGCTGGCAGCTGGCGCGCAGCCTGCTGGTGGCACAGGACCTGTTGCACAAGGGACAGGACGCAGCCTTCATGCGCGCAAAAATCACCACGGCCCAGTTCTATGCCGAGCACATCCTGGTGAAGGCACCGGGGCTGCGCGACAGCATCGTGGACGGCGCCGCCAGCGTGACCGAACTGGCGCTGGACGCCTTTTGAAGGTTGAGCGTGTTGTGAGGAGACTGACTGCCCGCAGAGCGGGCAGCTCATTGATATAAAAATGATAGCTGCTAGCGCTTGATGAATAAGCGCTAGAGCCCTATTTCATCCAAAAAACCTGTTCAGGAAGTTGTCGCCATGTCCAAACTGCCTCCCGTGTTGCAAAACCTGTCGCTCCCCGTCATCGGCTCGCCGCTGTTCATCATCAGCAACCCCAAGCTCGTGATCGAGCAGTGCAAGGCGGGTGTGGTGGGCTCCATGCCCGCGCTCAATGCCCGCCCCGCCGAACTGCTCGATGAATGGCTGGCCGAGATCACCGAGACCCTGGCGGCCTACAACAAGGCCCATCCCGACAAGCCCGCCGCGCCCTTCGCCATCAACCAGATCGTGCACAAGAGCAATGACCGGCTGGAGCACGACATGCAGGTGTGCGCCAAGTACAAGGTGCCGATCATCATCACCAGCCTGGGCGCGCGCGAGGACGTGAACCAGGCCGTGCACGCCTGGGGCGGCGTGGTGCTGCACGACATCATCAACAACAAGTTTGCGCACAAGGCGATTGAAAAGGGCGCCGACGGCCTGATCGCCGTGGCCGCCGGTGCGGGTGGCCATGCGGGCGTGAAAAGCCCGTTCGCGCTGATCCAGGAGATCCGCCAGTGGTTCGACGGCCCCATCGCGCTGAGCGGCTCCATCGCCAGCGGCGACGCGGTGCTGGCGGCGCAGGCCATGGGCGCGGACTTCGGCTACATCGGCTCGGCCTTCATCGCCACGCACGAGGCCCGCGCCAGCGATGACTACAAGATGGCCATCGTGGAAGGCAGCTCGGACGACATCGTCTACAGCAACCTGTTCACCGGCGTGCACGGCAACTACCTGGCGCCGTCGATCCGCGCGGCGGGCATGGACCCCGACAACCTGCCCGAATCGGACCCGAGCAAGATGAACTTCGGCGGCGACGCGAAGAAGGCCTGGAAGGACATCTGGGGCTGCGGCCAGGGCATCGGCGCGATCAATGCGGTGACCAGCACCGCCGAGCTGGTGGCCCGGCTGCGCGCGGAGTACGAGGCTGCCCGGGCGCGCCTGAAGCTCTGATCCCCGGCGAGGCCTGCCTTGTGCGCCCGCAGCGTGCCATGCGCTGCGGGCGCAGCCGTTTGTGCGGCCCCGTGGGGCGGGTGTGGGCTGGTCGCGACAGGGCAAACCCCCAATGGACGGCAGCGCAGCCCGTGGACAATGATGATGATTAATAACCAGATGGGTGCCACATCGTGTGGCGCCGTCCGTCATCGTCGCGGGGAAGGTGCCATGCTTCGTTCATGTTTGCTGGGGCTGATGCTGGCCCTCTGTGCCAGCCAGGGGGCGCACGCCCGCAATGAGGGCGTGACCGGCGACGAGATCCGCCTGGGCGCGTCCGCCGTGCTCTCCGGGCCGCTCGGCGCTCAGACCGCGCAGTATGGGGAAGGGTCGCGGCTGATGTTCGACGCCGTGAACGCGCAGGGTGGCGTGCACGGCCGCATGATCCGCTACACCACGCTGGACGACGGCTTCGACACCCAGAAAGCCGTGGAGAACACGCGCCAGCTGCTGGAGAACGACAAGGTCTTCATGATCTACAACAGCACGGGCACGGCGCAGACGGCGGCCATCCTGCCCCTGGTCAAGGAACACCGCACGCTGCTGTTCGGGCCGGTCACGGGGGCCTCGGCGTTTCGGGAAACCTTGAATCCCTATGTCTTTCACGTGCGGGCCGGCTACGCCAGCGAGGCCGGCAAGATCGTCTCGCAGCTGCGCCACCAGGGCATCAGCCGCGTGGCGGTGTTCTACCAGGACGACGGCCTGGGCAAGACGCTGCTGGCCGAGCTCAAGAAAGCCTCCGAGGAGGAAAAGCTCGCCTTCGTCGCCGAGATCAAGGTCGACCCCAAGCAGCCCGACTTCGCGGCCGCCGCGCAGGCCACCGACAAGGCACAGCCCCAGGCCGTCATCGTGGCGACGGCGGGCACCACGTTCACCAGCTACATCAAGGCGGTGCAGTCCACGGCGGCGCGGCCCGCGTACTACGGGTTTTCCGTGGCCAGCATGGACGTGATCCACCGCGAGCTCAAGGACAAGGCGCGCGGCATCATCCTGGCGCAGATCATGCCGTCGCTGCGCAGCACCACCGTGCCCGTGGTGGCCGAGTACCTGGCCCTTCTGCGCGCCAAGTCACCAAGCGCCCAGCCGTCGGCCTCGCAGTTCGAGGGCTTCGTGCACGCCCGGCTGCTGGTGGAGGGCCTGCGCCGCACCGGGCGCAACCTGACCACGGAGTCCTTCATCAAGACCATGGAGGATGCGGGCGACATCTCGTTCGGGCGCTTCAACGTCAAGTATTCGCCCAGGAGCCACAACGGCTCCACCTATGTGGAGCTGGCCATCGTGGATGCCGAGGGCAGCTTGCGGTATTGATCCCATATCTGGGGCGCAGCGCGCCCGCCTCCAGGGGGAAGCCGCGCGTGCTGCGGGCGGGCCATGGCGCCCTGGCAGCGGGCCTGGGCGTCTGTCACAGCCCGTAGGTCAGCTCCCGCGCCTTGCCCCAGAACACCCGGTACATGAAGACCGTGTAGACGATGATGGCCGGCAGCGTGATGGCCACCCCGATGCCGATCACCGCGAGGGACTCCGGCGCGCTGGCGGCCTGCCACACCGTGAGGCGGTCGATCACGATGTACGGATAGATGCTGTAGGCCAGCCCGAAGAAGGCCAGCACGAAGATCAGCACCGTGGCCGCGAACACGATCCAGCCATAGCCCGCCTCGACCACGCGGGGCGTGGCCAGCACGTGGCGGATGGCGAAGAAGGCGGCCACGCAGGCCAGCGGTATCGGCAGCAGGGCGAACAGTTCGGGCAGCACGAACCACTTGGCGAACACCGTGTGGCTGACCAGCGGCGTGGCCAGCGAGATGCCCATGAGCGCAAACCCCATGGGCCACAGGGCCCCCTGGCCCCAGCGGGCAGCCTTGCGCTGCAATGCGCCGTCGGTTTTCATGAGAAGCCAGCCGGCGCCGAGCATGGCGTAGGCCGCGGGCAGGGTGATGGCGATGCCCGTGGAAAACAGCAGGCCCCAGGTGTCGTTCTGGAAGCCGGTGACATAGGCGCCCAGCATCCAGCCCTGGGCCAGGGTGGTGACCAGCGAGCCCGCGGCAAACAGGCGGTTCCAGGCCGTCTTGTGCGAATCGCGGGCCTTCACGCGGAAGTCGAACGCCACCCCCCGCAGGATCAGGCCCACCAGCATCACGGCCACGGGCAGGTACAGGGCGGACAGCACCACGCCGTGGGCCATCGGAAAGCAGATCAGCAGCACGCCCACCCCCAGCACCAGCCAGGTTTCATTGGCGTCCCAGAACGGGCCGATGCTCGACACCATGACGTCCTTTTCCGCATCGCTCGCGAAGGGCAGCAGGATGCCCACCCCGAGGTCATAGCCGTCCAGGATCACGTAGGCGAGCAGCGCCAGGCCCATGATGGCCATGAACGCCAGGGGCAGGGTGTGGGCCAGGGTCATTTCCATGGTGTCCTCCTTACAGCGGATGGGGTGGCGCGGCGGGCGGCGCCACGGCGGGAACCGGCATGGCCGAGTGCTCCGCCATGTACTTGATCACCCCGATGTAGGCCGCGAGCAGCAGCACGTACACGGTGAGGTAGGCGGCCAGGGTGGAGACCACCATCGCCGGAGGATGCGCCGCCACGGCGTCGGCGGTCTTGAACAGGCCATAGACCAGGTAGGGCTGGCGGCCGATCTCGGTCACGTACCAGCCGGCCAGGGTGGCTACCCAGCCGGAGAACGTCATGCCCACCAGCGCGTACAGCATGGGCCGGGGCAGGGTGGCCAGGTCGTGCCTGCGGCGGCGGTACAGCACGACAGCACCCGCCCAGGCGACCGCGAGCATCAGCATGCCCACGCCGACCATCACGCGGAACGCCCAGAACACCGGCGCCACGGGGGGATGGGCGCCAGCAAACTCGTTCAGGCCCTTGAGCTCGGCATCGATGTCGTGCGCCAGGATCAGGCTCGCCGCCTTGGGGATCTGGAGGGCGTAGTCGGTGCGGCCTTCCTTTTCGTTGGGCAGCCCGAACAGCGTGAGGGGCGCGCCCCGCTCGGTGTGCCAGATGCCTTCGATCGCCGCGATCTTCGCGGGCTGGTGCTCCAGCGTGTTCAGGCCGTGCATGTCGCCCATGAGGATCTGCAGCGGGATCGCCATGGCGACGGCGGCGACGGCGGTGCGCAGGGCCTTGCGGGTGCCTTCGGTGGCCGTGCCCTTGACGAGCTGCCAGGCGCTCACCCCGGCGATGAGAAAGCCCGCGGTCAGGGCCGACGCCAGCAGCTTGTGGCCCAGCCGGTAGGGGAAGGAGGGGTTGAAGACGATCGCCAGCCAGTCCACCGCGTGGAACTTGCCGTCGATGATTTCGTAGCCCACGGGGGTCTGCATCCAGGAATTCAGGCTCAGGATCCAGAACGCCGACAGCGTGGTGCCAAACGCCACCATGAGTGTCGCGACGAGGTGCATGCGCTCGGACACGCGGCCCCGGCCGAACAGCATGATGCCCAGGAAGGTGGCCTCCAGGAAAAAGGCCGTGAGCACCTCGTAGCCCAGCAGGGGCCCGGCGATGTTGCCCACGTGCTCCATGTAGCCCGGCCAGTTGGTGCCGAACTGAAAGCTCATCGTGATGCCCGAGACCACGCCCATGGCAAAGGTCAGCGCGAACACCTTGGTCCAGAAATAGTAGGCCTGCTCCCAGCCCGGCGCGGCCGGTGTGCCGCGCGTGGCCGAGTGGCGCAAGCGGAAGAACACCAGGAACCAGCACAGCGCGATGGTGATGGTGGGAAACAGGATGTGAAAGCTGATGTTGGCGGCGAACTGGATCCGCGACAGCATGAAGGTGTCCATGGTTTCAGGCTCCCTGGTGGTTGCTCTTGCCCTTGGCGGGGCCGCCCTTGCCGGTCAGCCGGTCCTTGAATTCGAGCACGCGGGTGACGGCGGTGCCCATGCCCATGAGCTGCATCGCCGTCTCGGGCGCGAGGCGCTGCACGTCGTCGAACCAGGTCATGAGCCGGTCGATCAGTTCGTGCATGTCGCGCATGCGCTCCTGGGCATGGCGCTCTTCGTCCGATCCGGGCTCCTCGAGCAGCGCCATGCGCAGCATCGACAGCGTGGGCTCGATCTCGCGGCGGCGGCGCTCCTCGGCCAGCACGCGAAAAATCTCCCACACGTCCTTGGGCGCCTCGAAGTACTCGCGCCGGTCGCCGGGCTGGTGGCTCAGCTTGACCAGGCGCCAGGCCTGCAGCTCCTTGAGGCCCATGCTCACGTTGGAGCGCGAGAACTCCAGCGTCTCGGCGATCTCGTCCGCGTTGAGCGGGCGCGGCGACAGGAAGATGAGCGCATACATCTGGCCCACGGTGCGGTTGATCCCCCACCGGCTGCCCATCTCGCCAAAGTGGGCGACGAACTGGCGGTTCAGGGGTGGCAGATGATTGATGTAGGTCATGGACACCGATTGTGCCTCATTTCCTGAATTTTCAGTAAATACTGAAAATTCAGGAAATTGTGGACTCAAGGGCCAGGCTATCCGGCAAGACACCTGGGCGACCAGCATCGAATCCGAAGGACGGCGACAATAGAGGGTTTTGGGCTGTGTTCCTGTAGGCGCACGGCTTGCCCACTACCTGCCGCAGCATGTCCTCTTCCCTTTCCCGCACGCCCGTCATCGACATGGCCAAAGGCCTGGCATGCATCGCTATCGTCTGGCACCACCTGGCCTTCTACGGGCCCATGTCGGACATCGCGCAGCCTCTGGCCCCGGGGCTCATCGCCTGGCTGTACGACTACGGCCGCATGGCGGTGCAGGTGTTCCTGGTGATCGGCGGCTACCTGGCCGCCGCCAGCCTGGCGCCGCAGGGCGTGCCGCGCTTCGACCACGCAGGCCACGCGATCGCCAGGCGCTTCGTGCGGCTGGTGGTGCCCTATGCCGTGGCGCTGCTGCTGACGGTGGTGGTGGCCGCGCTGGTGCGGCCGTGGATGGAGCACGCTTCCGTGCCGGACGAGCCCACCCTGGCGCAGCTGCTGGCCAACGCACTGCTGCTGCAGGACATCGTCGGCGAGAGCGCGCTTTCCGCAGGCGTCTGGTACGTGGCCATCGACTTTCAGCTGTTCGCGGTGAGCGTGCTGGCATGGGCCGGAGCGCGCGCGTTGCCTGGCGCCTGGGCCCGGCGGCATGCGGCGCGGCTGGCGCAGGGCGCGATCGTGGCGGGCGTGGCCCTGTCGCTGTGGGTGTTCAACCGCATGCCCGAGCTGGACATGTGGGCCGTGTATTTCTTCGGCGCGTACGGGCTGGGCATGCTGGCCTACTGGGCCGTGCGGGCGCGCCAGGCGTGGGGCTGGCTCGCCGCGATGGTGCTGCTCGGGGGCGTTGCGCTGGCCATTGACCACCGTGGCCGCATCCTGGTGGCCCTGGCGACGGCGCTGTGCCTGGTGGCCGCCCTGCGCTCGGAAGGCGTGCGGTCATGGCGCGGGGTGGGGCCGCTGGTGCAGCTCGGGCAGATGTCGTACTCGGTGTTCCTGGTGCACTTCGCGGTGTGCCTGCTCGTGAACGCGGTGGTCAGCCACCTGTGGCCTGCATCGCCGGTGCCCAACGCGCTGGGCATGCTGCTGGCGTTCGTGCTGTCGCTGGCGGCGGGGCGGCAGCTGTATCTGCGCGTGGAGCGCCACGTGCCCTCCTGGACCACGGCCTTGCGCTGGCAGATGGGGCTGGTGGGGGCGGGCATGCTGGTGGCGGTATCCAGCAACTGGGCATGAGGCAGGAACAGGTTCTGAGGGCCGCAGCAAACCCCTGAGGTGCCGCGCGGCGGCACCTGGCGCAATCAGCCTCGCAGCTTGCGTTCCCGGCGCTTGCGCTGGCGGTCGAGGAACCAGGCCATGAAGGGCAGGATCAGCATCGATCCAGGAATCACCCAGATGAAAAGGTAGGGGCTGACGGAAGACGCCGACCGCATCACATCGCGCAGGTGCGTGCGTTCGTCGGCGGTCCAGTTGCCCTGGCGGCGCTGCTGCACCAGCCACACCACCGAGCCCTTCATCGTGGCCATCTCGCGCTTGAGGCGGCTCTTCTCGCGGCTGTTGCCGGCCAGGAACGAGCAAAACCATTCCGGCGCGCGCTCCATCCGCCTTTGAAAGGCGACGGTCGAGTCCGGGTCGAACGTTTCGATGAGCGGGTTGTCGGGGGGTGGAGGCGGGCTGGTCATGGCGGATGCCATTGTCACTGCATGTGGCGGTGGCACCAAGCGTGGTGCAGCCAGGCGACGTTTCGTCGCGCGGTCAGCGGTGGAGTTCGCCCGCGCTTTCGGGCTGGTACAGAAGGTCCTTCACCCGCACCGTCATCGACTTGCCGCCCGGGCCGGGCCAGGCGAGTTCGTCGCCCACGGACAGGCCCAGCAGGGCGCTGCCCACGGGCGCGAAAATCGAGATCCGGTCCGCGCTGCCGTCCATGTCGCGGGGGTAGACGAGCGTCAGGCAGAACTCCTTTCCCGTCTCCAGGATCGAGAACTGCACGGTGGAGTTCATCGTGACCACGTGCGGCGGGATTTCTTCCGGGGCCACCACGTCGGCGCGGTCCAGCTCCGCCTGCAGTTCGGCCTTGCCCGGAAAGACGCTGGCCGGAATGGCTGCCAGAAGGGCCTCGATGCGGTCAACGTCCAGGGACGACAGGATGATCTGGGGCTTGCGCGCCATGGGGGTACCTCGGTGGTGTGTTGCAAAGCGCGGGACTGTAGACCATCGCCAATCTCGCACTGCCGCGCACGGTCATTCGGGGCGGCCCCACGGCGGCCCGCCCGCTTCCCCCGGTGGGGACGGCGCTGGGGGCCCGGAGGGTCAATCCCCCTGGATGTTGCGCGCCTTGATCAGCGCTCCAAACCGTGTGCTGTCGATGGATGCACGGGCGTTGAAGTCGGCCGGGGACATCGGTGCGGGAACGCCTCCGAGTGCCGCGATGCGCTCCTTCACGGCCGGTGTGGCCAGCACCTTGTTGATCTCGCGGTTCAGGCGGCTGACCACCTCGGGCGGCGTGCCAGCCGGGGCGTAGAAGCCGAACCAGGTGTCGGCATCGAAGCCCTTGAGGCCCACCTCTTCGAGCGTGGGCACGTCCGGGAACAGCGGCGAGCGCCTGGAGCTGCCCACCGCCAGCAGCTTGAGCTTTCCCGCCTTCACGTGCTGCAGGCCGATGCCGGGGTCGAACATGAAGTCCACCTGCCCGCCCAGCAGGTCCTGCATGGCGGGGGCCGCGCCGCGATAGGGCACATGCACCGCGAACACGTTGGCCTGGGCCTTGAGCATCTCAGCCGCCAGGTGCGGCGAGCTGCCGTTGCCCGGCGTGCCGAAGGTCAGCTTGCCGGGGTTGGCCTTGAGGTACTTCAGGAACTCCTGGATGTTGTTGACCGGCAGCGTGGGCCGGACCTCCAGGAACACCAGCACCCGCGCCGCGGCGGCCACCGGGACCAGGTCCTTGGCGGGGTCGAACGGCATCTTGGGGTACAGGTGCGGGTTGACCGACACCATGCCGCCCGAGCTCATGAGCAGGGTGTAGCCGTCCGCCGGCGACTTGGCCACGGCTTCGCCGCCGATGTTGCCGCCGGCGCCGCCCCGGTTCTCCACCACCACGGGCTGCCCGAGCGCGGCCTGCAGCGGCACCGTGACCGCGCGGGCGATCTGGTCCGCCGCGCCGCCCGCCGGGAAATTGACCACCACCTTGATGGGTTTGCCGGGCCAGGTGTCTGCGCGTGCCGCGGCGGGCAGCAGCAGCAGGCTGGACGCGGCGCCGGCCAGGGCTAGCGCGCCCAGCAGGCGGCGCGTGGTGCGAGGGGGAAATGAATGCATGCTTGTCTCCAGGTGTGGCCCGGGCGTGCCGGGTCTTGTGTGCTTCTTTTGCGGGGTGAAACCAAGGGATGGCGGGGCTCGCCGTGGCGGTCGTGTCAGGCCACGTCCACCTCCACCAGGATGGCGCGCGGATGGGCCAGCGCCGTGCGCAGCACGTCCGGCAGCTCGCTGGCGTCGCTCACGCGCACGGCATCGCAGCCCTGGCCCCGGGCCAGTGCCAGGAAGTCCAGGTCCGGCAGGTCGGTGCCCTCCAGCTTGTCACCCTCGTGGAAGCCGAAGGTGGGCGCGAACTCCTGCAGCGCCGCGTACCGGCGGTTCTTGAGGATGATGAACGTGATGGGTAGCCCGAGCTGCGCGGCGCTCCACAGCGCCTGGATGGAGTACATCGCCGAACCATCGCCGATGAGGCCGATGACCTTGCGGTCGGGCCTGGCCAGCGCCACGCCCACGGCGGCGGGCAGGCCGTAGCCCAGGCCGCCGCTGCACATGGTGTAGAAGGTCTCGCTCTGCAGGATGGGCAGGTAGGCGTGCATGGCCGCGCGGGAGCTGGGGGCTTCCTCCACCACGATGGAGGCCGCTTCGCGCACCTCGGCCAGCGTCTGCATCACATAGGGCACGCTCATCAGGGCGGAGGGCTCCGCGCGCGGCCGTGCGGCGCGCGCGGGGGGCAGGTCGCGCACGGCGGGCGCGGGGCGTGCGAGCAGATCCTGCACGCCCAGGCGCACGCTGCCCACGGCCGAGGTGCCCTCGGGCGTCCAGGCGGCCGTGCCGGGGTCGTCGATCAGCTGCACCAGATGCGCGCCGGGGGGCACGTGCGGCCCGAAGCCTTCGACGTGGTAGGTGAACGCGGCGGCGCCGAGCGCAAAGACCAGGTCATGGCCGCCGAGCAGCGACACGATCTTCTCGCGCATGGCCGGCAGCACGCCCGCGAACAGGCGGTGGTCCTGCGGAAAGCCGCAGCGGCCGGACATGGGGGCGATCCATACGGCGGCGCTGTGCCGCTCGGCCAGGGCCAGCACGTCGTCCCAGGCGCGGTCGCGGTCCACGGCGGCGCCCACCACGAACACGGGGCGCCGCGAGGCGTCCAGTGCGTCGCCGATGGCCTGCAGCACGCGGGGCTCGGGGCGCGACCCGGTGCTCACGGTGCGGGCCTGCAGCGGCTCGCAGGGCTTGTCCCAGTCGTCCGCGGGGATGGACACCAGCACCGGCCCGCGCGGCTGCTGCATGGCGATGTAGTAGGCGCGCGCGATGGCCAGCGGCACGTCCTCGGCGCGGGCGGGCTCGATGCTCCATTTCACATAGGGCTTGGGCAGCTCGGTGGCCTGGCCCGAAAACAGGAACGGGTCGAACGGCAGGATGGACCGCGCCTGCTGCCCGGCCGTGATGACCATGGGCGTGCGGTTCTTGTGCGCCGTGAAGATGTTGCCCATCGCATGGCCCACGCCGGCCGCCGAATGCAGGTTCACGAAGGCGGCGTTGTGGCTCGCCTGCGCATAGCCATCGGCCATGCCCACCACCACGGATTCCTGCAGGCCCAGGATGTAGCGGAAGTCGCTGGGGAAGTCGAGGAACAGCGGCAGCTCCGTGGAGCCGGGGTTGCCGAAGATGGTGTTGATCTCGAAGCCGCGCAGCAGGTCGAGCACCACCTCGCGCACCGTGGGGCGGCTGGAGGGGGCGGGCGCGGCAGGGGCCGTGTTCTTGGGGAGAGCCTGGAGCATGGGGCGTGGCGGTGCTGAAGAGGAAGGCCCTGATCTTCGGCGGGCCTGCGTCATCCATCAATACAATGAAACGACTAAGCGGTATTCATCCAATGCATATCAAGGACATCGACCTCAATCTGCTGCGGCTGTTCGACGCGGTCTATCGCACGCGCAACGTGAGCCGGGCTGCGGAGCTGCTGGACCTCACCCAGCCCGCCGCCAGCCAGGCGCTGACGCGGCTGCGCCTGCTGATCAAGGACCCGCTGTTCGTGCGCGCGGGCGGCGGCGTGGAGCCCACGCCCAAAGCCGACCGGCTGGCCGATGCGGTGCGCGGCGCGCTCGGACTGCTGGAGGAGGCGCTCAACGAGTCCGCGCTGTTCGACCCGGCGAATTCGCGCAAGGTGTTCCGCATCCACATGAGCGACATCGGCGAAGGCCGCTTTCTGCCGGACCTGATGGTGGCGCTGCGGCGCGAGGCACCCGGCGTGCGGCTGGAGACGCTGCCCGTGCCGCGCAGCGAGATCGCGCAGCGGCTGGACAGCGGGCGCATCGACTTCGCCTTTGGTTTCCTGCCGACGGTGAAGGACACGCAGCGCGTGGAGCTCATCCAGGACCGCTACGTGGTGCTCCTGCGCGCCGGCCACCCCTTTGCCGCGCGAAGGCGCGCCGGGGCCGGCCTGCTCAAGGACCTGCGGCAGCTGGAGTTCGTGGCCGTGCGCACGCATTCGGACACGCTGCGGATCCTGGAGATGCTGCAGCTCGAAGACCGCCTGCGCCTGACCACCGAGCACTTCATGGTGCTGCCCGCCATCGTGCGGGCCACGGACCTCGCGGTGGTGATGCCGCGCAACATCGCGCGCACCTTCGCGGCCGATGGGGGCTACACCCTCATCGAGCCGCCCTTGCCGCTGCGGGATTTCACGGTGTCGCTGCACTGGAGCCGCCGGTTCGAGAGCGATCCGGGCAACCAGTGGCTGCGGGGGGTGATCGAAAGGCTCTTCCGCGAGTAGGGTGTGGTGGGGGGAGGGCGGTGCGCCCCGCTTCAAATAACTGTATATTCATACAGTCATGAAGCCAAACCCTGCCGCCGACCCCGACCTGCCTGACGCACCGGCGGAAGTGCGCGTCCCCCTGCAGGCCATTCGGGGCCGGGGGGCCGCCACGGCCATGCCGCACCGGTTCAGCCGCGATGTGCGCGAGGTGGTGGATGATGGCTGGAACCACGGCCCGCAGGGCGCGGGAGGGGCGGATGGGGATGATGATGGCGGCGGCGGCGGGCCCGCCCCCGCCACCACGGTGCACCTGGAGACGGCCCGCAGCGCCATCTGCGCCAACGACTCCCCCGACATTTTTTTCGAGCTGTCCGTCAATCCCTACCGGGGGTGCGAGCACGGCTGCGTGTACTGCTACGCCCGGCCCACGCACAGCTATCTCAATTTTTCGCCCGGGCTCGACTTCGAGACCCAGATCGTGGCCAAGCACAACATCGCCGAGGTGCTGCGCCGCGAAGTGGCGCAGCCGCGTTATGTGCCGCGCCTGCTCAACATCGGTTCGGCCACCGACTGCTACCAGCCCGTGGAGCGCGAACTCAGGCTCACGCGCGGCCTCATCGAGGTGATGCGCGATGCACGGCACCCGTTCTCGCTCATCACCAAGTCGAGCGGGGTGGAGCGCGATCTCGATCTGCTCGCGCCGCTGGCAGCGCAGCAACTGACCGCGGTGTACGTGACGATCACCACGCTCGACCCGCTGCTGGCGCGCCGCATGGAGCCGCGCGCCGCCGCCCCCCACCGGCGCCTTCGCACGCTGCGCACGCTGGCCGAGGCCGGCATTCCGGTGGGCGTGAGCGTGGCCCCGCAGATCCCCTTCATCACCGAAGACATGGAGCAGGTGCTGGAGGCCGCGCGCGATGCGGGGGCCAGGAGCGCGTTCTATACCGTGCTGCGCCTGCCGTGGGAGCTGGATGCGGTGTTCCGCGAATGGCTGCAGGTGCACTACCCGCAGCGCGCGGCGCGCGTGATGGCACGGGTGCAGGATTTGCACAACCTCGATGCGGCCCAGCGCAGCGCGGGCAAGAGCTACGACAGCAGCTTCGCCACCCGCATGAAGGGCAGCGGCCTGTGGGCGGACATGCTGCGCCAGCGGTTCGCGGGGGCGTGCCGGCGGCTGGGGCTCAACCGGGAGCGGCTGGAGCTGGACCTGTCGCAGTTCAGGCCGGGGCTTGCGCGCGGGCAGGGCAGCCTGTTCTGAGCCAGGCCGGGCTGCGAGGGAAGTGGCCGGAAGTGGCCGGAACACACAAGTCCGGCTTGCTCGCCGTCACAGCCTGCGGCTGCCGCCGGGGGGCGCGGCCATCGCCTGTGCCTGGTGGCGGCAGGCGGTGAACATGTCCAGGTCCGGGTTGTAGGCCCCCGTCGTCACGTCCAGGAGGCCGAGCACGGAGTGAAAGTAGTTGTCGTGCGTGATGCGCCGTTCGGCCAGGTCCTGCTGCAGGCAGCCCGTGGCCGCACCCGTGCGCGATTGCATGGCGGGCGAGAGCCAGGTGATCCAGGGCACGTGCTTTTGCACGTCGGGCGCGATGGCGTAGGGCAGGCCGTGCAGGTAGAGGTTGTTCTCGCCCAGTGATTCACCATGGTCTGCTACATAAATCATAGCTGTCTGCGCTTGTTCGGAGCGCGTGGAAAGCCATTTGAGCACTGAGTCGAGGAAAAAGTCGGTTTCCACGATGCTGTTGTCGTAGGCGTTCACCACCTGCTGGCGTTCGCATTCCTGCAGCGCCGTGGAGGTGCATTCGGGCAGGAATTTCTTGTGCTCGGATGACGAGCGCTTGGAGTAGGCGGGCCCATGGCTGCCGATCTGGTGCAGGACCACCACGGTCCCGCGCTGGCGCTGCTCGGCGGGCAGCGCGGCAATGCGGGCGTCCAGGTCCTTGAGCATGATGCGGTCCAGGCATTCGCCCCGGGTGGGGCACAGCGCGGGGTCCTGCAGTGCCGACGTGTTGGTGTCGCCCAGGCGGTCGCACACCCCCTTGCAGCCCGACTGGTTGTCCACCCAGAGCACGGCCAGCCCGGCGTGGTGCAGCACATCGACGAGGCTCTCGAAATTGGCCGCGCGCGCCTCGTAGCCGGTGCGCCCCAGGTGCGAGAACATGCAGGGCACCGACGCGGCGGTGCTGGTGCCGCAGGACCACGCGTTGCGGGCGCTCACGAGGTCGGTGCGGGCCGAAAGAAGCGGCGTGGTGCCACGGCCATAGCCGTTGAGCCCGAAGTTGCCGCTGCGGCCGGTTTCGCCCAGCACCAGCACCAGCAGGGGTGGTTGTTTCTGCACCGCATAGCTTGCGCCCAGCCTGGCATCGCGCCCCAGCGGCAGCAGTTTGCTGGTGTCGATGCGCAAGGGCCTGGTGGCGATGTTGCCCAGCGCGTACACGCTGTTGAGCGGGTTGATGAGATAGCGCAGCTTGGTGTGGTTGCGCATGGTGGATGCGAAGTCCTGGAACACCATCAGCAGGCACACCACGATGACCGCGATGGCTCCGAGCAAGAGCGCGCCGTTGTGGGCCGCGTGCCGCAGGCCGCCCAGGCGCTGCACCGGAGTGCGGTAGAGCCACGCCAGCGGCGGTACCGCCAGCGCCAGCACGGTGCCCGCCATGCGCCAGCCGAGCAGGTCGCCCGCCTCGTGGGCATCGGTCTGCAGCACGTTCACGAGCATGCTGGCATCGATGGCGATGCCGTAGGCGAGCATGAAGTAGGCCCCGAAGGCTGCCATCACCACCAGCACCGCTGCCGCGGGCTTGAGCGTGCCCCGCCAGGCCAGGAGGCTCAGCAGGGCCGCGTTGCCGGCGGCCACGATGACCACGAACGCCGCGGCAAAGGCCCAGCCGCGCGCGCTGCCGTGGCCGGGCAGCTCGGCCACCTCGCGCCACAGCGGCACGTTGCAGGCCGTGGCCAGCCAGGCGCTGATGAGCACCACCACCCACGCGGGGTGCAGGTGGCGCGGTGCGGGTGCGGAGGAAGCTGGGGCTGGAGACCGGGGCCCGGCGCCCGTGGCTGCATGGGAAAGCAGCAGGCGCTGCAGGATCAAAGGCATGGGCGCACTGTGGCGCCCGAGACTTAAGGCCGCATTAACGTCCGGGGGCCTGCAGGGTCCTGGCGTGGTGCCTCAGGTGGTCGGCCATGAAGCTCTGGATGAAGTAGTAGCCGTGGTCGTAGCCTTCGTGGCGCCGCAGGGTGAGCGGCTGGCCGATGGCCTGGCACGCCTCCTCGAACAGATGCGGGTGCAACTGCGTGGGCAAGAACTTGTCGGCCAGGCCCTGGTCGATCAATATGCCGGCCGGGTAGGGCGCCACCGGCTGGTGCTGCATCAGCACCGTGGCGTCGTGCTCGATCCAGCCCGTGCGGTCTGGCCCCAGGTAGCCCGTGAAGGCCTTCTCGCCCCAGGGGCACTGCGTGGGCGCGCAGATCGGCGCAAAGGCCGAAAGGCTCTTGAACCGCCCCGGGTGGCGCAGCGCCAGCGTGAGCGCGCCATGGCCGCCCATGGAGTGGCCGCAGATGCCCAGGCGCTCGCCATCGATGGGCAGTTGCGCCGCCACCTGCGGCAGCAGTTCCTTCATCAGGTAGCTTTCCATGCGCCAGTGGCGCGCCCAGGGCGCGGCCGTGGCGTCCAGGTAGAAGCCCGCGCCCACGCCGAAGTCCCAGCTCTCGGCCTCGCCCGGCACGTTGGCACCGCGTGGGCTGGTGTCGGGCGCGACCAGCGCCAGGCCCAGCTCGGCCGCCAGGCGCTGGGCACCGGCCTTGACCATGAAGGTTTCTTCCGTGCAGGTCAGCCCCGCCAGGTACAGCATGGCGGGCACAGGGCGCTGCCGCGCCTGCGGCGGCAGGAAGACCGAGAACTTCATCGGCAGGCCGATCTCGGCAGAGGCGTGCTGGTAGAAGCGCTGCTCGCCGCCAAAGCAGGCGTGGCTGCCGAGCAGGTCCAGGGAGGTGGTCATGTGGATTGCTTCAAAATTGATAGCTTGCAGCGCATGAAGGATAAGCGCTAGGGGCTGTTTTTACCTTGATTGATCGCCTGCGGGGCAGGCTCAGGCGGCATACTTGACCACGGAGCGGATGGACTTGCCCTCGTGCATCAGGTCGAAGGCTTCGTTGATGTCCTTGAGGCCCATGGTGTGCGTCACGAAGGGCGCCAGCTGGATCTTGCCGGCCATCGCGTCTTCCACCATGCCGGGCAGCTCGCTGCGGCCCTTGACGCCGCCAAACGCCGTGCCCAGCCACTTGCGGCCGGTGACGAGCTGGAAGGGGCGGGTGGAGATCTCCTGCCCCGCGCCCGCCACGCCGATGATGACGCTCTGGCCCCAGCCGCGGTGCGCGCATTCGAGCGCCGCGCGCATCACGTTCACGTTGCCGATGCACTCGAACGAATGGTCCACGCCCCAGGTGGTCATCTCGACGATGACCTGCTGGATCGGCTTGTCGAAGTCCTTGGGGTTGATGCAGTCGGTGGCGCCGAAGGTGCGGGCCAGGTCGAACTTGGAGGGGTTGGTGTCGATGGCGATGATGCGCCCGGCCTTGGCCAGCTTGGCGCCCTGGATCACCGCCAGTCCAATGCCGCCCAGGCCGAACACCGCCACCGTGTCGCCTTCCTGCACCTTGGCCGTGTTCTTCACCGCGCCCAGGCCGGTGGTCACGCCGCAGCCCAGCAGGCAGACCTGCTCGGGGTTGGCGTCGGGGTGGATCTTGGCGAGCGAGACCTCGGCCACCACCGTGTACTCGCTGAAGGTGCTGCAGCCCATGTAGTGGTAGATGGGCTGGCCGTTGTAGCTGAAACGCGTGGTGCCGTCGGGCATCACGCCCTTGCCCTGCGTGGCGCGCACGGCCACGCACAGGTTGGTCTTGCCGCTCTTGCAGAACAGGCATTCGCCGCACTCGGCCGTGTACAGCGGGATCACGTGGTCGCCGGGCTTCACGCTGGTCACGCCTTCGCCCACCTCCACCACGATGCCCGCGCCTTCGTGGCCCAGCACCACGGGGAACAGGCCCTCGGGGTCGTCACCGCTCAGGGTGAAGGCGTCGGTGTGGCACACGCCGGTGTCGGTGATCCTGATGAGCACTTCGCCCTTCTGGGGCGGGGCCACGTCGATTTCGACGATCTGCAGGGGTTCTCCGGCCTTGAAGGCCACGGCGGCTTTGGATTTGAGGGTCATGGTGGGTCAACGGGTTGGTCGGGGAAGGGCGGCGGCGAGGCTCTTTGGCCGGCAGCGCGCAGGGGGACCGCATGACTGTAGGCCATGTGCAGGGCCTGGTGGAGCCCGTGGCCGCAGATCCTGGGGTTATGGCCGGATTCGACGGCATGGGCGGCAGCCGGACATTGCCTCCCGTATAGTCGGGCGCCTTTCATTTCCGCTCTGCCGACCGACCCCCATGGACCACCACCACGCCAACAGCCCGCACCGCGTCGATCTCGTGGTCTACCCCGGCTTCAAGGCGCTGGAGGCCGTGGGCCCCATGTCCGTGTTCGACTATGCCAACGTGCACCTGCGCCAGCATGGCCGGCCCGACGGCTACGCGGTGCGCGTGGTGGCCGCGCAGGCGGGCGCGGTGCCATCGGACACCTTGATGGCGCTGAACGCCACCCACACCCTGGCCGAACTGGAGCAGGGCGGAGCGGGTTGCACCGTGATCCTCGTGGGGTCGCGCAATATCGAGCAGGTGCTGGCGGCCTCTCCCGAACTCGTGGCCTGGGCGGCAAGCGTGGCCCCGCGCGTGGACCGCATGATCGCCCTGTGCTCGGGCAGCTTCTTCCTGGCCGCCGCCGGCCTGCTCGACGGCCGGCGCGCCGCGACGCACTGGAGCGTGGCGGCCCTGCTGCGCCAGCGCTATCCGGCCATCGAGGTGGACCCGGACGCCATCTACGTGCGCGATGGCCCCCTGTGGACCTCGGCCGGCGTCACCGCGGGCATCGACCTGGCCCTGGCGCTGGTGGAAGAGGATTTTGGCCACGCCCTGGCGCTGGAGGTGGCGCGCGACCTCGTCATGTACCTCAAGCGCCCCGGCGGGCAGTCGCAGTTCAGCGTGCAGCTGGCCAGCCAGGGCACGGGCCACCGCGACATCCAGGCGGTGCAGAACTGGGTGCTGGAGCATCTTGCGGAGCCCATGCCGCTGGCGGCCCTGGCGGCACGCGCGGCGATGAGCGAGCGGCATTTCCGGCGCGTGTTCACGCAGGAGACGGGGCAGACCCCCTCGGCCTTCGTGGAGTCCGCGCGGCTGGAAGGAGCGCGGCGCCTGCTCGAGTCGCAGGCCGGGCTGCCGCTCAAGACCGTGGCCGCGCGCATGGGCATGGGTTCGGAGCAGGCCTTGCGGCATCTATTCGTGCGCCACCTGGGGATCACGCCGCTGGCGTACCGGGAGCGGTTCAGCAGGGCGGGCGGCTAGTGGCCGCCGGGCGGGCAGCCCCGCCGTAGCGCGCCCCGCATCCGGCGTGGCCCACGCTCATGCAGCAGCCTGTGCCGTGCTGCGCGGCGGTGCCGCGAAAACCTCGCGCGCGGCGGCCAGCCCGTTGAGCGCCGCGGGAAAGCCGGCGTACACCGCCATCTGCATGATGACCTCGACGATTTCCTCGCGCGTGACGCCCACGTTCAGCGCCGCCTGCAGGTGCACCTTGAGCTGCGGCGTGGCGTTGCCCATGGCGGTGAGCGCCGCGACGACGGCGATCTCGCGGCTTCTGAGGTCCAGGCCGGGGCGTGAATAGATGTCGCCGAAGGGAAACTCGATCAGGTAGCGGGCAAAGTCCGGTGCGATGCCGGCGAGGCTGTCGATGACCTGTTCGCCAGCCTCACCGTCGATTTCGCGGAGTTTGGCCAGCCCTTGTTCGTAGCGTGTGCGGTGGTGCATGGAGGGTGCTTTCATCAGGGGTGGATGCGGTGTCCAGGGAAACCTCGACCGCCCGGTAGTGCGCGATCTTGGCCTGCAGCACCTGGGCCGACTGCTGCATCGCCGCGATGGCGGCCTGCACGTCGTTCAGGTGCGCTTGCAGCATCGCGCGCCGTTGCGGCACCGTGGCATCCCCTTCGCCGCGAAGCCTGGCGAAGGCCTGCATCTGCCCGATGGGCATGCGGGTCTCGCGCAGGCGCAGCAGGAACCCTATCCACTCCATGTCCGCTGCCGCATAGCGGCGCTGGCCGCCCGCCGCGCGGGCCACTGGTGCGATCAGCCCCGCGCGCTCGTAGTAGCGCAGGGTGTGCGCCGTCAAACCCGTGCGCCGTGCGACATCGTTGATGGTGAGGTGGGATTCCATGAAAGCGATCCTAAAAGTTCGAGTGCACTCCAAGTCAAGGGGCATCTTGCGCCGACGTGCGCAGGAGGGGCCCGCGCACCCTGCGGCGGGGCGCGGGGCCTGGGGCCTGGGGCCTGGGGCCTGGGGCCTGGGGCCTGGGGCCTGGGCCGCGAGGGGCGGCCCCGGCGTTTGCGCACAGGCAAAGAAAAAGCCCGCCAATGGCGGGCTTGGGGGTTGTCGCGGATTGGCGCCCCAGGGGGCGCCGCGCCGCCAGCCAGCCGTGGACGGCTGGCGCGCGGCCGATCAGCGCTTGGACAGGGGCGGTACGTCGCGGCGTTCGGAGCCGGTGAACAGCTGGCGGGGGCGGCCGATCTTGTACTCGGGGTCACCGATCATTTCGTTGAGCTGGGCGATCCAGCCCACGGTGCGGGCCAGCGCGAAGATGCCGGTGAACAGGTTCACGGGGATGCCGATCGCGCGCTGCACGATGCCGGAGTAGAAGTCCACGTTCGGGTAGAGCTTGCGCTGCACGAAGTAGTCGTCTTCCAGGGCGATCTTTTCCAGTTCCTTGGCCAGCTTGAACAGCGGGTCTTTTTCCAGGCCCAGCTCGGCCAGCACTTCATTGCAAGTCTCTTGCATGAGCTTGGCGCGCGGGTCGTAGTTCTTGTACACGCGGTGGCCAAAACCCATGAGCTTGACGCCGGAGTTCTTGTCCTTGACCTGCTTGATGAACTCGCCGATCTTTTCCACGCCGCCCTGGGCCTGGATGTCGTACAGCATGTTCAGCGCGGCTTCGTTGGCGCCGCCGTGGGCGGGGCCCCAGAGGCATGCCACGCCGGCGGCGATGGCCGCGAACGGGTTGGTGCCCGACGAGCCGCACAGGCGCACGGTCGAGGTCGAGGCGTTCTGCTCGTGGTCTGCGTGCAGGATGAAGATGCGGTCCAGCGCGCGTTCCAGCACGGGGTTGACCTTGTACTCTTCGCAGGGCGTGCCGAACATCATGCGCAGGAAGTTGCCTGCGTAGGAGAGGTTGTTCTGCGGGTACATGTAGGGCTGGCCCATGCCGTACTTGTAGGCCATGGCCACCAGCGTGGGCATCTTGGCGATCAGGCGGATGGCGGCGATCTCACGGTGCTGCGGATTGTTGATGTCCGTGCTGTCGTGGTAGAAGGCCGACAGGGCGCCCACCAGGCCGGTCAGCACCGCCATGGGGTGCGCGTCGCGGCGGAAGCCCCGCAGGAAGAACTGCATCTGCTCGTTGACCATGGTGTGGTTGGTCACACGGCTGGTGAAGTCGGTCTTCTGCGCTTCGTTGGGCAGGTCACCGTACAGCAGCAGGTGGCAGGTTTCCAGGAAGTCGCAGTTCTGGGCCAGCTGCTCAATGGGGTAGCCGCGGTACAGCAGTTCGCCCTTGTCGCCATCGATGTACGTGATGGCCGACTGGGTCGCTGCCGTCGACAGGAAGCCCGGGTCATAGGTGAACATGCCCGTCTGCGCATACAGCTTGCGGATGTCGATGACATCCGGGCCGATGCTGCCCTGGTAGACCGGCAGGTCCACGCTGGGGCTGCCGTTGCTGAAGGACAGGGTGGCTTTGTTGTCAGCTAGCTTCATTGTTACTTTCCTTGGGTAGGTTGCCGATAATGATCCGGTCTTGGGGCATGCACCTTGGCCGCGTCAGGCGTGGAAAGCCGTCATCGCGCCACCGCTTTGTCTCAGCATGCCGAGCACTTCGCGCGCTTCTTCTGTGTCTTGTTCGCCCTGCGGCTCGCGCCGCCGCAGCAGCAGGTCCAGCAGGTCGTTGTCCGCCAGGTCCATGAGCGCGCGCAGGCCCTGCGCATGGCGCTGGGTGAGCGTGGGCTCGTAGCGGGCAAAGAACTGTTCGATGAACAAGTCGTTTTCAAGCAGGCCGCGCCGGCAGCGCCAGTGCAGCTTGCTCAATTCGCGCTCGTCCAGCAGCGGCGAGCCCGCTGCTGGCGCGATGGATGGAGTGGACAGGATTTCCATGGACTGGCGTCTGGGAGGGGGGGGCCAGGTCAGATGGCGCGGCGCACCATCAGTTCCTTGATCTTGCCGATGGCCTTCGTGGGGTTCAGGCCCTTGGGGCACACGTCCACGCAGTTCATGATGGTGTGGCAGCGGAACAGGCGGTACGGGTCTTCCAGGTTGTCCAGGCGCTCGCCGGTCGCGTCGTCGCGGCTGTCGGCGATGAAGCGGTAGGCCTGCAGCAGGCCGGCGGGTCCCACGAACTTGTCGGGGTTCCACCAGAAGCTGGGGCAGCTCGTGGAGCAGCTGGCGCACAGGATGCACTCGTACAGGCCGTTGAGCTCTTCGCGCTCTTCAGGCGACTGCAGGCGCTCGCGGTCGGGGGCCAGTTCTTCGTTGATCAGGTAGGGCTTGATCGAGTTGTACTGCTTGAAGAACTGCGTCATGTCCACGATCAGGTCGCGGATCACGGGCAGGCCCGCCAAAGGCTTCAGGACGATGGTGCCCTTGAGCGTGTTCATGTTGGTCAGGCAGGCCAGGCCGTTCTTGCCGTTGATATTCATGGCATCCGAGCCGCAGACGCCTTCGCGGCACGAGCGGCGGAACGACAGGGAGGGATCCTGTTCCTTGAGCTTGACCAGTGCGTCCAGCAGCATGCGTTCGTGGCCGTCGAGTTCGATCTCGATGGTCTGCATGTAGGGCTTGGCGTCCTTGTCCGGGTCGTAGCGGTAGATTTGGAATGTGCGCTTTTGCATGTTTCTTCTCTCGTGGGGCTACTGTTTAGAACGTACGGACCTTGGGGGGCACGCTGTCCACCGTCAGGGGCTTGAGGTTGACAGGCTTGTAGTCGAGGCGGCTGCCTTCGCTGTACCACAGGGTGTGTTTCATCCACTCCTTGTCGTTGCGGCCCAGCGGGAACTCTGCGTGGTCGGCAGGGTGCTCGTAGTCGTACACGGTGTGGGCGCCACGGCATTCCTTGCGGGCAGCGGCCGAGACCATCGTGGCCTGCGCCACTTCGATCAGGTTGTCCACTTCCAGCGCTTCGATGCGCGCGGTGTTGAACACCTTGGACTTGTCCTTCAGGGTCACGCTGCCGACGCGGCTGCGGATCTCGGCGATCTTCTTGACGCCTTCGTCCATGCTGACCTGGGTGCGGAACACGCCGGCATGCTGCTGCATGGTGGCGCGGATGTCGCCCGCCAGGTTCTGCGCGTAGATGCCTTCGTTCGATTGGTCGAGCTGGTTCAGGCGCTCCAGCGTGCGGTCGGCCGCATCCTTGGGCAGGGGCTTGTGTTCCTTGTTCTTGTTGTTGAACTCGACGATGTGGCGGCCGGCGGCCTTGCCGAACACCAGCAGGTCCAGCAGCGAGTTGGTGCCCAGGCGGTTGGCGCCGTGCACCGACACGCAGGCGCATTCGCCCACGGCGTACAGGCCATTGACCACTTCGTTGTGGATGCCATTGGCCTGGCGCACCACCTGGCCGTTGATGTTGGTGGGCACGCCACCCATCTGGTAGTGGATGGTGGGCACCACGGGGATCGGCTCCTTGGTGATGTCCACGTTGGCGAAGTTGACGCCGATCTCGTACACCGATGGCAGGCGCTTGTGGATGGTGTCCGCGCCCAGGTGATCGAGCTTGAGCAGCACATAGTCCTTGTTGGGACCGCAGCCACGGCCTTCCTTGATTTCCTGGTCCATCGAGCGGGACACGAAGTCGCGCGGGGCAAGGTCCTTCAAGGTGGGCGCGTAGCGCTCCATGAAGCGTTCGCCATTGCTGTTGAGCAGGATGGCGCCTTCGCCGCGGCAGCCTTCGGTCAGAAGCACGCCGGCGCCAGCCACGCCGGTGGGGTGGAACTGCCAGAACTCCATGTCCTGCAGCGCGATGCCGGCGCGTGCCGCCATGCCCAGGCCGTCACCGGTGTTGATGAAGGCATTGGTCGAGGCGGCGAAGATACGGCCCGCACCGCCGGTGGCCAGTAGCACGGTCTTGGCTTCCAGGATGTACAGGTCGCCGGTTTCCATTTCCAGGGCGGTGACGCCCACCACGTCGCCGTCGGCGTCGCGGATCAGGTCCAGGGCCATCCATTCGACGAAGAAATTGGTCTTGGCCTTCACGTTCTGCTGGTACAGCGTGTGCAGCATGGCGTGGCCGGTGCGGTCGGCGGCGGCGCAGGCGCGCTGCACGGGCTTTTCACCGTAGTTGGCCGTGTGGCCGCCGAAGGGGCGCTGGTAGATCGTGCCGTCGGGGTTGCGGTCGAATGGCATGCCGAAGTGTTCCAGCTCGTACACCACCTTGGGGGCTTCGCGGCACATGAACTCGATGGCGTCCTGGTCGCCCAGCCAATCGGAGCCCTTGATGGTGTCGTAGAAGTGGTAGTGCCAGTTGTCCTCGGACATGTTGCCCAGCGAGGCGCTCACGCCGCCCTGTGCCGCCACGGTGTGCGAACGGGTGGGGAACACCTTGGACAGCGAGGCCACGTTCAGGCCTGCGCGGGAGAGTTCAAGCGCGGCACGCATGCCGGAGCCGCCTGCGCCGACGATGACGACGTCGAACTTGCGCTTGGTGATGTTAGCGTTGGTGTAGCTCATTATTTTTTGCCTTCAGTCGGGGGATTCAGAGACGCCACAGAACCTGGATACCCCAGCCAGCACAGCCGACCAGCCAGACGATGCTGAACACCTGCAGCGCCAGGCGCAGGCCCACGGGCTTGATGTAGTCCATCAGGACTTCACGCAGGCCGATCCACGCGTGCCAGGCCAGCGCAATGATCACGGAGAAGGTCAGCACCTTCATCCACTGGGCCGAGAAGATGCCGGCCCACTTGTCGTAGCCGATGGGGCCCTTGGAGAAGATGACCTGGGCCAGCAGGGCCAGGGTGAACAGGGCCATCAGGACCGCCGTGACGCGCTGGCTGAGCCAGTCGCGCAGGCCATAGTGGGCGCCGACGACGACGCGCTTGGAACCGTAATTGACGGACATGGAGATTTCCTATCGTTTTCGGCGGGCACTGCCTGGCAGCAGCCACCGTTTCATGGGTTGATCGATCAGTACAGGCCGAAGAGCTTGGCGCCCAGCACCAGGGCCAGGGCGATGCTGATCGCGAGCACGGTCAGGGCCGAGGTCTTGCCGAATTCCTTGTTCACCGCGCTGTGGCTCACATCCATCCACAGGTGGCGCAGGCCGGCGGTGAAATGGTGCAGGTACGACCAGATCAGGGCCAGGGCCACCAGTTTGATGAACCAGCCGGGCACGAAGCCGATGCCGATGCTGAACGCCGAGGTGAATTTGGCGAACGAGATTTCGGACGACACCGAGGTGTCGAACATCCAGATGATGAAAGGCAGCAGCAGGAACATGATCAGCCCGCTGCCGCGGTGCAGGATCGAAACCCACGCTGCAGGCGTCATGCGGTAGGTGGTCAGGTCCTTGAAGGCATTGATGTTGCGGAATTCAGGCCGTTTCTTGGCGAGTTCTGTCATGTTGTGTGCTTTCGTGGATGTAACTGCTTTGTAATTTGAAGATGCAAAGAACGCAAAATTCTATTGCAACGCAACAAGCATGGGTTTGTCGCAGGTGGAATGTTCGACGTTTCCGCTCAGGTGCCAGGGTGGTGTCAGCTCAGTTCGTTACGGTAGTGGTGGGTGTCGGTGAGGTAGAGGCCCCGCCGTAACTCCATGGGAACGTCGTTGTAGGTGTAGGCGATGCGCTCCACGCTCAGCAGCGGCGTGGCCTGCGGGATCTGCAGCATGGCCGCCTGGTCGGCGTCGGGCAGCACGGCGCGTATTTTCTCCTCGGCGCGCACCATGCGCACGCCAAAGTCGAGCTCGAACATCGCGTAGGTGGGCCCCTGGTAGCTGGCGAGCTGGTCAGTCGTCAGCCCTTTGAAAGCCTGGCCCGGCAGCCAGATGTCCTCCAGGATGGTGGGGACGCCCGCAAACGACAGGATCCGGCGGGCCTGGATCACCGGGTCGGCGCTGCGCAGGGCCAGCGCCCGCGCCACGTCCGCGCTGGCGCGCACGCGCCGGCAGTCCACCACCTGGCGCTGGGCGCGGCCTTCCACGCGGGCATCGCCCGTGTCGGGCATGAGCTTCAGGAAGCGGTATTGCACATGCTGCTCGGCATGGGTGGCCACGAAAGTGCCCTTGCCCTGGCGGCGCATCACGAGGTTTTCGGCCGCCAGCTCGTCGATGGCCTTGCGCACCGTGCCCTGGCTGACCCGAAAGCGCGCGGCCAGGTCCATCTCGCTCGGAATGGACTCGCCGGGCTTCCATTCACCCTGCTGAAGGCTTTGCAGGATGAGACCCTTGATCTGCTGGTACAGGGGGCTGAACGCGGGCGTGGCAGAGCCTGCGCCCGCCGAAGGCTGTGCAGGGGTGTCGGCGTTGAGCGGAAGCGAGGACATGGCGATCAGAAAAATGGCGCGCTGCGCACGGGGGGTGTGCGAGCTTGTTCCAGTCTTCAATCATATCTTATATAAGACATAAGACAAATTGACCGGGGTGCCCAATCGGCGGTACACTCCAAGGCTGTTTTGCGGGGCACGGGCTGCTGGTAACAGGCGCTGGTGCTTGCGTTGCACACACACCTGTTTTCCTCACTTCCCTGGAGTTTTCACCATGAGCAAGAAGCCTGTTCGCGTAGCCGTCACCGGTGCCGCTGGTCAAATCGGTTACGCACTGCTGTTCCGTATCGCCTCCGGCGAAATGCTGGGCAAGGACCAGCCGGTCATCCTGCAATTGCTCGAAGTCCCTGTCGAAGGTCCCCAGAAGGCGCTCAAGGGCGTGATGATGGAACTGGACGACTGCGCATTCCCGCTGCTGGTGGAAATGACCGCCCACAGCGACCCCATGACCGCCTTCAAGGACGCCGACTACGCCCTGCTGGTGGGTTCGCGCCCTCGCGGCCCCGGCATGGAGCGTGCCGAGCTGCTGGCCGTCAACGGCGCCATCTTCACGGCCCAGGGCAAGGCCCTGAACGCCGTGGCCTCGCGCAACGTGAAGGTGCTGGTCGTCGGCAACCCCGCCAACACCAACGCCTACATCGCCATGAAGTCGGCACCTGACCTGCCGCGCAAGAACTTCACCGCCATGCTGCGCCTGGACCACAACCGCGCCGCCAGCCAGATCGCCGCCAAGACGGGCAAGGCAGTGGCCGACATCGAGAAGCTGACCGTCTGGGGCAACCACTCGCCCACGATGTACGCCGACTACCGTTTCGCCACCATCAACGGCGAAAGCGTCGCCAAGATGATCAACGACCAGGAATGGAACGCCAACACCTTCCTGCCCACCGTGGGCAAGCGCGGCGCCGCCATCATCGAAGCGCGCGGCCTGTCGTCGGCTGCCTCGGCCGCCAACGCCGCCATCGACCACATGCGCGACTGGGCCCTGGGCACCAACGGCAAGTGGGTCACCATGGGCATCCCCTCGGACGGCCAGTACGGCATCCCCAAGGACACCATGTTCGGCTTCCCCGTCACCTGCGAAAACGGCGAGTACAAGATCGTTGAAGGCCTGGAGATCGACGCCTTCTCGCAAGAACGCATCGACAAGACCCTGGCCGAACTGCAAGGCGAGCAGGACGGCGTGAAGCACCTGCTGTAAACCAGGGTCCACCATGCAGCCGACGCCACAGGCATCGGGCCTTCGGGCCGCCCCCGTCCCTGCGCAGGGGCAGGGCGCTGCGCTGCCCCATCCGCGCGATGTGCTGCTGGGCGCCCAGGCGCAGACCGGCTTCCTGCCGGTCTGCGACCACTACAGCGGCGTGGAAGCGCGCATGCGCAAGAGCCTGCAACTGCAGGCCGACCTGGCCCGAGAGTTCGGCACCTGCGTCTTCGACGTGACCCTCGATTGCGAGGACGGCGCTCCGATCGGCCTGGAGGCCGAGCATGCCCGCCTGGTCGCCAGCCTCGCCCTGGGCGCTGCGGACGGGGCGCGCGTGGCGGCCCGGGTTCATGCGGTGGACCACCCGGCATTCGCCAACGATGTCGCCACGATTGCGGGCACGGCGGGCCACAGGCTCTGCCACATCATGGTGCCCAAGGTGGAGTCCGTGGACGATGTCCTGCGGGTGGAACGGGCGCTGGAGCAGGCATCCGCCGCCCAGGTGCCCATCCATGTCCTGATCGAGTCGCCCGCTGCGGTCCATCGCGCCTTCGAGATTGCCGCCCACCCGCGCGTGCAGAGCCTGAGCTTCGGGCTCATGGACTTTGTGTCCGCCCATGGAGGGGCGATCCCTGCGGCAGGCATGACCTCCTCGGGGCAGTTCTCGCACCCGCTTGTCGTGCGCGCCAAGCTGGAGATTGCCGCGGCCTGCCACGCGCACGGCAAGGTGCCGTCGCACTGCGTGGTGACCGAATTCACCGATACCACGGCCATGCAGGGCGCAGCCAGCCGGGCGGCGCGCGAGCTGGGCTACACCCGGATGTGGAGCATCCACCCGGCGCAGATACGTCCCATCCTGCAGGCATTTGCGCCGCAGCAGGATGACATCGAAATTGCTGCAAAAATAATAGCTACTGCCGCAGATTCCGACTGGGCTCCAATCAGTTTTGACGATACCTTGCATGACCGTGCCAGCTACCGTTTCTACTGGCAAGTCCTTGAGCGCGCCCACCGCACCGGGCGTGCGCTTCCTCCCGCCGTGCGCCATTGGTTTGACGCCCCGGCCTCCGTTCCGTCGTGAACATTCCTGACTGCTTCCCCGCAGGACCTTCCATGAAATCCTTCATCGCCTCCGCCCTCATGCTGCTGGCCCCAGCCTTCGTGATGGCGCAAACGCCGGCCAAGCCCGAGGCCAAGCCCGGGACCAAGGCCGCCGCGAAGCCGGCCGCCAAGTCCGAAGCGAAAACCGCCAAGACGGCGGACAAGGCCCCCGCCAAGAAGGCCACCGTGGCCAAGAGCGAGGCGACCAGCAGCCGCACGCAGCTCAAGAGCGCCACCAACCAGGTGGCCACCGGCATCATCGCCGCAGAGGCGGCCCTTTCCCCCGAGGAGCTGGCCATCGCCGACCGCGTGCACGTGGGCCGCATTCCCTGCGAGCTGGGCGCATTCGTCACGGTGACGGCCGACCCAGCCACGCCAGGGCACTTCCATGTGGAAGGCAAGGGCTTCAAGTACTTCATGTCGCCCGTGGCCACGACCACCGGCACGGTGCGCCTGGAAGACCAGAAGGGCGGCGCGGTCTGGCTGCAGATCGCCAACAAGTCCATGCTGATGAACCAGAAGCTCGGCCAGCGCCTGGCCGATGAGTGCATGAGCCCGCAGCAGCTGGTGGTGGCCGAGGCCATCAAGAAGAACCCGCCCGTGAGCGTGCTGGAACCCCTGAAATAAGCGCGGGCCTGGCAGGCCTTTTTGCAAAGAACGAACGACGAACACGATTGCGCGTGCAGGCGTGGCGGCCATGGGGGCCGCCTGCACCGCGCGCCGCCCCACTTTAGAACGCAACCGGAGAAAAATGATGTTGAAAGCCTACCGTGACCATGTGGCCGAGCGCGCCGCGCTGGGCATCCCGCCCTTGCCGCTGACCGCCAAGCAGACCGGCGAGCTGATCGAGCTGCTCAAGAACCCGCCCGCTGGCGAAGAAGCCACGCTGGTGGACCTGATCACGCACCGCGTGCCTGCCGGTGTGGACGACGCCGCCAAGGTCAAGGCCAGCTACCTGGCCGCCGTGGCCCACGGTACCGAAGTCTGCACGCTGATCGGCCGCGAGCGCGCCACGCAGCTCCTGGGCACCATGCTGGGCGGCTACAACCTCACCCCCCTGATCGACCTGCTGGACGACGCGGCCGTGGCCTCCGTCGCCGCCGAAGCGCTCAAGAAGACGCTCTTGATGTTCGACCAGTTCCATGACGTCAAGGAAAAGGCCGACAAGGGCAACACCTTCGCCAAGTCCGTGCTGCAAAGCTGGGCCGACGCCGAGTGGTTCACCAGCCGCCCCGAAGTGCCCCAGAGCATCAAGCTCACCGTGCTCAAGGTCACCGGCGAAACCAACACCGACGACCTGTCGCCCGCGCCCGACGCCTGGAGCCGCCCCGACATTCCGCTGCATGCGCTGGCCATGCTCAAGAACAAGCGCGACGGCATCACGCCCGAAGAAGACAGCAAGCGCGGCCCCATCAAGTTCATCGAAGACCTGCGTGCCCGTGGCAACCTGGTGGCCTACGTCGGCGACGTGGTCGGCACCGGCTCCAGCCGCAAGTCGGCCACCAACAGCGTGCTGTGGTTCACGGGCGAAGACATCCCGTTCGTGCCCAACAAGCGCTTTGGCGGCGTGTGCCTGGGCAGCAAGATCGCTCCCATCTTCTACAACACCATGGAAGATGCCGGCGCACTGCCCATCGAGCTCGATGTGAGCCAGATGAACATGGGCGACGAGATCGAGCTGTTGCCCTACGCCGGCAAGGCATTGAAGGACGGCCAGGTCATCGCCGAGTTCACCGTCAAGAGCGAAGTGCTGTTCGACGAAGTGCGCGCCGGTGGCCGCATTCCCCTGATCATCGGCCGCGGCCTCACCGCCAAGGCCCGCGAGGCCCTGGGCCTGGCGCCTTCCACGCTGTTCCGCCTGCCCCAGGTGCCTGCCGCCACCGGCAAGGGCTTCACGCTGGCGCAGAAGATGGTCGGCCGCGCCTGCGGCCTGCCCGAAGGCCTGGGCGTGGTGCCCGGCACGTACTGCGAACCGCGCATGACCTCGGTCGGCTCGCAGGACACCACCGGCCCCATGACCCGCGACGAACTGAAGGACCTGGCCTGCCTGGGCTTCAGCTCCGACCTGGTGATGCAGTCCTTCTGCCACACGGCTGCCTACCCCAAGCCCGTGGACGTGAAGATGCACCACGAGCTGCCCGACTTCATCAGCACGCGCGGCGGCATCTCGCTCAAGCCCGGCGACGGCATCATCCACAGCTGGCTCAACCGCATGCTGCTGCCCGACACCGTGGGCACCGGCGGCGACTCGCACACGCGCTTCCCCATCGGCATCAGCTTCCCCGCCGGCTCAGGCCTGGTGGCGTTCGCTGCCGCCACGGGCGTGATGCCCCTCGATATGCCTGAATCGGTGCTGGTGCGCTTCAAGGGCAAGATGCAGCCCGGCGTCACGCTGCGCGATCTGGTGCATGCGATCCCCCTGTACGCCATCAAGGCCGGTCTGCTGACCGTGGCCAAGCAGGGCAAGAAGAACATCTTCTCGGGCCGGATCCTGGAAATCGAAGGTCTGCCGGACATGAAGGTCGAGCAGGCGTTCGAGCTGTCCGACGCATCGGCCGAGCGCTCTGCCGCCGGCTGCACGGTGCGCCTGAACAAGGAGCCCGTGATCGAGTACATCAACTCGAACATCGTGCTGCTCAAGAACATGATCGCCCAGGGCTATGCCGACGCACGCACCATCGGCCGCCGCATCAAGGCCATGGAAGCCTGGCTGGCCAATCCCCAGCTGCTCGAACCCGATGACAACGCCGACTACGCCGCCGTGATCGAGATCGACCTGGCCGAGATCACCGAACCCATCGTCTGCTGCCCCAACGACCCCGACGACGCCAAGACGCTGTCGGACGTGGCCGGCGCCGCGATCGACGAAGTGTTCATCGGCTCGTGCATGACCAACATCGGCCACTTCCGCGCGGCCTCCAAGCTGCTCGAAGGCAAGAAGGACATCCCCGTCAAGCTGTGGATGGCACCGCCCACGAAGATGGACGCGCACCAGCTCACCGAAGAAGGCCACTACGGCGTGTTCGGCGCGGCCGGCGCCCGCATGGAAATGCCTGGCTGCTCGCTGTGCATGGGCAACCAGGCCCAGGTGAAGGAAGGCGCCACCGTGATGTCCACCAGCACCCGCAACTTCCCCAACCGCCTGGGCAAGAACACCAACGTCTACCTGGGCTCGGCCGAACTCTCGGCCATCTGCTCCAAGCTGGGCCGCATTCCTTCCAAGGAAGAGTACCTGGCCGACATCGGTGTCATCAACCAGAACGGCGACAAGATCTACCAATACCTGAACTTCGACAAGATCGCCGAGTTCAAGGAAGTGGCAGACGGCGTGGCCGCCTGATTGTTTCCCTCCGGGGAGTGATCCACTGCAAAAAGCGGCCTGCGGGCCGCTTTTTTCATGGCGTTGCGGGTGCGCCGCGCCACGCGCTTGCCACGCCGTGGCCATGGTCCAGACATTTTTTGTCATGCAAATGTCATGATGGGGTCGCATGCTTGCCGCATAACAACAACAAAAGAAATGGAGGTACATCCATGGCAAGAGGGACAACCGGCAAGGCCGGCACGTTCGGCGCGCGCCTGGCGGTGCTGCTGCTCAGCGCCGCCTTCGCCCTGGGCTTTGGCCTGGGTGGTTACTTCGTCGGGCTCAAGCCGCTGGCCCTGACCCTGCGGGCAGCGTGGGCGGTGCGCGGCTGGCAGCCCGTGCAGGCCCAGGTGCTCGCGGCCGACCTCGCGCGCCACAGCGACGGCGACGGCACCACCTGGCAGGTGCGGGCCCGCTACCGCTATGAATTCGCGGGGCGGCCATACGAAGGCTCCCGCGTCGGGCTCGATCCCACGGAGACGGCCGACAACATCGGCGACTGGCACCAGCGCTGGCACACGCAGCTGCAAGGCGCCCAGGCCCGCGGCGCGCGCATCACCATCATGGTCGACCCGCGCGAACCCTCGCGTTCCCTCATCGACCCCTCCATCCGCTGGGCCCTGCTGATGTTCCGCCTGCCCTTTGCCCTGGTGTTCACTGCGGTGGGGCTGGGCGCGGCCTGGGTCTTCCTGGCCACCCTGCCAGGACTGGGCACGTCCAGGGAGCCGCAGGGGCAGGGCGGTGGCCGCCCGGGGCCGCAGGCCGGGGTTTCTGCCATCCCCTTGCCCAAGGGCTCTGCCGGCAGCCCGCTGGGCGCCGTCTGGTTCTTCACCTTTTTCTGGTGTGGCATTTCCTTTCCCATGGCCGGCATGTTGTGGACCAACCCGCAGTCGCCCTGGTTCGCCAAGGCCTTCATCGGCCTGTTCGTGCTGGTCGGAATGGCCCTGCTGGCCCTTGCGGTGCGACAGACCCACATGGCCTGGCGCTATGCGGGCGCGACCCTTGTCCTGCTGCCGTCAGCACCGCGTGCAGGGCATCCGCTCGAAGTGACCCTGCTGCTCCCCGGGCGCGCCGCCGCCTACCAGCAGGGGCACAGCCTGCAACTGCGCCTGGCCCAGTACCGGGTGGACGAGTCGAGCTCCGGTTCGCCCGAGCGGTGCGTGGAGTCGTTCACCGAAGCCGCGCGCATGCAGCACACGTCCGATGGCGGGTTGCGGCTGGTGGCACGCTTCGAGGTACCGCCCGATGCGCCCCCGCACGGCAGCCAGCGCTCGGGAGAGCGCGTGGACTGGCGCGTGGAACTGCTGCACAACCCGGACGGCGCCGTCGAGCTGACTTACGACCTTCCCGTGCAGGCCGCACCCCGCACCTTCGGTGGGGACGAACTGCCGGATCGTTTTGACCGGCGTGCCGCCTGGCAGCAGGAGGTTCCCATCGTGCCCCTGGGCGAGCAGGAAGAGGAAGAAGAAGGCTCCCGGCCTCTGCCCGCTTCGGTCACGCTGCGGGAAACCCCGCAGGCCTGGCACTACGAATTCGCCCAGGGCGGCTGGCGCTGGGCCGCGGGCCTGGTGCTGGCCGCGCTGTTGCTGGAGTCGGCCATCCATGGCCGGCTGGGCCCGCAGGGGCTGATGCTGCCCCGTGGGTTCTTTGCCGCCGGCGCGTGGATGGCCTTGGCCGCCTTTGCCCTGCATGCGACCACCCGCCACTGGACCCTGACCGTGCAGGACGGCGGCATCACCGCGCGCCGCCACTCCTGGCTCTGGTCGCGCGCCGACACGGTGCCGGGCGCTGCCAGCCGCACCCTGGTGCACAAGCTGCTGCACTCCACGGGCAGCGGCGGCAGCGAGCACCGCTACCACGCGGTGTACGCGCGCGGTGCGGGCGGTGCGCTGGTGCGCCTGACCCCGGGCCTGGCAGGCGAGGCGGCGGCCACGGCCCTGGGGCAATCGCTGGGCCAGGCGTGGGCGCACCGGCGGGGCCGTTTCGCCGCCGGCATGCAGCGGCCCGCGCGGGCGCAGCATTCCCGCCCGGCCTGGGGGGCACTGCTGGTGCTGGCCCTGCTGGGCTGGTGGATCGTGGGGCCCCAGGCTGGCCGCACCGTGGGCCGCGTTGTGGGGGCCGAGGCTTCCGCTTCGGCTGCAACCGCGCCGGCCGTGCCGTATTCCCTCGCGGAGGGTCGCTTGCTCGATGCACAGAATGCCGGCGACGCCCCTGCGCTGCGGGACGCGCTGTCCGCCGGGGCGAATCCCGACCTGCTCGCGCCCAATGGTTCCTCGGTGCTCATGCTGGCGGCCCACCGTGGCCAGCTCGAGCACATCGAGGCGCTGCTGGGCGCGGGTGCCCAGCCCGACCTGCGCCAGACGCGCAAGGACAGCGAGCGGGGCGACACAGCCCTGCTGCGTGCCTTCTACGGCGGCCATCTGGCGGCGGCACGGCGCCTGGTGCAGGCAGGTGCCAGCCTCTCGGCCCGCAACCGCTGGGACTGGGGGCCCGTGCACATGGCCGCGCAGGGCGGCTGCATCCCATGCCTCGAATGGCTGGATGCGCAAGGCCAGCCGCTCGACGAACCCGCGCCCGCCAGCCGGGGCGAGACCCCCGCGATGCTGGCCGCAGGCCGGGGCCGCGTGGAGGCGCTGCAATGGTTCGCCGACCGTGGCATCGACCTTGCGCGCACGGACGCCCACGGCAAGACCGCGCTGGACTGGGCACGCTTCAAGCAACAGGCCGAGGCCGAGCGGTGGCTGATGGGGCGTGTGCGCTAGGCGCGGCTGGCCGCGCTCCGTGAAGCGGTTCCGGCCAGGGCGCCGCACTGCGGGCGGTGCGAGGCGCACGGCAGGGCGCAGCAGCGGCGCGAGAAGGGTTTCGTCGGCCGCCGCTCCAAGGCTTTTCAGCCCAGCGCCGGCAGCAAATGCTGCACCAGCTGCTGCGCATGCTGCGGCAATTCGTCGAGCTCGCGCAGGCACAGCACCAGTTGCCGGTCCGCCCAGGCATCGGTCAGGCGCACGGCCTTCACGTGCTGCGCCCGGCTGTGGCGTGCGGCTGCCGCGCGGGGAATGATGCCCACGCCCACGCCCAGCCCCACGAGCTGGCACACCGCCTCGAACTGGCGCAGCCGCACGCGGTAGCGCAGCCGCCGCCCCTGGCGCTGTGCCTGGCGCACCACCAGGGCCTGCAGCGCGCTGCCCTCGGCCAGGCCAACGAAGTCCAGGTGCGCGACGTCGGCCAGCGCCACGCTGCGTTGCGCGGCCAGTGCGTGCCCCTGGGGCACCACCAGCACCAGCGGGTCGGGCCGCAGCACCCGCGTGGACAGGCCTTCGAGGTCCACCGCGTCGGACACCAGGCCCATGTCGCACAGCCCGGCGCGCACCGCATCGGCCACCTCCTGGCTGGAGCGCTCCTCCACGTCCACCGAAATGCGCGGGTGCCGCGCCAGAAAGCCTGCCATGGCCCGCGGCAGGTACTCGCTCAGCGCCGAGCTGTTGCACAGCACGCGCACATGGCCCGCCAGGCCCGCGCCATATTCGCCCAGGTCGCCGCGCAGGTGCTCCATCTGCTGCAGCACCAGCCGCGCGTGGTGCAGCAGCGTGTGGCCCGCGGGCGTGGGCTGCACGCCGCGTTGTTCGCGCAGCAGCAGGGGCACGCCCAGCGCGTCTTCCATGCCGCGTATGCGCTCGCTGGCCGAGGCCAGCGCCATGTGGCTGCGTTCTGCGCCCCCCGTGATGGTGCCTGCTTCGTGCACGTGCACGAAGAGACGCAGGTCGGTGAGGTCAAAGCGCATGGGGCAAACGTACCACATGGCAGGCTTCGGCCGCGCCTGAGGCGGGCTACGCGGCTTCCGCATTTCCAGGGGCGGGGCCATCCGAAACAATGGCCTTTGGCACTGCGTTGCTGGACATGCGGCGGGTGGGTTTCGGACCAGGGGATACCGATGGAACTTGTGATGAATCAGCCGCCTTCCGGGGCGGGGCGCTCATGAACGGGGTTGCCGAGCTGTGGGGCCACGGCATTGCGCCGGGCTGGCTGGCGGGGGCGGCCGCCATTTTCTGGCTGGCCGGCACGGTCAAGGGCGTGGTGGGGCTGGGCTTGCCCACGGTGGCGATGGCCCTCTTGGCCATGCTGGTTCCGCCGGCCCAGGCGGCGGCGTTGCTGGTGGTGCCTTCGCTGGTCACCAATGTCTGGCAGATGCGCCCCTGGCCCGCCGTGTGGCCGCTGGTGCGGCGCCTGGGCGGCATGCAATGCGGAATCTGCCTGGGCACCTGGCTGTGCGCCTGGTGGCTGGGGGCGCCCGCGGGCCCTGGGTCGCGCTTGGCGCTGGGGCTGGCCCTCGCGCTGTACGGCGCCTGGGGCTTGACGGGGACGCGGCGCGTGCTGCCCCTGCCGGCCCAGGGCTGGCAGGGCCCCCTGGTGGGGTTCGCGACCGGTGCCATCGCCGCCGCCACGGGTGTTTTCGTGGTGCCCGCCGTGCCCTATCTGCAGGCGCTGGGCCTGCAGCGCGATGCGCTGGTGCAGGCCATGGGGCTGAGTTTCACGGTCTCCACACTCGCGCTGGCCGCCGGCCTGGCATTCAACGCGAGCTATCCCATGGCGACCGTGGGGCTGTCGGTCGTGATGCTGCTGCCTGCGCTGGCGGGCATGGCGTGTGGGCAGCGGCTGCGGGCCCGGATGTCACCCGTGTGGTTTCGGCGCAGCCTCATGCTGGGCCTGCTGGCCCTGGGCGTGGCCATGGTGGTGGACGTGCTGGCATGGCATGGTTTTGCGTCGCGCTAGGGCGCTGCGCGGGGCGCTGTTTCCTCGCCCGCCCGCCCGTTACCGGACCTGCTTTTTCTCCAGCTTGCGGGTGAGGGTGCGGCGGTGCATGCCCAGGCGCCTTGCCGCTTCCGAGAGATTGAAGCCGGTTTCGGCCAGCACTTCGTTGATGCGCTCCCATTCCAGGGTCTTGATGGAGCTGGACCGGTTCGTCAGCTCCACGTCGGTGTTGCCCGCCTTGAGCCCGAAGGCGGCCTCGATGTCGTCGGTATTGGACGGCTTGGCGAGGTAGTGGCATGCGCCCAGCTTCACGGCCTCCACCGCCGTGGCGATGCTGGCAAAGCCTGTGAGCACCACGATGAGCATGGCCTCGCTGGCCGCATGCAGCTTCTGCACGCAGACCAGGCCCGAGGCTTCGCCCTTGAGCTTGAGGTCCACCACCGCATAGCCGGGCGTGTGCTGTGCGAGCAGGGTTTCGACCTCGGGAAGGCCCGTGGCCTGCAGCACGCGGTAGCCGCGCCGCTCGAACGAGCGCGCCAGCGTGCGGGCAAAGGCCTCGTCGTCTTCCACGATCAGCAACAGGCGTTCTTCTTTTTCTGTGTCGGTATCCATGATGCGCGTCAGGCTCCAGGCAAGGCGATCGCTGCCAGCGGCAGCTCTATGGTGACTTCGGCACCCCCTTCGGGGCGGTTGTGCGCCGTGACGCTGCCGCCCAGCGTGCGTGCCACGTTGAGCACGAGGTACAGGCCCAGCCCGCCCCCGGGGCGCTCCTTGGTGGACTGGTAGGGGGTTCCCAGCCTTGCCAGCATGCCCGGCGCAAAACCGGGCCCTGCGTCGGTGACGGTGATGCGCAGCGCATCGGCGCTGCGCGTGATGGCCAGGCGCACCCATGCCGGCGAGGCGTCGCGCGCATTGTCGAGCACATTGAAAACCATCTGCTGGAGCGTGGTGTCCGACACCATGAGCGTGTCGGCGCCGAAGTCGTTGTCGTACACGAACCGCGGCATCGACCGCGTGCTGCGCCATTCCTCTGCCAGGGCATCGACGAAGGTGCGCACGGTGGTCTGCACCGACGCTTCCCCGCGGGTCTCCCCGGCCGAGAGCAGGATGCCGCTCACGATGCTCTTGCAGCGCTGCACCTGGGCCTGCATCTCGCCGATGTCTTCCTGCAGCGGTTCATGGGCCGCCAGGCGCTCATCGCGTCGCCAGTCGCCCAGGATCACGGCCAGGGTGGACAGCGGGGTGCCCAGCTCGTGCGCGGCGCCCGAGGCCAGCAGCCCCATGCGCACGATGTGTTCCTCTTCCACGCGGCGCCGGCGCGCGGCCGCCAGGCGCGCATCGCGCTCGCGCAGGTTCAGGCTGATGCGCGTGATGAAGACGACGACCAGGGTGGCATTGAGCGCGAAGCAGACCAGCAGCCCGATCACGTACAGGCTGGACAGGCCCTGGTGCAGGTCCTGCGGCAGCTCCAGGGGCAGGTGGTAGACGGCCAGCAAGCCGAAGCACAGCAGCGTGGTGATCACGATGGACCAGATGTAGGCGCCGCGCAGCAGCACGGCCCCCAGCGTGATCTGCAGCAGGTACAGAAACACGAACGGGTTGCTGGTGCCGCCGCTCAGGTAGAGCTGTACCGTGAGCACGGCGACGTCGATCAGCAGCGCCAGGAAAAGCTCCACGTTGCGCACCACCACGGGGCCCATGCGCAGGCGCAGCAGGCTGGCCACGTTGAAAAGCGCAAGGCATCCCACCACCAGCAGCATTTCGCGCTGCGGCAGCACCAGGCCCAGGCTGTAGTGCGCCATCTCGATGGTGAACACCTGTCCGACCACGGCGATCCAGCGCAGCTGGATCAGCTGCTGGAGGTTCTTGATGCCCGCCGCGGCATCGGCCGAGCGGGCATTGCGCTGCGGCAGGGCGGTGGCGGCGTCAGGGCGAAGGGGGTTCATCGGTGGTCGTGGGGCGGCGGGAAGGGCCATGCCGGCGGCGTTCATAGCGTGCCACATACCAGCCGGCGCCCGCAACCATGAGCGCGAGCCCGTACCAGGTCGCCGCGTACACCAGATGGCTGTTGGAAAAACGGATCACCGTCATGCCCGGGCGGGGCCAGGTCTGCACGGAAGGCGCGCCGCCAGCGGCGGGCAGGCCCGCATCCACGAAGAAGGGCGCGGCGCGGGGCAGCCCCAGTGCCTGGCTGATGGCGGCCACGTCGCGCGAGTGCCAGCGTTGCTGCGCGGGATCATTGGTCCGCAGAAAACCGCCGCCAGGCTCCGAGATCCTCAGCAGTCCTTCCACGGTGGCCACGGGCCGGGGTGGCTGCGCCCCTCCCGTGAGCCACTGGTTGCGCTGCGCCTGCGGTACAAAACCGCGGTTCACGAGCACCTGCGTGCCGTCGTCCAGCTGCAGCGGGGCCATGACCCAGAAGCCCGCGCCCAGCTCTGTCACCGCCTGGGTGAGGACCGTCTTGTCTGCCAGCCACCGGCCCTGCAGGGTGACGGCAAGGTATTCGTGGTCTGCCGCGTTGACCCGGGGCCACTGGCTGGCCGGTGGCGCCGCCACGGGAGCCGCATGCACCCGGTGCTCCACGCGCTCCATGAGCGCGAGCTTCCACGCGCGGCGCTGGACCTGCCACGTGCCCAGGGCGGCAAATGCCGAGAACAGGGCGATGCCCACGAGCACGAGGGCCGCTTGGCGGAGCCGCCGCTGGGCGAAGGGCGCGTGCGCGGGGGAGGGCTCTGGCGTCAAGGTGTCAGGGCGTCGAATGCCCCGGCGCTTCGTGCGCCGGCGGCGTGGGAGTGGGGTGCGCGGGCATCATGTTGGCATTCATGTGGAACATGACCCACAGCGTGCCGCTGATGGCGATGGCCACGAATACCACGGTGAAGATGGTGGACAAGAGGGTCCATCCTCCCTCGACCTTGCCGTTCATGTGCAGGAAATACACCATGTGCACCAGGATCTGCACCACGGCGAAGGCGCCCAGCACCAGCACGGCGGTGTTGCGGTCGGCGATCACCTTGGCCATGACCAGCCAGAAGGGGATGGCCGTGAGAACGACCGACAGCACGAAGCCGATCGTGTAGTCGCGCAGGCTGCTGTGCGGCCCCACCTCATGGGGGTGATCGCCGTGGCCGTGGGCATCGTGTGCGTGTGTGTGTTGCGCGCTCATGGTTACAGCACCCCCATCAGGTACACAAAGGTGAAGACGCCGATCCAGACCACGTCCAGAAAGTGCCAGAACATCGACAGGCACATCAGGCGGCGCTTGTTTTCATGGATCAGGCCATGCTTGCCGATCTGCACCATCAGCACCACCAGCCATACGAGGCCGAAGGTCACGTGCAGGCCGTGGGTGCCCACCAGCGTGAAGAAGGCCGACAGGAAGGCGCTGCGCTGGGGCGTGGCGCCCTGGTGGATCAGGTGGGCGAACTCATAGAGTTCGAGGCCCAGGAAGCACAGGCCGAAGAAGCCCGTCACGGCCAGCCACAGCAGCGTGCCCTTGGCGTCGCCCAGCTGCTTGCGCAGCATGGCGAAGCCGAAGGTGATGGACGACAGCAGCAGGAAGGCCGTGTTGATGGCCACCAGCGTCAGGTCGAACAGCTGCGCGCCGGTGGGGCCGGCCGCGTAGCTGCGGCCGAGCACGCCGTAGGTGGCGAACAGGGCGGCGAAGATGAGGCAGTCGCTCATCAGGTAGAGCCAGAAGCCCAGGGCCGTGCCGTTCTCGGGATGGGGCTCGTGCGCCAGGTGGTAGTCGCGCGGCGCGAGCGCCGCGCTGGCGGCGCCTGCCGCGCCGGGGGTGTATCGGATATCAGACATGGCTGGCACGCAGTTGTTGGGTGCGGTGGTTTTCCGTCTTGGCCACGGTGGAGGCCGGGATGTGGAAGTCGCGCTGGTAGTTGAACGTGTGGATGATGGCCGCCAGGACCACGGCCGCGAACGACACGCCCGCGAGCAGCCACATGTGCCAGATCAATGCGAAGCCCAGCACCAGGGACAGGGCCGAGATCACGGCGCCCGATCCGGTATTGGCAGGCATGTGGATGGGCTGGAAACCGGCGAGGGGACGCCGGTAGCCATGCTTCTTCATGTCCCACCACGCGTCGATCTCGTGCACCACGGGCGTGAATGCGAAGTTGTAGTCGGGCGGGGGCGAGGACGTGGCCCATTCCAGCGTGCGCGCGTCCCACGGGTCGCCCGTGTGGTCGCGCAGCTCTTCGCGCTTCAGGTAGCTCACCACGATCTGGATCAGGAAGCAGGCAATGCCGGCCGCGATCATGGCCGCGCCGACGGCTGCGATCACGAACCAGATCTGCAGGGACGGGTCTTCGAAATGGTTGGCACGGCGCGTGACACCCATCAGGCCCAGCACGTACAGCGGGCCGAACGCCACCCAGAAGCCCACCACCCACAGCCAGAAGGAGCGCACGCCCCAGGTGCGGTCCAGCTTGTAGCCGAAGGCCTTGGGGTACCAGTAGTTGATGCCCGCGAACAGGCCGAACAGCACGCCCCCGATGATCACGTTGTGGAAGTGGGCGATCAGGAACAGGCTGTTGTGCAGCACGAAGTCGGCCGGTGGCACGGCCAGCAGCACGCCGGTCATGCCGCCGATGGCGAACGTCACCATGAAGGCCACGGTCCACATCATGGGCAGCTCGAAGCGGATGCGGCCCTTGTACATGGTGAACAGCCAGTTGAAGATCTTCGCGCCCGTGGGGATCGAGATGATCATCGTCGTGATGCCGAAGAACGTGTTCACGCTCGCTCCCGAGCCCATGGTGAAGAAGTGGTGCAGCCACACCAGGTACGACAGGATGGTGATCACCACCGTGGCATACACCATGGAGGTGTAGCCGAACAGGCGCTTCCTGCAGAACGTGGCCACCACTTCGGAGAAGATGCCGAAGCACGGCAGGATCAGGATGTACACCTCGGGGTGGCCCCAGATCCAGATCAGGTTCACGTACAGCATGGCGTTGCCGCCCAGGTCGTTCGTGAAGAAGTTGGTGCCGGCATAGCGGTCCAGCGACATCAGCACGAGCGCGGCCGTGAGCACCGGGAACGAGGCCACGATCAGCGCGTTGGTGCACAGGGCCGTCCAGGTGAAGACGGGCATCCTCATCAGGTTCATCCCCGGCGCGCGCATCTTGATGATGGTGACGATCAGGTTGATGCCCGAGAGCGTGGTGCCCACCCCCGCGATCTGCAGCGCCCAGATGTAGTAGTCCAGCCCCACGCCGGGGTCCTGCGCGCCGAGGTTGGACAGGGCCAGCCAGCCGGAGGTGGAGAACTCGCCCAGGAACAGCGACACCATCACCAGCACGGCGCCGGCCGTGGTCATCCAGAAGCTGAAGTTGTTGAGGAACGGGAACGACACGTCGCGTGCGCCGATCTGCAGCGGCACGAGGTAGTTCATCAGGCCCGTGACCAGCGGCATGGCCACGAAGAAGATCATGATCACGCCGTGGGCTGTGAAGATCTGGTCGTAGTGGTGCGGCGGCAGGTAGCCCATGTTGTCGCCAAAGGCCATGGCCTGCTGCAGGCGCATCATCACGGCGTCGGCAAAGCCGCGCAGCAGCATCACCACGCCCAGGATCATGTACATGATCCCGATCTTCTTGTGGTCGATGCTGCAGATCCAGTCGCGCCACAGGGTGCCCCACAGGCTGAACCTGGTGATGGCGGCCATCACGGCCAGCCCACCCAGCACGGTGGCGACAAAGGTCCAGAGCACGATGGGCTCGTGCGCCATCGGTATGGAATCCCAGGTGATGCGGCCCAGGGCCCAGTGGGGTGCGGTAACAGGTGAGGAGGACATGGCGGTCAGTCTTCTTGGGCGTGGGCGCCGGCGGCCGGCAGGGCAGGGCTGGGGCGGGTCATTGGGCGGCGGTGCTGCGGGTGGAAATGGCGTGGCGCGACTCGAGGGCGGCCACCACCTGGGCGGCGTTCTGCGAGGTGCACACGTCCTGCGGCAGGTTCAGGCCCATGGCGCGCACGTAGGCATCGCCACCGTTCTCGTCGATGGCCATCATGTGGTGCATGCACATCTTGCCGTCCTCGACGCAGCGGTTGAGCACCTTGTCGTACAGGCCTTCTTCCACGCTGGCAAAGCGCTGCACGGGGTCGCGTTCGCTGGGCTTGGCCAGGGCCATGTAGGCCTGGCGGGTCAGGGGCTTGCCCTCGGACCGGGCCCTGGCGACCCACTGCTCGAAGTCGCCCTGGACCAGGCCGTGGAACTTGAAGGTCATGCCCGAAAAGCCCGAGCCGCTGTAGTGCGACGCCATGCC
This sequence comes from Acidovorax sp. A79, assembly GCF_041154505.1. Taxonomy (GTDB): domain Bacteria; phylum Pseudomonadota; class Gammaproteobacteria; order Burkholderiales; family Burkholderiaceae_C; genus Acidovorax. The sequence continues at coordinate 4,962,756 of NZ_AP028672.1, forward strand.
GTGGAACACGCCGGGCTGGTTGATCACGGCGTTCAGCTCGGTCTGCATGCCGGGCATCGCGTAGATCATGCCGGCGAGGTCGGGCACGTAGAACGCGTTCATGGTGGACGTGGCCGTGAGCTTCAGGAGAATGGGCCGGTCCACCGGCGCCGCCAGTTCATTGACCGTGGCGATGCCCAACTCGGGATACAGGAACAGCCACTTCCAGTCCATGGCCACCACCTGCACTTCCATGGGGGTGGATTGCGTGTCCAGGGGCTTGGTGGCCGAGATGCGGTCCAGCGGACGGTAGGGGTCGAGCTTGTGCGTGCCGATCCAGGTCAGAGCGCCCAGGGCGATGATGATCATGAGCGGCACCGTCCAGATCACCAGCTCCAGGGTGGTGGAATGGTGCCAGTCGGGGTCGTAGTCTTCCTCGGTGTTGGCGGTGTTGTTCTGGCGGTACTTCCAGGCAAACCACAGGGTGAGGGCGATCACCGGCACGATGATGATGAGCATCAGCAAGGTGGCCTGGATGACCATGTGGCCCTGCTGGGCAGCGATGTCGCCCGCCGGGTTGAGGACCACCGCCTTGCTGCAGCCGGCCAGGCCGCCCAGGGCAGTAGCGGCGGCGAGCCAGGCAGGCCCGCGAAAGTGAGGAAGTTTGAACATGTGAAAGGCGCTACCAAGGCGTTGATTCGAGGGTAAACGCGGATGTCGGGGTACCGCAGAATGTAATATCGCTAGCTTTTTTGTCCATTGGACATTTTGTCCAGGGTCAAAGGTTGTTGCTCCCATCCGGGGCATGGGGGCAGAGCCGGCGTTGTCCTGCACGGCGCCCTGGCCCAGGCGTACTTGTCCCGGGGCAGGCTTGCGGGTAAAACCTAGGTACCCGGTGCCTTTGCGGGCAGCGCGATCACTGAAAATCAGGCGGACGAGCCCAGCCGTCCTGGTTTTTTCCGACAACGACAAGGAGTCCTGTTCATGAGCAGCCCCGCCTCTGCCACCTACCCCGCGGCCGGCTTCGAAGAAAGCCCAGCCTCTCTCTCCCGGGCGGACACGCATGAAGATGTCACTCCCAGCGAAATTGCCGTGGGCGTGATCATCGGGCGGTCGTCCGAGTATTTCGACTTCTTCGTTTTCGGGATCGCCTGCGTGCTGGTGTTCCCGTCGTTCCTGTTTCCCTTCATGTCGCGCCTGGATGGCACGCTCGCCGCCTTTGCGCTGCTGGCCGTGGCGTTCGTGGTGCGGCCCTTGGGCACGGCCATTTCCATGGCCATCCAGCGGCGCTGGGGCCGGGGCACGAAGCTGACCATCGCGCTGTTCCTGCTGGGGGTGTGCACGGTGGCCATGGCCTTCCTGCCGGGTTACAAGGACGTGGGCATGACCGCCATCGTGGCGCTGCTGATCCTGCGCATCGGCCAGGGGCTGGCGCTCGGCGGCTCGTGGGACGGCCTGCCGTCGCTGCTGGCGATGTCCGCCCCCCGGCACCGCCGGGGCTGGTACGCCATGATCGGGCAGCTGGGCGCGCCGCTGGGCTTTGTCTTGGCCGCGGGCCTGTTTGCCTATCTGTACAGCAGCCTCACCGTCGAGGAATTCCTGGCCTGGGGCTGGCGCTATCCGTTCTTCGTGGCGTTCGCGGTGAACGTGGTGGCCTTGTTCGCCCGCCTGCGCCTCGTGGTGGGCCAGTCGTACGCCGAACTGCTGCAGGAGCGCGAACTGCAACCCGTGCCCGTGAGCCGCGTGGTGCGCGACGAAGGCAGCAATGTGCTTTTGGGTGCTTTCGCCGCGCTGGCGAGTTTTGCGCTGTTCCATCTGGTCACGGTGTTCCCGCTGTCGTGGATCACGCTGTACTCGGAACAACCCGTCACGCAGATTCTGGGGGTGCAGATCGTGGGCGCCTTCCTGGCGGCGGGGGCCATCATGGTGTCGGGCTGGCTGTCGGACCACCTGGGCCGCCGCAAGCTGCTGGGCGGCATGGCGGTGATGATTGGCGTGTTCAGCTTCATGGCGCCGGTGTTGCTCAACTCCGGCGAGGTGGGCAGCACCATGTTCCTGCTGCTGGGCTTCGTGCTGCTGGGCCTGTCGTACGGCCAGGCTTCTGGCACGGTGACTGCCAATTTCTCGCCCCAGTACCGCTACACGGGCGCCGCCTTGTCGGCCGACCTGGCCTGGATCATTGGCGCCGCCTTCGCGCCCCTCGTGGCCCTGTACCTGTCCTCCCAATTCGGGCTGCTGGCGGTGACGGTGTATTTGCTGTCCGGCGTGGCCTGCACATTGGGTGCCCTCAATCTGAACCGCCGCATGGAGCGGCGCGACCGGTAGCAACGGCGGGTATTTTGCTATCGAATAGATAGCTTCTGGCGCTTACTCATCAAGCGCTGGAGGTCAAAAAGCAAAAGAAAAAGCGCCCGGAAGTACCGGGCGCTTTGTTTTGGGGACTCAGTCCTGCGGCCTGAAACCGATGGTCAGGGAAGGCGGCACGCGTCCATCCACGTCGCGCGGCAGGGTCTCGGTCTTGTCCAGCGCGCGCAGCACGGCTTCGTCCCAGGCCTTGTTGCCGCTGGACTGCACGAGGCGCTTGCCGACGATGGTGCCATCGGGCGACAGGCGCACCTCCACCTCCGCGCGCGGGTTGCCCGAGATCGCATCGGGGTACACGATGTTGGGCTTGACCTTGGCCGCCACCTTGCCGCCGTAGCTGCCCGAGGGGCCGGCGCTGCGCTGCGCGGTGCCGGTGGCATTTTCGCTGCCGGTGGCGCCCGCCAGGCCCTGCATGCGCCGCAGGTTGTCCTCGCGCTGCTTGGCCAGCTGCTTTTCCTCGGCCTCTGTCCTGCGCTTGGTGGCTTCTTCCGCCTTGCGCTTGTCTTCGGCCAGCTTCTTTTGCTTGTCCTGCTCGGCCTTCTTCTGCTCGGCCAGCTGCTTTTCACGCTGCTCTTTTTCCTTTTCCTTTTGCAGGCGTTCCTTCTTCTCCTGCTCCAGGCGGTCGCGGCGCTCGTCTTCCTTGCGTTCACGTTCGCGCTTTTCACGCTCCTGCTGCTGTTCGCGGGCCTTTTTTTCCTGTTCCAGGCGCTTCTTTTCACGCTCGATGGCGATGTCGGCCTCGCGCGTGTCCGGCGGTTCCACCGCGCGGGGCGGTGGCGGTGGTGGCGGCGGCGTGGGGGTGCGGACTTCGGGGGGAGCGGGCGGCGGTGGCGGGGGCTCCACGGCACGGGGCGCGGCCTGCTGGGGCACGGCGGCCCAGAGCTCGGCCTCCACCGCGGGCTGGTCGGCGCTGCTCTTCCAGTTCACGCCCCAGGTCAGCGCGCCGATCAGCACCGCGTGCACCAGCACCGCCAGCGTGATGGCGCGCAGGCGTGCCGGCGGGCGGGGCGGGGCAAACTGGTCGCGGTCGGTGTGGGCGTGCATGGGCGGTGAGAGTGCGGAGCGCGGTTTCGGTTCAGCCGCCCTGCTTGACGGACAGGCCCACCCGTTGCACGCCCGCCTTCTGCAGGGCGTCCATCGCCTTCACCACGTTTTCGTACTGCACACCCTTGTCGGCGCTGATGACCACCGCGCTCGCGCTGTCCGCGCCCTGGGCCTTCTGCCAGCGGCTGGCGGCATCGCCGATCTCGCGCTGGCTCAGGCTGCGCGTGGCCTCGGGGGTCTTGAACTGGAGCGAGCCGTCCTTGTTGACGATGACCTGGGCCACCACCTTGGGCATGTTCTTGCCCTTGCCCACGCTGGGCACGTCGACCACGCCGGGCGTGAGCATGGGGGCCGTCACCATGAAGATGATGAGCAGCACCAGCATCACGTCGATGAACGGGACCATGTTGATCTCGTTGATGGTGCGGCGGCCTCGGCCGCGGGATGCCATGGCGGGCATGGTGTGGCGCTCCTGCGGTTAGTGGCCGGAGGCCGATGGGGCGGGGGCCGCCGGGTGCGCGCCCAGGTTGCGCTGCAGGATGTTGGAGAACTCCTCGATGAAGGTCTCCTGGTGCGTGGCCACGCGGTCGATGTCGCGCGCGAAGCGGTTGTAGGCGATCACGGCCGGGATGGCGGCGAACAGGCCGATGGCGGTGGCCACCAGGGCTTCGGCGATGCCCGGCGCCACGGTGGCCAGCGTGACCTGCTCCATGCCGGCGAAGCCGGTGAACGCATGCATGATGCCCCACACCGTGCCGAACAGGCCCACGTACGGCGAGACCGAGCCCACCGAGGCCAGGAACGACAGGCTGGATTCGACCACGTCCATCTCGCGCTGGAAGCTCGCGCGCATGGCGCGGCGTGCGCCGTCGAGCAGGGTGCCGGGGTCCACGATGCGGCGCTCGCGCAGCTTCTGGTACTCGCGCATGCCGCTGGCGAAGATGCGTTCCATGGGGCCGGCCTGCTTGGCGTTCTGCGCGGCGCTGGCGTACAGGTCGTTGAGGCTGGTGCCCGACCAGAACTCGCGTTCGAAGTCGTCGTTGAGCGTCTTCACGCGCTTCAAGGAAAACAGCTTGCGGAAGATGGCCGCCCAGCTGGCGACCGACACGCCCAGGAGCAGCAGCATCACGAGTTGCACCACCCAGCTGGCGTGCAGCACCAGGGAGATGATGGACATGTTTTGGGAGTTCATGGTGAGAGTTGTTCCAGGAGGGTGCTCGGTATTCTTGCAGGGCGCATCGTCGCGGCATCGACCCATCCGATGCGGATGGTGCCTTCGGTCAGCAACAGGGGAGGCTGTTCGGTCATCTGCTCTGGTTTCAGGAGCGCCTGCTGCACTATTGTCAACGATGCGCGGCCTGGGGCCTGCAGGGCGGCGGTAACAATCAGTTCATCGTCCAGCCGGGCGGGCCGGTGGTAGCGCAGCTGCGCATCGGTTACGACAAACATGCCGCCGGTTTGTTCCCGCAATCGCTGCTGGCCCACGCCCAGCGAGCGCAGCCATTCGGTCCGGGCGCGCTCGAAGAACTTGAGGTAGTTGGCATAGAACACGATGCCGCCGGCATCGGTGTCCTCCCAGTAGACGCGGATGGGGAACTCAAAGCCCATGGTGTCACCCGAGGAGCCTGCGCAGCCGTTCCACCGATTCCTGCAGCTGGGCCATGGAGTTCGCGGTGGAGAAGCGGATGAAGCGCTCGGGCTCTGCCGTGCCGAAGTCACGCCCCGGCGTCACCGCGATGTGGGCGCGGCGCATCAGCTCAAACGCGAAGTCCCAGCTGCCGTTCACGCCCAGGCGCTGTGCGGCCTGCGTGCAGTCGGCCCAGGCGTAGAAGGCGCCGTCGGGCATCACGGGCACGGAAAGGCCCAGCGATTGCAGCGCGGGGATGAAGAAGTCGCGCCGGGCCTTGAACTCGGCGCGGCGGCGTTCGTACTCGGCGATGCTCTCGGACTCGAAGCACGCCAGCGCGGCATGCTGCGACACGGTGCTCGCGCAGATGAACAGGTTTTGCGCGAGGCGCTCGACCACGGGCACCATGGCCTCGGGGACCACCATCCAGCCCAGGCGCCAGCCCGTCATGTTGAAGTACTTGCTGAAGCTGTTGATGCTGATGATGTTGTCGTCGATGGCCAGGGCCGTGTGGCCAAACTCTTCCTCGTACGACAGGCCCAGGTAGATCTCGTCGATCAGGGTGATGCCATCGTGCGCGCGCACCACGTCGTGGATGCGGCGCAGCTCGCCGGGGGCGATGGAGGTGCCCGTGGGATTCGATGGCGATGCGAGCAGGACACCCCGGGTTTTTTCGCCCCAGGCGGCGCGCACCTTGTCGGCGCTGAGCTGGTAACGCTCGGCGGCCGTGGTGGGCACGAGCACGGCCTTGCCCTCGGCCGCGCTCACGAAGTGGCGGTTGCACGGGTAGCTGGGATCGGGCATCAGGATCTCGTCGCCCGATTCGATGAGCGCCAGGCACGCCAGCTGCAGCGCGGCCGAGGCGCCGGCCGTCACCACGATGCGGCGCGCGGGCACGTTCACGCCAAAGCGGCCCTGGTACCAGCCGCTGATGCGTTCGCGCAGCGCATCCAGGCCGAGGGCGTTGGTGTACTGGGTCGCGCCGCCGTGCACGGCGCGCATCGCGGCCTCCTGCACCAGCGGCGGCGCTGTGAAGTCCGGCTCGCCGATGTTCAGGAAGATCATCGGCTCGCGCGTGCCCGCCACTTCGCGCGCCAGGGCCTGCGCGGCCTTGGCCACCTCCATCACATAGAACGGTTCGATGCGCTCGGCGCGCGTGGAAAACTTCATGGAAAGGCGTCCTGCCCGTGCTGGCCGGGTGTCGTTTGAAATGGAAGGGGGAATGGGGGCGCGCCCGCCGCCGCTCCGTGGCGGCCCGGCGCGCCCGGGAGCTCAGGCGCCGTCAGCGGATGCCCCGGATGGGGGGGGCGGTGGGGGCGGCCGCCGCGCCGCCAGCCTTGTCCGCCGCCACTTCCAGCGCGCGCAGCTGGGGGGCCAGGCCGTTGAGCACGGCATTCACATACTTGTGGCCGTCGGTTCCGCCAAATTCCTTGGCCAGTTCGATGCACTCGTTGAGCACCACGCGCCAGGGCACGTCCAGGCAGTGCTGGAACTCGTACACGCCGATCCACATCGTGGCGTGCTCGATGGGCGAGATTTCGGCCATCTTGCGGTCCAGCAGCGGGGTGATGAGCAGGTCCATGTCGGCGGCGGTGGCGATGCAGCCGTGCAGCAGGGCGTCGTAGTGCACCGAGTCCGCCTTGTGAAAACCGGCCAGGTCGCGCGTGAACGCGTCGATGGCGTGGGCGTCGTTGCCGCCCACCAAGTGCTGGTAGAGCGCCTGCAGCGCGAACTCGCGCGCGCGGCTGCGGTTGGACTTGGAGGCGGCCTTGCGCGTGCCCGTGGACTTGAGCCCGGTGCGGCCCTGCTTGGGAGGGCGCGCCGAGGAGGGCGTGGGGGTGTTTTCGCTCATGACAGGTCGTCCAGCAGGTTGGCCATTTCCACCGCCACGCGGGCTGCATCGGTGCCCTTTTCGGTCTGGCGGGCCACCGCCTGATCGAGGTTCTCGGTGGTGATGATGGCGTTGGCAATCGGGATCTGGTAGTCCAGCGACAGGCGCGTGACGCCCGCGCCGGATTCGTTGGCCACCAGTTCGAAGTGATAGGTTTCACCGCGGATGATGCAGCCCAGGGCGATCAGCGCGTCGTACTCATCGCTTTCGGCCATGGCCTGCAGGGCCACGGGCACCTCGAGGGCGCCGGGCACGAGCACGTGCCGGATGTTCTTTTCCTGCACGCCCAGGTTCAGAAGCTCGGCACGGCAGGCCGCGGCCAGGGTATTGGTGATGCTTTCGTTGAAGCGGGCCTGCACGATGCCGATGTGCAGCTTCTTGCCGTCCAGCTTGTCCGCTGTTCCTTTTTCTGCGCCAAACATGTTTTTTACTCTTTCGGAATGAAGCCGGTGATTTCGAGGCCGTAGCCCATCATGCTGGGCATGCGGCGTGGCTGGCCCATGAGCGCCATCTTGTGCACGCCGCATTCACGCAGGATCTGCGCGCCCACGCCGTAGGTGCGCAGGTCCATGCGGCCGCGCTCGGGGGCCTGCGCCGCGCGGGCCGTGCCCTCGAACTGCGAGAGCAGCTGGCCGGCGGTCTCGCCGCAGTTGAGCAGCACCGCCACGCCCTTGCCCTGTTCGGACAGGTATTGCAGGCTGGTGTCCAGGCTCCACGAGTGCATGGAGCGGTTGACTTCCAGTGCGTCCAGCACCGACAGCGGTTCGTGCACGCGCACGGGCACCACGTCGTCGGCGCCCCACTGTCCCTTGACGAGGGCCAGGTGCACGGCCTGGCTGGGCTTGTCGCGGAAGGCGTGGGCGGTGAAGGCGCCAAAGGCCGTCTGCAGCACGCGCGTGCCCACCTTCTCGACCAGCGATTCGGTGCGGCTGCGGTGCTCGATCAGGTCGGCGATGGTGCCGATCTTCAGGCCGTGCTCGGCAGCGAAGAGCTGCAGGTCGGGCAGGCGGGCCATGGTGCCGTCGTCCTTCATGATCTCGCAGATCACGGCGGCGGGGCTGCAGCCGGCCATCACGGCCAGGTCGCAGCCGGCCTCGGTGTGGCCCGCGCGCATGAGCACGCCGCCTTCGACGGCCTGCAGCGGGAAGATGTGGCCGGGCTGCACCAGGTCGGCGGCCACGGCGTTGGGGGCCACGGCGGCCTGCACGGTGCGGGCGCGGTCGGCGGCCGAGATGCCGGTGGTCACGCCCTCGGCCGCCTCGATCGATACGGTGAAGGCCGTGCCCATCTTGGTGCCGTTGCTGGCCACCATGGGCGGCAGGCGCAGGCGTTCGCAGCGTTCGCGCGAGAGCGTGAGGCAGATCAGGCCCCGGCCGAAGCGGGCCATGAAGTTGATGGCCTCGGCCGTCACATGGTCGGCGGCGAGGACAAGGTCGCCTTCGTTTTCGCGGTCTTCTTCATCCACGAGGATGACGATGCGGCCGGCGCGCATCTCGGCCACGATGTCCTCGACGGGCGAGATCGGCACGGGAGTGAGGGGGGAGTTCATGGAAGGCTGGGCTTTCTGAGGGGACCGCTGGCGGTGGTGCCGCAGCGCAGGTCCCCGTGGCCGGAGGCCGCCACGCTGTGCGCACCCCCAAGAAACCGCCCAAAGAACATGCGATGCGGCGCTGCCGCTCGTCAAAGGGGCATATTGCCCCAGAAGGATGGGATTTTAGTGCACCGGGCCGCGCCGTGCCCGGTGGGGCGCCCCGGGGCTGATGCAAATCAGTTCCTCGTGGGTTGGGCAGGCTCCCCAGACGGGGGCGCCCCTTGCCGGCGCCGCCCTGCCGTCGGGCGGTGCGGCGCGGCTGCGGGGGGCTTCAGACCATGCTGCCCTGCAGCACCACGTCCGATGTGGGATAGGCCACGCAGGGCAGCACGCAGCCTTCGTCTTTTTCTTCGGCCGTGAGGCCCGGCCATTCGATGGCGTAGCGCACGGTGCCCTCGGCCAGCTGGCCCATGCAGGTGCGGCAGGTGCCGTTGCGGCAGGAGCTGGGCCAGTCGATGCCGCCCTGTTCCAGCGACAGCAGCAGCGGCTGCTCGGGCCAGGCGTCGCATTGCTGGCCGCCGGGCTCTACCGTGGCGATGAAGAAGGGCGCGGTGTTGGGTGGGGTGCTCATGGGTGGTGCGTGGTGTCGGGGCGGGCGTCGGGGGCGGGGGTGGCGCGGGTCCACACCAGCAGGAGGTTGTTGGCGGGCATCGCATGGCGGGCCGCCAGCCGCAGCCCGGCCCCGGCCGCAACGGCGGCCACGTCGTCGATGCGGCGGATGCCCCAGGCGGCGTCCTGGGCGCGCAGGCTGGCGTCAAACGCCAGGTTGCCCGCGGCGGTGGGCACGCCGTCTTCCAGGTACGGGCCGTAGGTGACCAGCAGGCCGCCTGGCGCCAGGTGGCGGGCCGCACCGCGCATCAGGCCCGCGCAGCACGCCCAGGGCGCGATGTGCAGCATGTTGGCGCAGTAGATCAGGTCGAACGGCTGGCTGAACGCCGGGCCATCGGCGGGCCAGGCGGGCTGGAGCACGTCGAGCGCCACGGGTGTGCGCACGTTGCGCGCGCCCGTGTGCGCGGCCCAGCCGGCGATGGCGCCGAAGTGCGTTCCCTGCAGGTCGGTGGGCTGCCAGCTCCAGCCGGGCAGGGCGGCGGCAAAGTGCGCCGCGTGCTGGCCCGTGCCACTGGCGATCTCCAGTGCCGCGCCTTCCGGCGCCAGCAGGGACTGCAGCACCGCCAGGATGGGGCCCTGGTTGCGTTCGGCGGCGGGACTGTGCGGGAGCGGAGGGTGGGACATGGGATGATTTTGCTCATGCGCGCTGGACTGGCGGGCGCTGGTTGCTATTAAAAATGTAGCTATGCAGGGGGCGCCGATGGGAACTGTATCGCAGCCGGCGCGTGGCGGGGCAGTGCCTGTTTTTTAAGCGGTGCAAGGATATTCCTTGTAAATCAGGCACTTACCCCCGCCATACAAGGCTTGTCCAGGGTTATCCACATGATTGTCCAGTGCGGGCAGGGATAACCGGGGCGGACTGGGGGGTGGCAAGGGGCTGGGCGCGGTGCGCGGAATCCCTGGGCGTGGTTGCCGCTTTTTTGGGCAATGCAAGGATATTTCTTATAAATCAATCACTTAAGGATGTCATACAAGACTTCTCCAAACTTATCCACATGATTGTCCAGTGCGGGCTGGGATAACCGGAGCCAGTGCGGGATCGATTGCCTAAAAAAGAGGCGTCGCAGGCCTTGGCCTTATGAATCAAGCACTTGGCGCTGCCATACAGGACTTGCCAAAACTTATCCACATGATTGTCCAGCGCTGGCAGGGATAACCCTGGCCTCCTGGTCAGGCGGCGACCTTCACGCCCTTCCAGAACGCCACGCGGCCCCGGATTTCTTCGGCCTCGGGCTTGGGATCGGCATAGAACCAGGCGGCGTCGGTGTTCATCTCGCCGTTGACCAGCAGCGACAGGTAGCTGGCCTGGCCCTTCCAGTGGCAGGTGGTCTTGTGGTTGCTGAAGGTGAAGAACTCGCGCTTGAGCGCGCTTTCGGGAAAGTAGTGGTTGCCTTCGACCACCACGGTGTCGTCGCTCTCGGCGACGACCACGCCGTTCCAGACTGCTTTCATGGTATTTCCTTTCAATTGAATGCCGCGCAGCGCTTGACGGACAAGCGGTGACCGCGATGAATGTGCGAGCAATGGCCCCACGGGCCTTGCGGGGCGGCCCGCGCTGGCCAGAATGCGGGCATGAGCACCTTACCCGATTATTCCCAGGGGGCCGCCTGCGTGCGCGGCCAGTACGTTCCCATTGGCGACGCGGCAATTCCGCTGACCGACTGGGGGTTTCTGCGCTCCGACGCCACCTACGACGTGGTCACCGTCTGGGACGGCGCATTCTTCCGGCTCGACGCGCACCTGGAGCGGTTCCTGGCCAGCTGTGCGCGCCTGCGGCTCGACCCGGGACGCTCGCCCGCCGAGATCGCGGCGGTGCTGGAGCAGTGCGTGCGCCTGTCGGGCCTGCGCGATGCGTATGTGGAGATGATCGTCACGCGCGGCCAGCCGCCCTGGGGTTCGCGCGACCCGCGCCAGGCCGTGAACCAGTTCTACGCGTTCGCCGTGCCCTATGTGTGGATCGCCAACGAGGCGCAGCGCGAGCGGGGCCTGAACCTCATCGTGAGCGACGTGCAGCGCATCCCCGCCAGCAGCGTGGACCCGCGCGTCAAGAACTACCACTGGAACGACCTCACCATGGGGCTCCTGGGGGCGCTGGACGCCGGGGGCGACACCGTCGTGCTCACCGACGGAGCAGGCCATGTGGTCGAAGGCCCGGGCTTCAACGTGTTCTGCGTGGATGCGCAGGGCACCATCGCCACGCCCGCCCAGGGCATGCTCGAAGGCATCACGCGCCGCACGGTCCTCGAGATGGCGGCGTCGCTGGGCCTGCCGCTGCAGGCGCGGGCCTTGCCGGCCGCCGAACTGCGCGGTGCGCGCGAGGTGTTCCTGTCCACCTCGGGCGGGGGTGTGCTGCCTGTCACCCGGGTGGACGGGCGGCCGGTGGGCGATGGCGCCGTGGGGCCGGTGGTGCGCCAGCTGGTGCGGACCTACTGGGACTGGCACCGCGATCCACGCTACAGCCAGCCCGTGCGCTATGCATGAAGCGGCGCCCCCCTGAGCGGCGCCGTTGCTTCCCCCTTTTTTCCGCGCTGTGCACGGCAAGAGAGGCGCTGCCAGCGCACGCACGCCAAGGCCGCCGGGGCGCCCGCGGGCCCTGGTGCGGCGTCTGCAGGCCCGGGCCGTGCCTGCGGCATGCGTGGCGCGCGGGCGCCATGGGCCCCTGGCCCCGAGTCGCCTGCGCAACCATGCTCGCGTGCCGCGTGGCTTACAGTGCCACGCGCGGCGCGCGTGCGCCAGCCAACTTTTTCACAGACACAACAGGAGAACCTTGCATGGACATCGAATTCAAGGGCCGCGTGGCCATCGTGACGGGGGCGGGCGGGGGCCTGGGCCGCCAGCATGCACTGGCCCTGGCGGCGCGGGGCGCCAAGGTGCTGGTCAATGACCTGGGCGGCGCGGTGGACGGCAAGGGTGGTTCGGTGGGCGCGGCGCAGGCCGTGGTCGACGAGATCATCGCGGCCGGCGGCGAGGCGATCGCCAACGGCGCCTCGGTCACCGACTACGCGGCCGTGCAGGCCATGGTGCAGCAGGCCATCGACGCCTGGGGCCGGGTGGACATCCTGGTGAACAACGCCGGCATCCTGCGCGACAAGTCGTTTTCCAAGATGGAGATGGACGACTTCCGCCTGGTGGTGGACGTGCACCTGATGGGCGCCGCCCACTGCTGCAAGGCCGTGTGGCCGCACATGGTGGCCCAGCAGTACGGCCGCATCGTGATGACCACGTCGTCCACGGGCCTGTACGGCAACTTCGGCCAGGCCAACTACGGCGCGGCCAAGCTGGCGCAGGTGGGGCTGATGCAGACTCTGTCCATCGAGGGGGCCAAATACCACATCCACGTGAACGCCCTGGCACCCACGGCCGCCACGCGCATGACCGAGGGCCTGATGCCCCAGGAGGTGCTGGACGCCCTGAAGCCCGAGGCCGTGGTGCCCGCCATGCTGGTGCTGGCGCACGAGAGTGCGCCCACGCGCACCATCCTGTGCGCGGGCGCGGGCACGTTCGAGGCCGCGCACATCACGCTCACGCAGGGCATCCACTTGGGGCTGGGCGCCGACGTTCCCGAGCAGCTGGCGGCCCGCCTGGCCGAAGCGACGGGGCGCGCGGGCGAACAAGTACCACAAAGTGGCGCGGCGCAGGGAACCAATGAAGTGAGCAAGGCCATGGCGGCGAGGGTTTAAGCCAGGTCCATACGCGCAATCCTGCTCCGTGCTAAGTTCCGGGCCGACAGAAGACGGATCGGTATAAACATATGAGCAAATTGCACGAGAGACTGGCCGCCTACCCGGCGCAGGCCCTGGGAGGGATTCGCCGCGGCATTGAAAAGGAGGGGCTGCGGGTGCTGCCCCACGATGGCCTGGCCCTCACGCCGCACCCGCTGGCGCTGGGCTCGGCCCTCACGCACCCCCTGATCACCACCGACTACAGCGAGTCCCAGCTCGAACTCATCACCGGCGCCCACAAGGGTGTCCAGCAGTGCCTGGATGAGCTGACCGAGGTGCACCAGTTCGTGCACCACACCCTGAAGAACAGCGGCGGCGAGCTGCTGTGGGCGTCCAGCATGCCCTGCGGGTTGCCCACCGACGAGACCATTCCCATCGGGCGCTACGGCGGCTCCAACATCGGGCGCGCCAAGAGCGTGTACCGCATGGGCCTGGGCCACCGCTATGGCCGGCGCATGCAGACCATCTCGGGCATCCACTACAACTGGTCGCTGCCGGGCGTGGACAGCGAGCAGTATTTCTCGCTGATCCGCAACTTCCGCCGCCATGCCTTCGTGCTGCTGTACCTGTTCGGCGCCTCGCCCGCGCTGTGCCCGTGTTTCGTGGAAGGGCGCGAACACCGCCTGCAGCAGATGGAGGGCGGCAGCGCGCTGTACCTGCCGCACGCCACCTCGCTGCGCATGGGGCGCCTGGGTTACCAGAGCGACGCCCAGGCCACGCTGGCCGTGAGCTACAACGGCCTCACGGGCTACGCCAACTCGCTGCACGAAGCACTCACCAAGCCGTACCCGGCCTACGAAACCGTGGGCGTGCGCAACCCGGGTGGCGACTACAACCAGCTGGGCACCAGCCTGCTGCAGATCGAGAACGAGTTCTACGGCACCATCCGCCCCAAGCGCACCGTGCGCACGGGCGAGCGCCCGCTGCACGCGCTGCGTGAACGCGGTGTCGAATACGTCGAGGTGCGCCTGATGGACCTGGACCCGTTCGTGCCCGTGGGCATCACGGCGCCCACCATGCGGCTCCTGGACGTGTTCTTGCTGCACTGCCTGCTGTCCGACAGCCCGCCCGACACGCCCGAAGAGATCGCCGAACTCAAGCAGAACCAGCACCTCACGGCCGAGCGGGGCCGCGAGCCCGGCTTGCGGCTCTCGCGCAACGGCCAGAGCGTGCCCCTGACCGAATGGGGCGCCGAGGTGCTGGCCGCGTGCGAGCCCCTGGCCGCCGCGCTGGATGCCACCCACGGCACCCAGGATTACAGCGCCGCGCTGCGCGACGCCCGAGCGCTGATGTCCGCTCCCGGGCGCACGCCATCGGCCCGCGTGCTCGACAGCATCGTGCAGGAGCACCACCACAGCTTCGAAGCCTTTGCCCGCCAGCAGTCCATCGCCGCGCGCGACGCCTTGCTGGGCCTGCCCTGGACGGCTGAGCAGCAGGCGCGCTACCTGGCCATGGCCGACGAGTCGATCGCGGCGCAGAAGGCCATCGAGGCGGCGGACACGCTGCCGTTCGAGGCCTGGCGCGAGCAGTACATGTCGGTGAAGGAATTGACCCCCTGAGCGGCTGAGCCGCTTCCCCCAAGGGGGACGCCACCGGTGGCCTGGCAGAGCCAGTTCCACGGTGGCACTGGCCTTGGGCAGCGCCAGTTTTAGGCGACGTCTGCTACAAGGCAGAGTTGTTCGGTACTCTGAATTTGATAGCTTCCAGCGTTTATTCATCAAGCGCTAGAGGCCAATTTGGCTTGAAATTCAGCCCTCCAGCCGCAGCAGCGCCTCTTGCCGCCAGTACTCGGCGGCGTCCAGAAACCCCTCCCACACGCAGCCATTGCAGCCGCGCCCGCAGCAGGTGGTGGGCTCGGGAGGCGGGTTGCGCAGGGTGATGCCCGCGTCCGTGGCGCGCTGCTGCAGCCACTGGAACATCCGCTGCGCGGAGGCACCGTCCACAGCGCGGGCCGGGATGGTGGCGGTGTTCGATGTCATCGTGGGCGGCGCCCGGCCCGGGCGCGCCGCATGCCGTACTGCGCCACGAACGCGATGCCCAGCACCAGCGCGAACCAGCCCACCAGGGCCGCCTGGCTCATGAGATCGCGCACGCTGGTGGAGCGCGCCACATGGGGCGCCAGCAGGATGACCAGGCCGATCAGGGCGCAGGTCACGCCCTTGAACAGCACTTCCTTGTCGGCCTTGCTGGCGGTGGGCTTGGAGGGCGACGGAGTGGGCAGCGGCATGGTGGGCAGGGCGGCGCAAAAACGCGCCAGATCATGAAAAGATGAGACCGCGATTATCCTTGCCACCCTTGGATTGATTCAAATACAGAAGAAAGTACCCCCGCATGGCCATCCAGTGGTTCCCCGGTCACATGCACCTGACCCGCAAAGCCATCACCGAACGCATCAAGGACATTGACGTGGTGATCGAGGTGCTGGACGCGCGCCTGCCCGGCTCCAGCGCCAACCCGCTGCTGGCCGAGATCACGGGCCACAAGCCCACGCTCAAGGTGCTCAACAAGCAGGACGTGGCCGACCCGGCCCGCACGGCCTTGTGGGTGGACTGGTACAACGCCCAGAGCGACACGCGCGCCTTGCCGCTCGATGCGTCCGACCCGGCCCCCACGCGCAAGCTCATCGACGCCTGCCACCTGCTCTCGCCCAACCGGGGCGGCATGGCCAAGCCCATGCGCGTGCTCATCTGCGGCGTGCCCAACGTGGGCAAGTCCACGCTGATCAACACCCTCTCCAACAAGCGCCAGGCCAAGACCGGCGACGAGGCCGGCATCACCAAGCTGGAGCAGCGCATCACGCTGGCCGACGACTTCTACCTGTGGGACACGCCCGGCATGCTGTGGCCGCGCATCATCGTGCCCGAAAGCGGCTACAACCTGGCCGCCAGCGGCGCGGTAGGCCGCAATGCCTTCGACGAGGAACTGGTGGCGCTGGAGCTGCTGCGCCGCCTGCAGCAGCACTACGCCCCGCTGCTGGAGGCACGCTACAAGCTGGGCCTGCCAGCCGGCGCCATGGCCACGATGCAGGACGACGAACTGCTCGAGGCCATCGGCCGCAAGCGCGGCGCCATGCTGGGCGGCGGCCGCGTGAACCTGCAAAAGACGGCCGAGATCGTGATGACCGATTTCCGCACCGCGATCCTGGGCCGCATCACGCTGGAAACCCCGCAGGAGTTCGAGGCCTGGCGGGCCGCCGGGCTGGCCGAGGACGCCAGGCGCCAGGCCCGCAAGGACGCGCGCGCCAAGGCCAAGGGCAAGGGTTCGGGCGTGCGCGAACCGGCGTCCGGCGACGCCGAGTAGGCCCCGCGCCCCAGGGCCACGGGCGCCGGCCAGGGTATCCCGGGCCGTGGGCGCGCACGGCAGGCTCGGTGGCCGCAGGGTATCGCGTTACCATGCCAGCCTGGCTGTTACCGCCTGAAACCAATGCCCGCTGCTGTCCCTTCCTCGCCTTCCGAACGAGACGATGCCACCACCGAGCAATTGGTGCGGGCGGGCTCCTGGACGGTCATGGTCACGGGCACCGTCATCGCCGCCCTGCTGCTGCTGGACCGGCCCCTGTCGTGGACCCACGTGCTGCTCAACCTGGGCGCGGGCGCGATGGGGGGCGTGGCGGTGCTGCTGGGGCGCCTGCGGCGCTGGCACCAGGCGGCACTGGTGCTGATCTGGGGCGTCTGGGGCGTGGTCGCCATCGTGGCCGCGACCAACGGGGGCCTGCGGGGCCCCAACCTGCTCAACTTTCCCGTGCTGATCGTGTTCGCCGGCTGGATCCTCGGCGCGCGGCCCACCCTGGTGCTGACCGGTGCCACGGGCGTGCTGTTCCTGTTCTTCGTCTGGGCCGACCTGCGGGGCTGGCTGCCCGCGGCGCGCTACGGCAACCGGCTGGCCTATGTCGCCTACCTGAGCGGAATCCTGGCGGTCACGGCGGCGGCCACCCTGCTGTCGCGCCGCAGCTATCTGCGCCGCGTGCAGGAGGCACAGCGCACCGCCGTGAACCTGGCCACCATCGATGCCGAGCTGCGCAAGCTGCAGCGCGCGGTGGAGCAAAGCCCCGAGAGCATTGTCATCACCGACCTGCAGGGGCGCGTCGAATACGTCAACGCCGCCTTCCTCGCGCGCACCGGGTATGCGCGCGGCGAAGTGCTGGGCCAGCCCTCCGCGCTGGTGTCCAGCAACGGCATGGCGCCCGCCCAGCGCCAGGGGCTGCGCGACACGCTGGCGCGCGGCGAGAACTGGGCGGGCGAGCAGCTCAACCGCCG
The DNA here is from genome assembly GCF_041154505.1 of Acidovorax sp. A79. GTDB lineage: Bacteria > Pseudomonadota > Gammaproteobacteria > Burkholderiales > Burkholderiaceae_C > Acidovorax. The sequence goes on from NZ_AP028672.1 coordinate 4,979,839, forward strand.
CAAGGACGGTGCCGAGATCGCCGAGGCCGTGGTGGTGGCGCCGATCCGCCAGCCCGACGGGCACATCAGCCACTACGTGGAGCTCAAGCAGGATGTCACCGAGCGCAAGCACGCGGCGCAGGAGATCCACCGCCTGGCGCACTTCGACAGCCTCACCAGCCTGCCCAACCGCTTCACGCTGGTGGAGCGGCTGTCCGCGCTGCAGGGGCGCCCGGGCCGGGCGCCCAGCACCCAGCATGCGCTGCTGCTGCTCGACCTGGACCGTTTCACCACCTTCAACGATGCGCGCGGCAGCGAGATGGGCGACCGCCTGCTGTGCGCGGTGGCGCTGCGCCTGTCCGAGATCCTGCCCCCCCAGGGCCTGCTCGTGCGCGTGGCGGGCGATGAATTTGCCGTGGTGCTGCATGGCCTGGGCGCGGACGCCTCGCTCGCGGGCCGGCATGCGCTGGCCTTCGCGGAAAAACTGCAGTCGGCGCTGCTGCGGCCGCTGCGCCTGCAGGACAACGATGCCGAGGAGGCGCAACTGGGCGCCAGCGTGGGCATCACGCTCTACCCGCAGAGCGCCAACGACGTCGCGCACGACGCCCTGCGCCGCGCGGGCACCGCGCTGCACCGCGCCAAGCAGGCGGGCGGCGGGCGCGCGGCCTTCTTCGAGCAGGGCATGGGCGAGGCGGCCGAGCAGCGCTTTCGCGTGGAGCGCGAGCTGCGCCAGGCCATCGGGGCGGACGAGCTGCGCCTGTACCTGCAGTCGCAGGTGGACGTGCAGGGCCAGCTCACCGGCGCCGAGGTGCTGGTGCGCTGGCAGCATCCGCGCGACGGCCTGGTGCCGCCAGGCGTCTTCATCCCCGTGGCCGAGGAATCGGACCTCATCGTGAGCCTGGGCAACTGGGTGCTCACGCACGCCTGCGCGCTGCTGGCGGGGCCGGTGTTCCAGGAGCGCCGCCTGCGGCTGTCGGTCAACCTGAGCGCGCGGCAGTTCCGGCAGGCGGGTTTCGTGCCGCAGCTGCGCGCGGTGCTGGCGGCCACGGGCGCCGACCCGCGGCTGTTGACGCTGGAGGTGACCGAGGGCCTGGTGATCGATGATTTCGATGACGCCGTGGCCAAGATGGGGCAGCTCGCGGCGCTGGGGGTGGACATGTCGCTGGACGACTTCGGCACGGGCTACTCGTCGCTGGCCTATCTCAAGCGCCTGCCCATCCAGGAGATCAAGATCGACCGCTCCTTCGTGCGCGACGCGCCCACCAATGCCGACGATGGCGTGCTGGTGGAGGGCATCCTGGCGGTGGCCCGCCACTTCGGCCTGCGCGTGGTGGCCGAGGGCGTGGAGACCCGCGACCAGGCCGAGTTCCTGAGCCAGCGCGCGCCCGACATCGTGTACCAGGGCTACCTGTTCGGCCGCCCCGAGCCCGATACCGACTGGCTGGCCCGCACGGCGCGGGCCGACGCCCCGACCACCCGGAACTGATACGCAAGGTTCAAATGAAAATAGCTGCCAGCGCTTGATGGCAAAGCGCTGGCAGCTATTGATGTGATAGCAAGAAGGTGGTGGGCGCGTGCGCGCCACCGCGTTACTTGTTCTTTTCCTTGCCACGCGGAATGACGGAGGTCACCGGTGGCATGGGGCGGTCAGAACCGCCGCTTTCCTTGGGCAGCGAAGTGTCCTTCTTGGGTTTCTTCGCCATCTTGTTGCTGCGTTGTTCGCCTTTTGCCATAGGGCCTCCTGTAAGGGTCTCGGAATGGGACCGTGCCGGCATGGTACGTCACAAACGGGGTGCGTTCGCGGCCACCTTCGCGGTGCTCATGCAGGCACGGCGGCCGTGGCCTCGATTTCTACGAGCATGCCGTCAAGCGCCAGCCGGGACACGGGGATCAGGGTGCAGGCCGGTGCCGCCCCGTCGGGCCACAGGCTGCGCACCGCCTGGCTGAACAGGGCCAGCCGCTGTTCGGTGTGGTCCACGACCAGCACGGTGAGCTTGGCCACATCGTGCACGCTGGCCCCTGCCCCGACCAGTGCCATGCGCAGGTTGGTGAACGCCTGCCGCAACTGCTCGCCAAAGTCGGCGGAAAGCTGTCCCGCCGCGTTTTCGCCGCCCTGGCCCGCCACGTAGACGGTGCGCGCCTGGGCAGGCGCCACCACCACGTGGGTGTAGCCGTTGGCGCGCGGGTCGTACAGGCCGGGCGGGTTGAGGAAGCGGAGCTTGGAGGCGGCCGTGGCGGGGCGCAGGGTCGTCGCGGAATCAGGGCGCATGGTGCAGGAGTCCAGAGGTGGGTGGTGGAGTGAAGCCAAAGGTGGAATGGCCAGGGAAACCAGGGCGGCCGCCGTGGGCTCGGCGGCTTCTCCGGTTTCATGGGCTAGTATCAAACCTCAAGTTAAATTGAGGTCAAATGCCGTGGAGAAAAACCCTGCAGGAGTTGTTGTGAAGCCAGGCAAGCGCGTCGTCCCCATCGTCCCCCTCGCCCCCGGTGTGCAGGGCGCCCCCGTTCCCGACGTGCCGGTGCACGAACAGTCCGAGCTGTCGGTGGGCGAGGTCGCCAGCCGCAGCGGCCTGGCCGTCTCCGCGCTGCATTTCTACGAGTCGCGCGGGCTCATCGCCAGCGTGCGCAATGCGGGCAACCAGCGGCGCTACCCGCGCTCCGTGCTGCGCCGCGTGGCGGTGATCAAGGTGGCGCAGCGCATGGGCGTGCCCCTGGCCGCCATCGCCGATGCCTTGCAGGCCCTGCCCGCCGGGCGCACCCCCACGGTGGCGGACTGGCGCCGCCTGTCGGCCCGCTGGCGCGACGACCTGGACGAGCGCATCCGCACGCTGACGGCATTGCGCGACCAGCTCGACGGCTGCATTGGCTGTGGCTGCCTGTCGCTCAAGGTCTGCCCGCTGCGCAATGCGCACGACACGCTGGCGCAGGAAGGGCCCGGGCCGCATTTTTGAGCGCAGGTGCGTGATTTGCTGCGCCTGCCGGCGCGTGGTGAGCGGGTGGCGTCGCTTGTGCCCGTGGTCAGCAACAAGCCTCGAAGGCAGTGGCTGCCGCAGGTTGGTGGAAAAGGGGCTGCCATGCGGTGATTGCTGCAGGCGGATGGGGTGCGAGGGCAGAATGGGGCCAGGAGCGGACGCTCGATACACTCCCGCCCACTCCACAAGGCATCTGATCTCAATGACCATCGCACTTAGCACCGTAATCATCTATGCGAAGGACATGCATCGCACCGCCCGGTTTTACAGTGAGAACTTTGGCTACGAGACAAGTGGCGAAATCAGTGAGGGACTTATCGAACTTCGCCCGATTGCCGGCGGCGCCGAGATACTGATCCATCAGGCCGCCAAAAGTCTTAGGCTTGGCTCCGCCGCCATCAAGATGTCATTTGCGGTGACTGATGTGCAAAAGTTCGTCGCGGCCGCCAAGGCAACGGGCGTTGTCTTCGGGGCCATCCATCAAGCAAACGGCTACGCATTCGCCAACACAAAAGATCCAGACGGGAACTCGGTCAGCGTTTCAAGCCGCAAGTTTCGCGACTGACCGAGTTGGGGCCCGAGGCCGCCGCTGGACGAAACCACCCCAAAGCTGGCGTTGATTCACTGCCCGCTGGCTTGCGGCCCAAACTGCGCTGTCCAGGTGTCCGGCGCCTGCCTACTGGCAAGCTATAGTTTGCCGAGGTGATGCCTGCCGGGCTTGTCGGAAATTTGATATGTGTGCTTTTGAACAGCGCACTGACCGCAAGCCCCATCTGCAAGCCACTTCCAGGAGGAATCAGTGTCCAGAATATTCCGCAAGGTGCAGTCTATCCCGCAAGTTTTGCGGGATACATCACGCTAGACCGCACTATGAGCCACTTCCCGGAGCTCGAGACTCGGAATCTCTTTTTGCGGGAGATCGTTGACACTGATGCTGAAGATCTTTTGAGCATTCATGGCGACGCCCAGCACATGAAGTGGTTTGGATCGGATCCCTTGACAGACATCGACGGGGCGAGAGGTCTGGTCCAGACGTTTGCGAAATGGCGTGAGGAACCTGCGTCCGGCACCCGCTGGGGCATACAGCTAAGAAGCGTCCCCGGCCTGATTGGAACTTGCGGCCTGTTCCGCTGGAACCGAAACTGGCGAATGTGCGTGGTGGGCTATGAAATCTCTCCGCTGCACCAGGGACGCGGCTACATGAAAGAGGCATTGGCTTCGGTTCTCGCTTGGGGATTCGGAGAGATGGAGTTGAACCGTGTAGAAGCACAGGTGCATCCCGACAATCGAGCCTCCTTGGCCGTGCTCGGAAGGCTTGGCTTTGTGGAGGAAGGGCGCCTCAGAGAGGTTGGGTATTGGGCGGGGTCCCATCATGACCTGATGCTGCACTCGCTTCTGAAGCGGGATTGGAGGAGCGGCGGTGCGGCCTGACAGGCCGGTCAACTCCGAGGTTGAGCACCCTGTCGTCCCAGGATGGGGTCAAGAATGGACGAAGGTCAGGACGGCGAGAAGCACCACCCCGGCCACAAAGAGGAGTCCGTCGAGCAGCAGGACGCTGCGGACAGCAAGACCAGGAACTCGGCTGGCGAACTCTCGCAATTGATCGGCGACCGCATGGCCGCGCGGAAGCACCGCCGCGGCGGCAAGAAGGCCCGCGACGACCAGAACGGCCAGCAGCAGCGCTGCAGCCAGGTACCCAAGCAGAAAGCCAAACGCATTCATCATGGTGCCCCCGGCGCCTCGCATGCTATTGCCACATCGGCTACCAGCATAACGGCGCCGCCTCGCCACGCCAGAATATCCACCGCCGCGTCTCCGCATACGGCGAGGTGCCGATGGAGTAGGGGTCCATGCCTGTCTCCAGGCGCTCCAGTTGCACCAGATAGCCGCCGTAGCTGGCCGCCCACAGCGTGCTGCCGTCGGGCGACGCCTCCATGGCGCTGATGGTGCTGCCGATGTGGTGGCGCCACAGCGGGCGGCCGTCGTCCCCGAGGGCGTGCAGGTAGCCGTCGGCATCGCCCAGCACCACGATGCCGGGCAGGGTGGCCGAGGCGTACACGCGGCAGCGTTCGTCCAGTGGCGGGGCGTCTTCGTCGCCCGCAGCCCCTTGCGGCGGCCCTCCGAGGGGGACGGAGCGGGTGCCGCCCCCGTACAGGTGGCACGAGTTGGCGAACAGGCGCGTGCCATCGTGCGAGAAGGTGGCGTGGTGCGGGTAGGACGACAGCGTTTCGTATTCGGCCACCACGTTGCCCCGTGCATCGAGCAGGATGTGCTGGCTGTCCTGGTCGCCCACCGCGATGTGGCGCTCGTCCGGCGACAGGGCCATGTGCAGCATGTCGAGCGCCAGCACCGTGACCTCTGTGCCATCTACCCATTCTTCCTGCTGGTTCTTGGGCCAGGTGTAGGGGCCATCCTCGTCGAAGGTCTGGGGGTGCAGGCGCTGTACGCCGGGGCTCCCCTGACTGCCCTGGCTGGCCAGCAGGTAGATGCCCGTGGGGTTGCGCAGCAGCACGCGCTGGCCGTCGTTGAAGGGGATCAGCTCGTCGCAGCGCTGGCCCGGCGGGCCTGCCGACACCGGCACCTGGGGCGGCAGCCCTTCGTTGCCCTGGGGCAGTGCAAACCGGGCGATCACCGGGCCGTCGAATCCGTCGTGGGTGGTGATGTGCTGGCCGTCGCTCCGGGCAAAGCAGCGCCGGTTGGGCGAGCGGCCCAGGCCGTGCAGCGCGGGCAAGGGGGTGCGCCTCACGCCCTGCAGTTCCACCCAATGGGCGGCATCGTCGTAGGGCGCGCCGATGCGCGCCAGCACGCGGCCATCGCCCAGCGCGAACACCGGGCCGATGAAGCTGCCTGCATCGGCGGCGTGGCGCACGAAGGCGTCGGGCGCGAACGCGAAGCGCCGGCGAAAGCGTCCGGCCAGATCCTCGTCGGCGTGGGTGTGGACCACGCGCGCCAGCTGCAGCACCGTGGCGGCAGCCGCCTTGCGCGGGTCGGAGGGCAGGTGGCTGTCTTCCTCGGTATCGCCTTCGCCGTCACGGTCGCCGTCTGCCGGGTTGCCGCCGTGGCCTGTCTGCGCCTCGGCCGCATCCAGGGCGCGCTGGTGGGCGCGGATGGCGGCCACATAGCCTTGTCCGTCGGCCTGCCACTGGCCGGACAGGGCCATCAGCTCGGCGGGGAAGACCGCCGCATCGGGGGCATCAGGCGCCAGCGGCGGCGCGGCCAGCAGGTGCACGGCCGCCGCGATGCGCTGGGCCTCGGCCTGGCGGGCCTGTTCCTGTTCGTGGCGCGCGCGCACACGGGTCTCCACCCCGCCCGCGAAGCGCAGCAGCCGCGCGATGTGGTCGGCCGCGCTGCGGGGCAAGGGGGCGCGGGCATCGCTCTGGCGCTGTGCGTAGGTGAACTCCACCACGGCGGGCCCGTCCAGCGCGGGCTCCACATTGATCTGGTAGGCGCTGTGGGCGTTGTCTTCTTCGTCGCCGGGGGCGTCTTCGCCGTTTTCCCAGCTGAGCTTGAAGGCGCGGCCCCAGGGCTCGCCGCCGTGCATGCAGGGCTGGCGCGCGCCCACCCACACGTCGCCTTCCCACCAGCCGTTGCGGTCGCTGTCCCACCAGTCGTTGTAGCGCTCGGTGAACATGGGCAGGCTGGTGAAGTCCTCGATGCGTTCTGCGGTCAGCGCGGCCACCAGGCGCTGGTGCAGCGGGTAGCGGGCGCGGTGCTGGCCCACGGCCTTGCGCAGGTAGTCCAGCACGCCACGCCAGGCCTGCGTGCAGGCCCGCCAAGCCTCGGGGGCGGTGTCGGGGGCCAGGGGCAGCCACTCGCCGGGCTCGCCTTCGCGGTAGGCGCGGTACACCAGCGTGGGCTGCGCGGTGGTCGGCACCTTGCGGCCCAGGACGGCGGCGGCCAGGCGTGCCAGCAGCCCCTGGCGCTCGGGCACCTGCGACACCGACAGGTAGAAGTCCCAGGTCTTCCACACGGTGATGAACACGTTGTCATCGCGCTGGTCGCCCTCCGCGTCCACATGCCGCTGGCACAGCGAAAAATCGGTCTGCCGGAACCATCCCGTGGTCGTGTGCTCCTTGGGGCCGATCACCGGCGTGTGTGTTGCGGCGAGGATGTTGCGCACGCTGACCGCTTCATCGGCGAACAGGCCCGCCTCCAGGGGCAGGGCGGCATGGATGTCGTCGCTACTGCGCGTGGTGCTTTCGCCCGCGCGCACGGCGGCCACTACGCTGGGCCGGTCGAGCATGCAGCCGATGCCGTTCTCGCCATCGTCCGTGCCGTCATGGAACACGGGCGGGAACACGATGCCCGCGATCTCGCTGGAGAACTCCGCCCGGTGCGGTATGCCGCGCACCTCGTCCATGAGGAACTCCACCTGCTCGGGCCCGGTGATGTCCACGGGATAGGCATCCGTGAACAGCGCCACCCGGGCCTGCAGGCCGCCCCGCACGGTGAGGCCGCCATGGCGGCCGTCGCCCCAGAGCAGGTCGGCCACCCGCAGCGCGCCCTGCACATGCAGCCGCTGGCCACCCACCACGGTGTTGCGCAGGCTCGCATCGCCCAGCACGGCCAGGTGGGCGGCGCCCCCGGTGCCGTCGCAGGTGAGCGCGCCGTCAATCTGCAGGCACCCCTCGATCAGGACCAGAAAGGGCTGGCCCGCGAGGGCGGGATGGGCCGGGTGCGCGCCGCCACCCTGCAGCAGCGTCCGCAGAGGGCTGCCGCTGGCCAGGGGCGCATCCAGGTGCAGCGCGGTCAGCTGCACATCGCCCGCGATGCAGAGCACGGTTTCGGCGGCCAGGGCGGCCGGGTCTTGCGCCAGGCGCCCGGCGATCCAGCTGTCGGCGGGCAGACGGTCGGCCACATCGGCCAGCGTACAGAGTCGGGCGGGGGGCATGTGCATCGGTGCGGGAGGAGGGCGTCCGGCGGGCATCGTACACCGCGCCCTGCACGGTTCCTGCTTTGCGCGGACAATCATGTGTTGTCTTATCAATGGACCGCCATGACACAGAATCCCCCCGCCTTCGAAGTGCTGCCGCGCGACCTGTCCGCCTACCGCCAGGGCAACGTGGGCATCGACTACGTGCACCGTTTCGAATCTGGCCAGCCCGGCCCCCATGTGCTCATCAATGCGCTCACGCACGGCAACGAGATTTGCGGCATGGTCGCCGCCACGCACCTGCTGGACACGGGCGTGCGCCCGCGCATCGGCACCCTGACCATCAGCTTCGCGAACGTGGCGGCGTACGAGTCGTTCGACCAGGCGCGCCCCTTCGAAAGCCGCCAGCTCGTGCACAACCTCAACCGCATCTGGTCGGCCGGCGAGCTCGACGGCACGGACGAGAGCCCCGAGCTGCTGCGCGCGCGCGCCCTGCGCCCCGTGGTGGCCGCGGCGGACCACATCCTCGACATCCATTCGACCAGCCAGGACGTGGAGCCCTTCTGGGTGTACCCGGCCTACCCGCGCAACGCGGACGTGGCGCTGGCCCTGGGACGCCCGCCCGTGCACCTGGTCATGCCCAGCGGGCTGGGGTCGGGGACGCCGCTCATCCAGCACGGCCGCCATGGGCTGGCCGACAGCCAGGGGGTGGCGCTGGTGGTGGAATGCGGCCAGCATTTCCTGCAGTCGGCGGCCGACATGGCGACGGCGGTGGCACTGGATTTCCTGGCGCACTTCGGCCTGATCGAGGCAGCTGCGGGCCGGCCCGTGCCCGGTCCCCAGCGCCGCTACGAGCTGCTGGAGACCTGCATGGTGCGCACGCCCGGTTTCCGGTTCACACGGCCGGTGCAGGGGTTCGAGGTGTTCGCGAAGGACGAACTCATCGCCACCGATGGTCCGCACGAGATCCGCGCGCTCTGTGATGACTGCACGGTGCTGATGCCCACGCGCGAACCTATCGTGGGCCGCGAGGCGGTGTACCTCACGCGGCCTCTCGCGGTCTGAGGGTCTTCGGGCACCCCCGCCAGCTCAGAACGATGAGCCGGGCTGCGCGAGAAAAGCGGTTTCCTGCGCGGTGGAGCCGCGCCCCAGCACGGCGTTGCGGTGCGGATACCGGCCAAAGCGCGCGATGATGTCGCGGTGGCGCAGCTCGAACCGCAGGTTGTCTTCCAGGCCGGGCTGGTCGAACAGCGCCATCGCCTGCGCGTGGATGGTGCTCGACTCGCTGTGCATGTAGGGCATGTACGCAAAGGCGCGCTGGGCGGTGGGCAGGTCCCGGTCATGCCGGCCGGCCACCAGTTCCTGGGCGAGCGCCAGCGCCTGCGCGTCCTGTGCGAACGCCAGGGGCGAGCCGCGGTGGATGTTGCGGGAAAACTGATCGAGCACCAGGATTTCCGCCAGGCGCCCGCGCGCCGTGCTGCGCCACGTCCACAGCTCGCAAAGGCGCGCGGCCTCCCAGGTGGCGCCGAAGCGTTCGCGGATGGTGGCGTCCAGTGCATCTTCCTGGGCGAAGTGTTGCGCGGGCGTGAGTTCTTCGAACCAGAAATGAAGGACGTCTTCAGCTTGCATGGGGCGTTCTCTGGATGAAATGGGCAGCAGGCGCCGGAGCGTGGTGCCTGGGATGCTATGGATGCAATGCGCGCATGTTCGCCGCAGGCCTGGCAGGGAGGGTGCCTTGCAGTCGATGGCTTGCTTACTTGCCTGTTTCCTTGTCCAGGCGGATCTTGCCATCCCGCACGTACTGGTTGAACTGGTCGCGGGGAATGGCGGCCGAACCCACGGCGTCATTGTCGGCCGTCCAGCTCAGGGTGGTGCTGTCCTTGGCGGGCTCGATTTCCACGGGGCCCTTGGGTATGGTGAGCGGCGCGCCGTCACCCGGGGTGTAGGTAACGTGGCCTGCGATGGTGGCGTGCTGTGTCATGCGATCTCCTTTGGCGGGGTACTGCCGCAATACTGGTCGCTTCATTGGACCGCCAAGCGCGCCGCCGCGCTGTAAGACCATGCCGTGCATCGGCGCGGGCCGTGGCCCAGATCCACCCATCCCGGACCCCTCGTGCCCGGTGTCAGGGCGGCAGCACGGCCTGCGTGCGTTCCTGCCGCACCAGGTACAGCCCGCTGCCGATGATGATGGCGCCGCCCAGCAGCGTGGAATAGCCCGGCACGGTCTGCCACAGCACCCAGTCCAGGCCCATGCCCCAGGCCAGCGCCGTGTATTCAAACGGCGCCACCACCGATGCCTGCCCGTGCCGGAACGCCTCGGTGATCGCCAGCTGGCCCAGGAAGCCCGTGACCGCCAGGCCCGCCACCAGCGGCCAGTGCGCTTGCGCCACACCCACCCAGCGGGGCCAGGCCAGCGCCCCCGCGCCCAGCGCCAGGAAGGCCGTGGTCCAGAACACCAGGCTGGCGCTGGAATCCGTGCGGCTGAGCACGCGGCCCGTGATGGCCGACACGGCGTACCCGCACGCCGCCCCCAGCACGGCCAGCGCGCCCAGGGTGAAGAAGGCCTCCTGGCTCGGCCGCAGGGCCACGACGACGCCCACCATGCCCAGCGCGATCGCTACCCAGTGCGCGGCGCGCACCTTCTCGCGCAGCACCACGGTCGACAGCGCCGTGATCAGCAGCGGTGCGATGAAAAACAGCGTGTAGGCCTCGGCCAGGCCCAGTTCCTTGAGCGCATAGGTGAACAGGCCCAGCATGGTCACGTTGAGCACGCCGCGCAGCAGGTGAAGGGGCCAGCGCACCTGGAGCAGGCGGCCCGCCTCGCCGCGCCACAGCACATACAGCGCCACCAGCGGCAGCGCCGCCCAGCCGCGCAGCGCCGCCACCTGCATGGCCGGGTAGCTGGCCGACAGGGTCTTGAGCAGTGCGTCCATCAGGGAGAAAAAGCCTACGGCCGCCACCATGGCGACGATGCCGCGCAGGTTGCCCGTGGCCGCCGTGTGCGCCGCCGTGGGCGCGCGGGGGTTGCCGGCCTGCGTCATGGGCGGGCCGCCAGGTGGGAGCGGCGCGCGCGAGGTGCGGGCGCCGGGCTGCGGCAGGGCGGGGGAAAAGGCTGCGCGGGTGGGGTGTGCATGTGCGATGCCGGCGGCATGCTGGTGGCGCCGCGGGCCCAGGTGGCTGAGGGCCAAAAAGTGTAGCGCACGCGCGGTGCCGGAAATGGCTGGCCCGGGCTGCGCCCGCTCAGTCCGGCTTGTGCTGCGGCCGGGTGCTGGCGCGCGCCATGCGGTCGTGCACCAGCGGCACGGCCCACAGCACCAGCAGCGCCAGCAGCGTGCTGAGCACGGCCGTGGTCTCCCGCCCCAGGCCCGCCGCGACCCCGATGGCGGCCGTGAGCCAGATGCCGGCGGCGGTGGTCAGGCCCCTGACCTGGTTTTCGGCGTCGCCCTTGAGGATGGTGCCCGCGCCCAGGAAGCCCACGCCCGCGATGATGCCCTGCAGCACCCGGCTGTTGTCCGCGGGCGCGATGCCGGCCTGCTGCGCGACCAGCACGAAGAGCGCGGCGCCCATGGCCACCAGCATGTGGGTGCGCACGCCGGCCGCCTTGCCCGCGTGCTCGCGCTCCCATCCAAGCAGCCCGCCCAGCACCGCGGCCACCGTCAGCCGCACGACGATGCGCGTGGCCTGCGCGGCGTCGGAGACGTCCGAAAACTCGGACGCCACGGCGGCGGCGATCTCCTGCCAGAGGTCAGCCATGGGGCGTGCCCCGGTGGCCGGTGGCGGGACGGGCGCTTGCCGCCGCGCGGCGGTGGCTGGAGGTGCGGAGTGTTGGCATGGTGGGCAGGCAGGTGGTGCGGCAGCGATGGTGCTGGTTCACGACTGTGCCGCCCGCGCCAGGCCGTGCCTACCGGCGGCGGGCGGGCCCGGGGGTAGGACGGTGCCGACGCGACGCCTGGCCACGCCATGGTGGCGGCCACTGAAATGAGGATGAAAATGCCATGAAGCGCTTGATGGAAAAGCGCCAATAGCTATGAAAATAGTAGTAAATGGCGTGGCGATGAACGGACCTTGGACCCCCGCCCGGAACCGGCGCCGTCCCTGTGCCACGGGCCGCTTGCACGCAAGGGTGGCGCGTGTCACGATTTGCTCCGGGCCCCCCACGCCACCGTTTGCCCGGGCCGCCGCCACGGGGCAGGCGCGGCCCAGTGAGGAGTTCGCCATGACCCCGCAGCGCATTGTTCTGATCCAGGGACATCCCGACGCGAGCGCGCCGCACCTGTGCCATGCCTTGGCGCAGGCCTATGCCCGGGGGGCCGCTGGCGCTGGCCACGAGGTGCGGCAGATCGACGTGGCCGCCATCGACTTCGCGCTGCTGCGCAGCCAGCATGAGTGGGAACTGGGCCTGCTGCCCGCCAGGCTCAGGCCCGCCCAGGACGCCATCAGCTGGGCTCGGCACATCGTGCTGTTCTTTCCGCTGTGGCTGGGCGACATGCCGGCCCTGCTCAAGGGTTTTCTGGAGCAGGTGGCGCGGCCCGGCTTCGCGTTCACCACCGAGGGCAGCAACCCGTTCGGCCGCAAGGGGCTCACGGGCCGCAGCGCGCGGGTGGTGGTGACCATGGGCATGCCCGCGATGGTCTACCGGTGGTATTTCCGCGCGCACAGCGTGAAGTCGCTGGAGCGCAACATCCTGGGTTTCGTGGGCATTGCGCCGGTGCATGAAACGCTGGTGGGCAGCGTGGAGCAGTTGGGCGAGGACGGCGTGGCCAAGTGGACGGCGCGCATGCAGGCGCTCGGCGCCAAGGCGGGGTAGGCGGGGCCCTCAGTCCTGCCACGGCAACCGCGCCAGCAGGCGCTGCCAGTCTGCCGTGGGGCCCGTGGCCTGCGCGCCGTCCCCGGTACCCGGCGCGGGGCCCGCGCCGCCCTGCGGGGCCACGGGCCATGGCAGCCCGCTTTCGAACGTCATGGCCAGGCCCGTTGCCGGGTGCGGCACCGTGAGCTGCCAGGCGTGCAGCCACAGCCGCTGCTGGCCCAGCCGCTCGGCCCACCAGCGGTTGAGCGGGCCCTTGCCGTGCGTGGCGTCGCCGATGATCGGATGGGCCAGGTGCTTGAGGTGGCGGCGGATCTGGTGGCGCCGGCCCGTGGTGGGCACGGCCTCGACCAGCGAGGCGCGCGTGGCGGCGAAGCGGGGGTCGCTGGCCTCGGGCAGCGTGAGCCGCGCCAGGCGCCGAAAGCGCGTGTGCGCCTCCTGCACGGCCGTATCGGCCGGCGCGTCGTCGGGCCGGAGCGCGTGGTCCACCGCGACGGCCTCGGGCGCCCAGCCGCGCACCATGGCCAGGTAGCGCTTGTGCGTGGCCTGCTGCTCGAAGGCCTGCGACAGCGCGCGCGCCGCATCGCTGTGCAGCGCCATCACCAGCACGCCGCAGGTGCCCTTGTCGAGCCGGTGCACGGGGAACACATGCTGGCCCAGCTGGTCGCGCAGCACCTGCATCACGAAGCGCGTTTCGCCGGCATCGAGCCCCGTGCGGTGCACCAGCCAGCCGGCCGGCTTGTAGACGGCCACCAGGTGCTCGTCGCGCCAGAGGATGTGCAGGGGAGGGTGCATGGAAAGAAAAGTGGCCTGTGCCGCGGGCCGGGTAGGGAAGGCGCGCATTGTGCAGCACGCCGCGCGCTCTACACTGCGCCGATCCCGTTCATGCAAAGGATGCAGTGGTATGTCGGCTGGAGACTGGAAGGACATGTACGCCGCCGCCGTGGCCGGCGATCTGGCGCTGGTGCGCTATCACATCGGTGCGGGCGTGAATCCCAACTACCAGCACCCCGAGATCCTGTGCACGCCCCTGGTGGCCAGCCTGATCCACGGGCATGCCGAGATCACGCGCTACCTGCTGGCCCACGGCGCCGACGCGGGGCTGAGGTCCGACTTCGACGACATGACGCCGCTGGAGGCCGCGCGCCGCCACGGGCGCACCGAGTTCGTGCCGCTGCTGCAGGCCCGGGGCGGCAAGGAAGAGCGCAAGCCGTTCTGGTGGCGCTGGCTGCCCATCTAGCGTCGCCGGTCAGCCGCCGGCGGCGGCGAAGGGGCCCGCCGATCCGCGTGCGGCGGTCGCGGCCGGATGCCAGGACTGTCTGCCCGCCGCTGGCGGCCTTCCAAGGTCTTCAGGCAAGGCGTGCAGACTCCTTGGCCCGCATCTTGGCGGCGATGTATTCGCCGTGCGTGACATGCAGCAGGCCGGCCACCTTGCTGATGGTGTGCATCTCGTTCTCGTCCAGGCGCGCGTCGGCGTACGCCACCTGCCACATGGCCTCGACCAGTTGCACCTTCTGCGGCTGTGTGAAGTGATCGTTCAGGCTGCCCGTGAAGCGTTGGTAGTCGTAGGCGCTGCGGGAGGTGTCGACGGCCAGCTCCAGCAGGCGATCCAGTTCATCGTCGGCCAGCGCGAACTTGCCGCGCAGGGCGGTGACCATGGCCGTGCGTTCGGCCGCATCCATGGCCGCGTCGAACCGCACCACCTCCACCAGCAGCACGGCAGCGGCCAGTTGCACGGCGTGGGCCTGCTCCTGGGCGGAAGGGGTTGCCGGGGGTTGCATCAGGCTGTCGAGCAGGTCTTTGAGTGTCTGGAACATGGAGGGTGCTTTCGATGGGGCCGCGGCATGCAGGCATGGATGGATGGAGGTCGCACGGGCGGTCTTGGTTCCCCCGCCCTGGTGCGGCCGGGCGGACGGCCGCCGTGGCGATACAGTGCTCGCCCCCCGCCACCACCCCGGCGACAATTGGGGGCCATGACGAAGAAAACCATACTCCCCCTGCAACTGCTGGTTGCCCCCGCCAAGAATGATCCCTCGCCCCTGGTCCTGTACCACGGGCGCTATTGCCCCGACGGCTTTGGCGCCGCGCTGGCCGCCTGGCTCTACTACGGCGACAGCGCCGAGTACGTGGGGCTGGACCATGGCGATGTCAACACCGTGGACGACCTGCCGCCCGTCGCGGGCCGCGCGGTCTACATCCTTGATTTCTCCTTCTCGGCCGAGGTGCTGCGCGCCATCGACGAGCGCGCGGCCAAGCTGGTGATGCTGGACCACCACAAGAGCGCGGCCGAGAAGCTCACGGGCTTTGCCTGCCGCTGCGGCGTGGTGCATTTCGACATGGGCAAGTCGGGCGCGCGCCTGGCGTGGGAGTTCTTCCACCCGCACGAACCCGTCCCGGCGCTGCTGCAGTACGTGGAAGACCGCGACATCTGGAAGTGGGAGTTCGCCGAGAGCGCGGGCTTCCTGTCGGCGCTCGACATGGAGGCGCAGACCTTCGAGCGCTGGCGCGAGATCGCATCCTTCACGCCGCAAGAGCTCACGCTGTTCATGGCGCGGGGCGCGGCCATGGATGAAAAGTACCGCAAGCTCGCGGCCGACATCGCCGAGGGCGCGCAGCCGCTGGTCTTCAACGGCATCGAGGGCCTGATGGTGAACGCCCCCGGCATGTTCCACAGCCTGGTGGGCGACATGCTGTCGGCGAAGACGGGGACCTTCGCGCTGATGTGGAGCGCGGGCGCCAAGGGCGTGAAGGCCGGGCTGCGCGCGCAGCGCAATTTCGACTGCATCGCGCTGGCCGAGAGCATGGGCGGGGGCGGCCATGCGCAGGCCTGCGGTTTCAAGATGAAGGTGGAGCGCCTGCCCGAGCTGCTGACGGGCACCTTCAACGCCTGAGGCAGGGGCAAACGCAGCTGGGTCGCTTCGCGCCTTCCCCCTTCTCTCGAATGCTCCGCGATGCGGGAAGGGAAACGCAGCCAGTGCGGCGGGGCGGCCCTTGCACGGATCTCTCCCGGCCCAGGGCGGGCGTGCGCAAACGCCCTGCGCAGCTCTGGGGCATCGTCGGGCCAGTGCCATTGACCCCCGAGGCTACGCCAGTCGCAAGTCGGCCGCCTTTGCCCCCGGAAACACCCGTGCCACGGCGGCGGCGTTCAGCCCGTACATCCGCGCGAACAGCCCGCCTAGCACGCTGCGGTAGTCGTTGAGCACCGGGTAGTCGCGGTTCTGGAACAGCGTGGTGGCGCTCAGGGCCTGCTGCTCGCCCGCGATGCGCCCGCCATTCACGCCGCCGCCCAGCACCCAGAACACGGTGCCGTGGCCGTGGTCCGTGCCCCGGTTGCCGTTTTCTCGGAAGGTGCGGCCGAACTCGCTCACCACCACGACCACGGTGGATTTCCATGCGGGGCCCATTTCGTCGGCAAAGCCGGCCAGGCCCCGGCCCAGCTCCTCGAAGCGGTTGGCCAGCGCGCCCGTAGCCGCGCCCTGGGCCACATGGGTGTCCCAGCCGCCTACGTCCACAAAACCCAGCTGGTAGCGCGTCTGCATCAGCCGCGCCATGCGCCGGGCCGTGCCCTCGAAGCCCTTGGTGCTGAGCGCGTTGCGGCTGGCGGCCTCCATCTCGCCCTGCATGGTGCGGGCCACTTCCTCGCGCGTGGCAAAACCCTCGGCCACGGGCGTGGCCAGCGGGGTGCCCCGGTACATGGATTCGATGAGCTGGGCCTGCCGCGCGTCCACGCCGCTGCGGCCCGCGACCGCGCTCAGCAGGGTGTTGGGCACGTCCACCGCGCCGCGCAGCACCAGGGGCAGGGTGCTGGTGAAGGCCATGGGCTGCGGCGTGGCTGCTGCGCCGGCCGCCGGAGCGGCGAGTTCGGCCACCAGCCGGTTCAGAAAGCCCGAGCGGTAGTCGCGCCGCCCGCCCACGGGCTGGCCCAGTTCCATGCTGTCCTGGGTGTCGAAGTGGCTGCGCGAGAGGTCGTCGGTGCCCGCGAAGGGTACGAAGGCCAGCTGGCTTTTCTGGTACAGCGGCAGCATGGAATCCGCGAGCGCGGGGTGCAGTCCCCAGTCGGGCGTGAGCGCCAGCGCGCCGCCGTCCTGCCCGGGGCGGGCGATGGCGATGTTCGGCCGCGTCTCGTAGTAGTAGCTGCTGGCCGTGGGCACGAGCAGGCTGGCGCAGTCGTAGCCGCCGCGCAGGAACACGAGCAGAAAGCGCACGTCCTGCGCGCGCGGGGCGGCCAGAACGCTTGCACTGGCGACGCCGAGCGCGCTGGCGCCCAGGGCCTGAAGAAGGTGTCTGCGTTGCATGGTGTCCTCCTCATCCATGCATGAATTCGGGTGATGCGAGGAACAGCAGGTTCCATTCGCGCGGCGACGCCGCCTGGGCCAGCGCGTTGCGCGTGGCGGTGGACCAGGCGGGCTGCAGGGCGCGCACGTAGGCGCTTTGCGCCAGCGGCGGGGGTGTGCGCTGCGGTGCCGCTGGCCCGGCCATCCCGTCCTCGCGCGGGGCGGGGGCCGTGGCGGCCCCGGCGCCGATGGCCCGGGCGATCTCGAAACGCGTGGACATCTGCCCGGAGCCCGACCACGCGGCCGCATCGAGCGGGTAGCCGTCGGGCGTGGCGCGGCCGTACAGGGGCTCGGCCAGGCGCTGCAGCCAGGCGAGCGCGGGCTCCGCGCCGGGCAGCACGGCGTCGCCATGCGCCAGGCGCAGGGCGGCCAGCACGTAGTGCACCGGGTCGCGGAAACGCTGGCCCAGCGATGCGCGAAATCCGGGGGCGTTGAAGAGTGCTTCCAGCACGGCGGCGATGTCGCCATCGGTGCGTTCGAAGGTGCGGGCCAGCGTCTGCAAAAGCGCGGGCGGCGGGTTGTCGCCCACCAGAAAGAGCGCGATCTTGCGCGTGACGAAGCGCGCGGTCGCGGGAGCGCGGGCCAGGCGGTCCAGCGCTTCGTCCACCTCGGCCAGGCCTTCGGCGCGCAAGGGCTGGCCCAGCAGCGTCTTGGGGTCCCAGTCGTGGCGCTGGGGGTTGAACTCAAACAGCCCCTGGCGCACGTAATGGCGGCGCAGTGCGGGCTTCATGCGCGGCGGCTCTTCGCCGGGCGGGCGCAGCGATACGCCCACGCCGGTCAGCACGCGCGCCAGCTGCTGCACGTCCTGCTGGCTGTAGCCGCCGTCCACGCCCAGCGTGTGCAGCTCCATCAGCTCGCGCGCATAGTTTTCGTTGATGCGGCCGGCTGCGTTCTGCGCGTTGTCCAGGTAGCGCAGCATGGCCGGGTGGCGCGCGGTGGCGCCCAGCAGGTCGCGAAAGCGGCCCAGCGCATGGGGGCGCACGGCATGCTCCTCGTAGTCGCCCACCAGCGCGCGCAGGCTGCCCTTGCCCGCGAACACGTTGAAGTGGTTCATCCAGAACCAGGTCATCTTCTCGCGCAGCTGCGCGGGCGTGTACAGCGCGCGCAGCACGAAACGCTCGGCCGCCTCCTGCTGCAGGGCGCGCATGTCCTGCTGCCAGGCCTTGAGCGCGGCCTTGCGCGCGTCTTCGGTGGGCAGGGCCTTGGCGGCGCGGTGGCGTGCGTCCATTTCCAGGGCCAGCGCCTCGGCGGGCACGCGGGAGATGGTCATCGCGTCGATGTGGGCCTGGGCTTCGCGCGGCAGCGCGGCGGGCGGGGGGCGCAGCTGGGCGGCCAGACAGGCCTGCGCGCCCTGGGGGGCCAGCGCCTTCGCGCCCTGGGCGGTGCAGCCCCAGGTGATGCGGTCCAGCAGGCGGGCCAGGGTGGGCTCGTCGGCGGTGCTCCATGCCTCCATCCCCGTCGCGCAAGCCAGGCCGGGGAGCGCCCCGGCCGCCGCGCCCAGCAAGCCCGCGAGCACGGTGCGGCGGCGCAAGGGGGCGGGGCGTGGTGGCGAGGTCATGAAGAGGTTGGGCGGCAGGCCAAGTGCAAGTGGGCGCATGGTGCGCCGCCCCGCACCGCCGCGCAAGCCTGCGCGGCGGGTTTTACCTGCGCGACACAAACGGCCCGGAGGATGTGTCGATTGGTTTCCGCCCGCCTGCTACCGCGCGCCCGCGGGCGCAGCGCCGGTGGCCTGCGCGGCTTCCTCGAAGCGGTCCACCGTGCGCAGCGTCTTGAACGCCAGCATCCAGCCGCCCACCACGCCCAGCGTGCACAGGCCGCCCACCACGGCCGCCGGCACCACGCCCAGCCACGACGCGCTGGTGCCGGCGCGGAACTCGCCCAGTTCGTTGGACGAGCCGATGAACAGCATGTTCACCGCGTTCACCCGCCCGCGCATGGTGTCGGGCGTGGAGAACTGCACCAGCGCGCCGCGGATGTACACGCTCACCATGTCGGCCGCGCCGGCCACCATCAGCGCCGCGAACGACAGCCAGAACCAGCTGGAGAGCGCGAACACCAGGTTGGCCGTGCCAAACACCGCCACGGCGATGAACATGGTGCGTCCCACATGGCGGTTGAAGGGGCGCATGCTCAGGTACAGCCCCGCGCCGACCTCGCCCACGGCCATGGCGCTGCGCAGCGCCCCCAGGCCCGCGGGGCCCACGTGCAGCACCTCCTGTGCATAGATGGGCAGCAGGGCCACCACGCCGCCCAGCAGCACCGCGAACAGGTCCAGCGAAATGGTGCCCAGGATGATCGGCCGCGAGCGGATGAAGGTGATGCCCGCCCCGAAGCGTTCGAACATCGTCCCCTGCGTGGGCCCGGGCGCCGTGGCGTGCGCCACCACCACGCGCAGGAGCAGCGCCACGCCCAGCCCGAAGCAGGCGCAGCACACGGCGTAGGTCAGTTCGCCGCCGCCGAGCGCATACAGCAGCCCGCCCAGCAGCGGCCCGCCGATGCTGGCCACGCGCATGAGCATGCTGTTGGCCGCGATGGCCTGCGCGAGCTGGCCGCGCGGCACGATCTGCGGCAGCAGGCTCTGCATGGCCGGGCCCGAGAACGCGCGCGAGCAGCCGTACAGCACCAGCACCGCATAGATGCCCGCCACGCCGCTGGCCCCGTGGCCCGACAGCCACCACAGCAGGGCGCTGCACAGCCCGCCCACGCTCCAGCTGATGGCCAGGATGCGCTTGCGCTCGAACCTGTCGATCAGGTCGCCCGC
Organism: Acidovorax sp. A79; assembly: GCF_041154505.1. GTDB lineage: Bacteria > Pseudomonadota > Gammaproteobacteria > Burkholderiales > Burkholderiaceae_C > Acidovorax. The sequence continues at coordinate 4,999,559 of NZ_AP028672.1, forward strand.
CGGCAGCAGCAGGCACAGCATGGGCAGGAACTGCGCCAGGCCCACATAGGCCAGCGCCAGCGGCTCGCGCGTGAGGTCGTACACCTGCCAGGCCACCACCACGGCCTGCACCTGCGTGGCCACGACGGCCACCACGCGGGCGATCAGAAAGGAAACAAAACCGGAATGGCGGTAGACGCTGGCGGCGGGCGCCATGGGCGTGGACTCAGGGGTGGACATGGGCGGGGGAGGGGTGACGGATCGGCCCGGTGCGGTGCAATGCGCCGCCAGGCCTGGTGCGAAGGACCCTGGATGCTACCGGTTGTGCGGCGCCGCCCGGGCCCGCGCCGCGCAAATCCCTCAAAGTGGCGCCGTGCTGGGCCGACCGCGCCGCCGCATCCTCCGCCGTGGCGAGCGTGCACCTTGCCCTGGGGGCGCGGAAGGCTTCAGCGGCCGTGCCGGTGCCGGTAGTCCCAGGGCGCCAGCGGGCGCCGCTGGGACCACAGGCCCGCGCCGCCGCCCCGCGCCTGCTGCTGCAGCGGCGCCAGGTGCGGGTGGCTGGCGGCGTAGGGCGTGTACACCCAGGCCAGGCCAGCCCGCACCTGGGCCGTGGCCACGTCGGTGCCTGCGCAGCGCACATTGGCCACCGTGCGGCCATAGCTGTCCCGGTCCACGGCCTGCAAGGTGGCGCGCTGCCTGAAGCACAGCCGTGCCAGGTTCTGGCGGGACTTCTGTCCGAAGGCCTGGCGCGACTCGGGTGCGTCGATGGCGGCCACGCGCACCTTGACCTGCCGGTAGGCGCCGGGCGTACCGCAGCGCGCGGTGAGGGTGTCGCCGTCGCTGATGGCGACGACCAGGCACAAAAGGGTGGCGAGCGGCATGGATGGAGCGAAGCGGGGAAGCGGGTCGGGCCGAGGGGGCGGCGGCGGTGCGCACCCTCCTGCCACTTTGATGGACGGACTGGAGGGTGGCGCTTGATATTCAATGGATTCTAGCTATCAATAGTGTAGCTTTCCGGCACTCTGCTCCCACTCCGGTGGCGGCTGCGTGTGCGTCGTCTTTGCCCGTCCGGTGGCCGCTGTGGCGGGCACGCATCAACGCGCCACCGTTGAACCGCCGGGGCGGGGTTCAGGCAGGGTTTTGGGTGGTCATTGTGAGAAAATGTTTCACCCATGGGGCCAGGGCCTGCGACCGTGATTCGGAATGCAAGCGCCCACCTGCGCGGCCGGGCCGGTGGGCGAGGGCGCAAGCCTGCCACGGCCGCCCTCCAGGCGGGGTGTGCGGCCCCGCTGTAGTGGCGTGCCCGCGCGGCCGCCATCCCCCGTCTCCGCAAGGCAAGAAATCACCGAAGAAAGAGCTTCCGACCATGTCCTCCCCGCGCGTTCATGCCAGCCCGTTGTTCCTCAGCCTGCTTGCGGCCGCGATGTGGGGCCCTGCCGCGCAGGCGGCGGACGTCACGATCCGGCCGGCGGCGGGCTCGGGGTTTGCCGTCAAGGACGCCAGCGGAACGCAGATCCGCTTTCGCGTGGATGAGGGCGGCGCCATCGCCGCACCGGGGATCGGGGCTTCCCCGGCGGTGGCCAACCGGGTGTGCTACGGAGCGGCCGGCGTGCTCGGTCCGTGCCAGGCTTCGGCCGTGGGGGCCACGGGCGCCACCGGCCCCACGGGGCCGACCGGACCCCAGGGGCCCGCGGGGGCCACCGGCGCCGCCGGCGGTGCGGGGCCTCAGGGGCTTCAGGGGCCTGTGGGGGCCACGGGGCCCGCAGGCGCGGCAGGAACCACGGGCACCGCAGGCCCCGCCGGTGCGACGGGGGCCCCCGGGGCGGCCGGCTCGTTTGCGGGCAGCTACATGGGTGCCTGGTCCGCGGCCACGGCCTATGCCTCCGGCACGCTGGTCAGCCAGGGCGGCTCGACCTACCTGCAGGTATCAGCTTCGGACTCGATCAACGCCGACCCTTCCGTGAGCCCCGCCGTCTGGGCGCTGGTGGCGCAGGCAGGCGCGGCTGGCGCCACGGGAGCGACGGGCGCCACCGGCTCCGCCGGCGTCGCAGGGGCGGCTGGCGCGGCCGGGCCAGCGGGTGCGGCCGGTCCCGCGGGAGCCACGGGCCCGGCCGGGGCCACCGGCGCGACGGGGGCCACTGGCGCCACGGGCGACCTAACGGGGGCCGTCCAGTTCGCGCCCGCCGTGCAGCAGGCTGCCACCACGTCCAGCGCGCTCGTCAACCTCAAGCTGGTCGGTGCCGCCACGCTGGGTTCGGCCGGCAATACGCCACTGCTGTCGCTGTCTGCCAGCGGCCTGTACCTGGATGGACAAAACCACGACAAGGAGCGTGTGCGTGTGGACAACGACGGCGCCATCCTGTCGGTGGGCGACTTTTCCAACGGCATGGGGGGCGCGCCGGCCGAAGGCCCGGGCACGCGGTTCCTGTGGTATCCGCAAAAAGCGTCCCTGCGCGCCGGGCAGATCGACGGCACCCAGTGGGACGACGCCAACATCGGCATGTATTCCACGGCGTTCGGCTACAACGCCAGGGCTTCGGGCGACTATGGCTTCGCCGTGGGGCAGGGTACGGTGGCTTCCAACGGCAACTCCGTGGCCATGGGGCTGTACAACGTCGCCTCCGGCTTCGCGTCGGTGGCGCTGGGGATGGGCGCGCATACCAACGCGCGGCAAGGCTCGTTCGTTTTTGCCGACCGTTCGTTTTCCACCTTCTGCGACGGCGGCGTGTCCTGCTCGCCAGAAACCTACTTCCGCGCGGGGGTGAACAATTCCTTCAATGTGCGGGCCGCGGGCGGCGTGAACCTGTATACGAATGCCGCGGCCACCACCGGCCTGCGCATGAGCTATCTGTCCACCGGCGGGTCCAATTTCTACGGCAGCTTTGTGTGGACCGACCGCTCCAGCGATACCGCGATCACCCCGTCGGGCACGAACCAGGCCATCTTCCGGTCCTCGGGCGGCTTCACGATCTACACCGACGCGGGCCTGGCGGCCGGGGTCACGGTGGGCGCGGGGGGCGGCTCGTGGTCCTCCGTCTCCGACCGCAATCTCAAGGAGAACTTTGCGGCGGTCGATGGTGAAGACGTGTTGCGGCGCCTGCGCGCGGTGCCGGTGACCACCTGGAACTACAAGACAGAAGGCCTTGCGGTGCGCCACATGGGGCCCATGGCGCAGGATTTTTCCGCCGCTTTCCGCCTGGGGGACAGCGATACGAAAATTGCCACCATCGATCCTGACGGCGTGGCGCTGGCGGGTGTCCAGGCGCTGGACAAGCGCACGGTGGCGCAGCAGCAAAGGATCGATGCGCTCCAGAAGGACCTGCAGGCCAAGGAGGAGGCACTGGCCGCCATGGCCCAGCGCCTGCAGCGGCTGGAAAAGCTTCTCTCCCAGGCCAGGCCCTGAGGCGCGGGCGCAGCGGTGCGGACCAGGGCGCAGCAATTTGATACCTTGTGTGCGGGGGAACGGGCTGCCCGCTGACATCGCCACCCCGCCATGCGGGCCATACTGCGAAGCCATCGCAATGGGCCGCCGCCGGCGACCCCGTTGCCTCGCGCAAGGGAACTGCGGGCGGCCTGGCCCGTCACACCACTTCTTGGGCTGGCGCCCGCTTGCGGGCAGGCGCGGCCGATGATGATCCATGACACAAAAGGAGTGCCGGTTTGAGCTTTCCTTCGACCACCCCCATTGATCCAGGCGCCCTGGGCGCGCCTTCCTCCCGCGGATTTCCCGGCGGGGCGCCGGCTCTGCGCCGCGCCCGGACTTTCGTGGCGGCCCTGGCGGCAGGAGCCGCGGCGCTGGCCTTGCCAGGTTGCTCGGCCACGGGTGCCAAGACCTTCGCCGTGCCGGAGAACTTCGGATCGGTGGCCACCTACTCGCGCCTGTTCGATGCCACCCCGCAGCAGACCTGCGAGGCCTCGCGCCGCGCGCTGCTGAGCCAGGGCTACATCATCTCCACCCACCAGACGGAGCTGGTGGAAGGCAAGAAGAGCTTCCAGCCGGAGGCCGAGTCGCACCTGCAGATGGTGGTGCGCGTGGTGTGCCTGCCGGAGGCCAGCGATGGCAAGGTGAGCCTGGGGTTCGTGACCGCGCTGCAGGACACCTATGCGCTGCGCAAGACCAACAACTCCGCCAGCGTGGGCGTGGGCGCCATCGGCTCGGTCTCGCTGCCGTTTTCCGCCAGCAGCGAATCGCTGGTCAAGGTGGGGAGCGAGACCATCTCCAAGGACACGTTCTACGAGAGCTTCTTTGACCTCGTCAAACGGTACCTGGCGATCGACCAGGCCCAGGCGGCCGGAGGCTGAGGCCCCTTGCGGGATGCGCGCGGGGCCCGGCGAAGCCGGGCGGCGGCCTCACTGCCCGCGCCAGCGCGCCACCTGCTCCCATCCCGCGGGCCAGTCGCCCAGGCCGCTGTCGGCATTCACATGGCCGAGCGCGCCCAGCACCACGTGTTCGGCGTTCCACGCGCCCGCGCACCGCGCCGAAAAACCGGGGGTGGAGTAGGGATCGCTGGTACTGCTCATCAGCATGAGCCTGTGCATTGTCGGCAGCGCGGCGGGCAGCGGGAAGAAGCCCCGGGCATCGGCGGGAAACGCCGGGCCCTCGGGGTCGGGCACGGCCACCAGCAGCAGGGCGTGCAGCGGCCGGTGGTGGCGTGCGGCCCAGTGCACCGCCACCAGGCAGCCCAGGCTGTGGGCGACCAGGATGGGGGGCTGCGCCGCCGCCGCGATGGCGTCGTCGAGCGCCTGTACCCACGCGTCGCACACGGGGTGATCCCAGTCCGCCTGCTCCACGCGCGCCACGTCCGCGTGCCGGGTTTGCCACAATGACTGCCAATGCCCGGGGCCGGAGTTGTGGATGCCGGGAATGAGCAAAACAGGTCGCGTCGCCATTGGTGTTCCTTGTCGTGAAAGCAGATCCATCACTGCCCCCCGACGATAGGAAAATCATGCCGCCGCGGCCAGCGGGCTTCATCGGAAAGCGCGCCCCCAAACCTTGAAAGCATCGCAAAGGAACCATCCCCGTGGAACTGGACAAGAAAGACCGGCAGATCCTCATGGCCCTGCAGGACGATGCGCGGCAGAGCCTGTCGGCGCTGGGCAAGAAGATCGGCCTGTCGCAGCCGGCGATGAGCGAGCGCGTGAAGAAGCTCGAGGACGCGGGGGTGATCTCGGGCTACGCGGCGCGCATCGACCTGGCCGCCGTGGGCCTGGGCCTGCAGGCCGTGGTGCGGGTGCGCACCACGCACGAGCACATCAAGCGCTACGTGCAGCTGTTCCAGTCCATGCCCGAAGTGCTGGATGCCGTGCGCGTGACGGGCGAGGACTGCTTCGTGGTGCGTTGCGCCTTCGGCCAGCCCGCCGACCTGGAGCGCGTGGTCGATGCGCTGGCGGCCCATGGCAGCGTGTCCACATCGCTGGTGCTGTCCCATCCCGTGCACAAGGCGGTGCCGCTGGCGTGAGGGGACGTGCAAGACGGGACGGCTTGCGGCGCTTTCAGTATCAATCTAGGTTGCTATATAAAATATAGCAAATCTTGCCTCTACGGCCGCGGCACCTCGTAGCGCAGCTCCGCGAAGATGCCGCCCAGCGTGGTCACGGACTTCAGGCGCAGCGTGGGCTGCACGATGGACCGCGGAAACAGCGGCGCGCCCGCGCCCAGCGTGACCGGTGCGATCTGCACGATCAGCTCGTCCAGCAGGCCCGCGTCATGGAACTGCCCCACGAGTTCGCCGCCACCCACGATCCACACATTGCGCCCTGCTGCGGCCCGCGCCATGGCCTGGTGCACGGGCCGCACGTCGCCCTGCACAAAGCGCACGTCGGCACCGGGAATCGCGCGCAGCCTGCGCGAACTGAACACCCACGTGGGCTGCGGGTAGGGCCAGGGCTGGCCCGCGTCGATGGCATTTCTGAGCATCCATTCGTAGGTGTGCGAGCCCATGGCCAGCGCGCCCACATCGCGGATGAAAGCGGGGTAGCTGGAGCCCTCGATCTCGCCAAACTGCAGCAGCCAGCCGAGGTCGTGGTCGGGCGTGGCGAGGAAGCCGTCGAGGCTGGAGGCGCCATAGAACTGGGTGGTCACGCGGATTCCTTCCGGTCGGTGGGTGGCCCTGCACTGTAGTGCGCGCTGGTGACAGCGTACTGGCAGCAATGGTGCGTTGCGCGCGGCCTCGCGGGGCCCTTGAAACCCCGTTCGCGCGGGCACGCGAATAGCGCGAGGAGCCGATGGAGTGAATTTTTAGAAATTGTATTGAGACAATTGATAGTCGTATTTGACAATTAATGTCGAAGAATCGAGACTGCATGCACCGACACACAGAGCCCATGCAGCCATGAAACGCCTGACCGACTACGCCAGCTACGCCGATGCCCAGAGCCACTTCGCGACCGAGCGCCTGTGGGATCTTTTCGATGGGGACCGCACTGCGTTCAACATCGCCCATGAGTGCGTGGACCGCCATGCCGGTGCGGGCCGCGATGCGGTGATCGTCTGCCGCGCCGATGGCGTGGACGAAACCATCACCTTCGACGAACTCTCGCGGGATTCGGCCCGTTTCGCACACTTCCTCGAAGGCCGCGGCGTGCAGCGCGGCGACCGTGTGGCGATCATGCTGGAGCCCTCGCGGGCGTTCTACACGGCGATGTTCGGCGTGATAAAGCGGGGCGCCATCGCCGTGCCGCTGTTCACGCTGTTCGGCCCCGACGGCGTGCGCCTGCGGGTGGGCGACTGCAAGCCGAGCCTGCTCATTACCAACGAGGAAAAGCGCGGGGTCGTCGAGGGCCTGGGCACCACCGCGTTCGAGGTCTTCGATGACGCGCTGTGGCAGCAGCTGCTGGCGCTGCCTGCCACCTACGCCAGCACGTCGCGGGCCGACGACCTGGCCGTGTTCCAGTACACGTCCGGCACCACGCGGGAGCTGCCCGAGGCCGTGAAGCACACCCACAAGGCGCTGGTCACGCTGATGGTGGCCGCGCTGTACGGCACGGGGCTGCGCCCCGGCGACCGCTTCATGTGCCCGTCGTCCCCCGCCTGGGGGCACGGCCTGTGGCATGGCACGCTGGCGCCGCTGGCGCTGGGCCTGACGATCGGCAGCTACAGCGGCCGGTTCAACGCCGAGCGGCTGCTGCAGGCGCTGTCGGCCCACCGCTTCAACAACATGTCGGCCGCCGCCACGCACTACCGCATGATGAAGAACTGCGGCAAGGCGGGTGACCACGCCTATCACTTCACGAAGCTGTCGTTCACCGGCGAGCCCATCGACGACGACACGGCCGACTTCGTGCACGAGCGCTTTGGCCTGGAGGTGTGCAGCATGTACGGCACGACCGAGATCGGCGTGGTGCTGGTGAGCTACCCCGGCGCCAGCGACTTCCCGGTCAAGCGCGGCTCGCTCGGCAAGGCCGTGCCCGGCACCCGGGTCGAGGTGCACGACGCGCAGGGGCACATCTGCCCGCCGGGCACCACGGGGCAGCTCATGGTCTTGCGGCGCGGCCAGTGGATACCCACCAAGGACCTGGGCCGCACCGACGAGGACGGCTATTTCTTCCACGGCGGCCGTGCCGACGACGTGATCATTTCCGCGGGCTGGACCATGAGCGCGGTGGAGATCGAGAACGTCATCCTTATGCACGAGGACGTGCTCGAAGCTGCCGTGATCGGCGTGCCCGACGCACTGCGCGGGCAGGTCGTCAAGGCCTTCGTCGTGTCAGGCCGCGAGCGCAGCGAGGGCTTCATCGACGAGATCCAGAACCTTGTCAGGACCAAGCTCAGCCAGCACGAATACCCGCGCCACATCGCGTTCGTGGCGGAGCTGCCCAAGACCCCCGCCGGCAAGGTGCACCGCAAGGTCTTGCGGGAGCGCGAAGCGGTGGCCTGCGCCTGAGCACCCCGCCACCCGCGGTCCCTTCTTCCCTCCGTCTGTCCGTCCATCCATCCATTCATTCACCACCACCACCCCAAGGAGACTCCACCCATGTCCATTGCCACCACCCCGCAGCGCAGCTTTCCCAAGATCACCGACAGCGGCCTCGATGAACTGCGCGAGCGCATCGGCATCAAGATCGGCCAGACCGCCGAGCCCTGGTGCCACGAGGCCACGCGCGACAACATCCGCCACTACGCGCACGGCATCGGCGACGACAACCCCCTGTGGTGCGACCCCGACTACGCGGCCAGGAGCCACTACGGCGGCATCGTCGCGCTGCCCAGCTTCCTGTTCGCCACCAGCCGCATCGTGTCGGGCTATGTGGGCGGCCTGCCGGGCGTGCACGCCATGTGGTCGGGTGCGGACTGGACCTGGCACAAGCCCGTGCGCCGCAACGACGTGATCTCGACCGAGGCCTCGCTCAAGGACCTGATCGAGCACCAGACGCGTTTTGCCGGCCGGGCCATCCAGCAGATCTACCATGTGGACTTCTTCAACCAGGACGGCGACAAGGTGGCCGAGGCCGACAGCTGGTGCTTTCGCACCGAGCGCGACCATGCGCGGGAGCAGGGCAGCAAATACCAGAACGTGCGCGAACGCGGCCCGCGCCAGTACACCGACGAAGAGTTGAACGAGGCCTACAAGCTCTACCGCAACGAGGAAGTGCGCGGCGCCACGCCCCGCTACTGGGACGACGTGAACGTGGGCGACGAGCTGCCCACCATGTTCAAGGGGCCGATGACCGTGACCGGCTTCATCGCCTACGCGCAGGGCTGGGGCGGCCTGTACATCCGCGCCAACAAGCTGGCCTGGAAGCTGATCGACGCGCACCCGGGCGTGGGCATCAAGAACCGCTTCGGCATCCCGGACGTGCCCGAGCGCGTGCACTGGGAAGAAGACTTCGCGCTCGAAGTGGGCGCGCCCGGCGCGTACGACTACGGCCCCGAGCGCACCTCGTGGCTCACGCACCACCTCACCAACTGGATGGGCGACACGGGTTTCCTGCACAAGGCCAGCTGCAAGATCCGCCGCCACAACCCCGAGGGCGACATGCTCTTCATCAAGGGCAAGGTCACGCGCAAGTTCGAGGAGGGCGGCAAGCACCTGATCGAGATCGCACAGGAGGCGCACAACCAGGACGGCGAGCTGTCGGTGCTTGGCGGTGGCGTGGTGGTGTTGCCCCGCCGCGGGTGAATAGCAGCATGACAAGCTTCAGCGCCCCGGCGCTGGAAGGCCTGCGGGTGGTGGACCTCACCCGCGTGCTCGCAGGCCCCCTATGCACCCAGATGCTCGCCGACAATGGCGCCCAGGTGGTCAAGATCGAGCCGCCAGGGGGCGACGAGACCCGGCACCTCGGACCGCCATACGACGACATGGGCCACTCCGCGTACTTCGCCGCGCTGAACCGGGGCAAGAGGGCCATCAGCCTGGACCTGAGCCAGCCCGACGCGCACGAGGTGCTGCACCGCCTGCTGCGGGATGCCGATGTGCTGGTGGAGAACTTCCTGCCCGGCACCATGGAGAAATGGGGCCTGGGCTACGAAGACGTGCTGGCCGAACGCTACCCGCGCCTCATCTACTGCGCCATCTCGGGCTTTGGCCGCGACGGGCCGCTGGGCGGCCTGCCGGGCTACGACGCGGTGCTGCAGGCGCAGTGCGGCCTGATGAGCATCAACGGCGAATCGGCCACGGGCGCCACGCGCATGGGCATTCCCATCGTGGACCATCTGACGGGCTATGTGGCGCTCACCGGCATCCTCATGGCCCTGTGCAGCCGGCACAAAAGCGGTGCCGGGCAGCGGGTGGAGGCCACGCTCTACGACACGGCGCTGAGCCTGCTGCTGCCGCATGCATCGAACTGGTTCGCGTCGAAGAAGGCCCCGGGCCTGCTGGGCAGCGCGCACCCCAACATCGCCCCGTACGACAAGTTCAGGGCGCGCGACGGGCATGTGTTCATCGGTATCCTCAACGATGGTCAATTCCGCCGTTTCAGCCAGCACATCGGTTGCCCGGGCCTGCCCGAGGATCCCCGGTTCCACGCCAACGCAGACCGCATCGCGCACCGCCAGGCGCTCAAGGACATCATCGAGTCCGCGATTGCCACGCAAGACTGCGAGCCGCTGTGCGAGGCGCTGATGCGTGTGGGGGTGCCCGCCGGGGTGGTGAACGACGTGCCGCAGGCGTTGGCCCAGGCGCACTGCGCGCACCGCGAGATGGTCATCCGGCAGGGCGCGTTCACGGCGCTGCGTGGCCCGGCGCGGCTGTACGGCACCCCGGCCCTGCCGGGAGCGCCGCCCCCGGCTTTCAGCCAGCATGCCGACGAGGTGCTGGCCGATCTCGGATTCAATGACGCCCAGAGGCGGGACCTGTATACCCGGGGTGTCGCGCGCACCCGCCCTCTCTGATCTGCAGAGCACAAAAAATAAAGGAGACAAGCATGCGAACCTTCGCTGCCATCATGACCGCTGCCAGTTTGCTGTGGGCGATGCCCGCTGCCCATGCGCAGGCCCAGGCCCAGCACCCCAGCTATCCCACCAAGCCCATCCGCATCATCGTGGCCTATGCCGCGGGGCAGGGCACCGATGTGGCCACCCGATTTTTGGGCGAGCAGCTCGGCCGGGAACTGGGCCAGCCCATCGTCGTCGAGAACAAGGCCGGTGCCGGTGGCAACCTGGGCACCGAGCTCGCGGCCCAGGCCCCAGGCGACGGCTACACCCTGACCATGGGCACCAACGCCACCCATGTGCTCAACCAGTTTCTCTATGCGAAGCTGGCGTTCGACCCCGAGAAGGATTTCGAACCCATCGCCATGGTGGGCACGTTTCCCATGGTGCTGGCGGTGGGGGCCAATGCCCCCCACCATTCCGTGGCGGAACTGCTCGAATCCGTGAAACGCGCCCCCCGCTCGGCCGACATCGCGATGCCCAGCACCTCGGCGCGCCTGGTGGTCGAGTTCCTGAAGGAGCGCTCGTCGGCACTGCTGTTCGGCGTGCCCTACAAAGGCTCGGGCAACGCGGTGACCGATGTGCTGGGTGGCCAGCTGCCGGCGGTCATCGACACGCCCCTGGCGCTGCGGCCCCACATCGCGGCCGGCAAGCTGCGTGCCATTGGCGTCACGTCGGCAACCGCCAGCAATCTGGCGCCCGGCGTGAAGCCCATCGCGGAGCAGGGCCATCCGGGTTTCGAGTTCGTGGCGTGGAACGCGCTGTATGCGCCCAGGGGCACGCCGGCGGCGGTGACCGGTGTTCTCAATGCGGCGGTCAACAAGGTGCTGGCCCGGCCCGAAGTGCGCCAGCGCCTGCTGGAACTGGGCTTCGAGCCCGCGGGGGGAACGGCCGCGGCCCTGATCGAGTTCGCCAGGAAGGAGCGCCAGCGCTGGGCGCCCATCATCAAGGCCGCGGGCATCCGCGCGGACTGACGCAAGGCTCCGCTCAGGAGCCCGCCTGGAACGTGCCCGGGAAGAGATTCCCGGGCACTTCGATGGTGGCGGGCACATAGCGCAATTGGGCGCGCATCAGCGGGGTGCCCCCCGTCTGGCCGCGCTCCTCGCACCAGGCCTCGATGGCCACACACGCATCCTCGCCGCTGCTGGACACCAGGCGGCCCGTGAACGTCACACATTGGCCCAGCCGGGGCCGGGCCAGCAGCGTGACGTCGGACAGCCCCACCAGCTCGACCGGCGCTCCAAAATGCTGCCCCGGCAGCACGGCCCCCGCGAGGTCCATGGTGGCCAGCAGCCAGCCCGTGGGCACCTGGCCGCTGGCATCGATGTCCGCGGGCATGGTGATGGTCTTGAGCAGGGTCTGTGCCGCCGCGGTACCGGGCGCCGGCATGGTCAGCTCCCGCCCAGCAGGCGAGACAGCTCGGCCGCCTCCCGCTGCATGACCTGGGCCAGCTGCTGCACCACGGCGGCACCCATCTGGCTGCTGAGCCCGACCACCACCAGGGTATGGACCAGCCGTCCGCCCGGCGCGAAGACGGGCACGGCCACGACCGTGATGCCGGCCATGAAGTTGTCGCGGTCCAGGCTCCAGCCCCGGGACCGCGTGAGCTCGACCTCCTTCTTCCAGGTGGTGTACGTGGGGGCCTTGTCCCACACCACCCGGGCGAATTTCTCCTTGAGCGCGGGCCAGCTTTCGCCGCTGTAGGCCGCGATCAGCCGCCCCGTGGCGCTGACCAGCGTCTCGAACTGGCTGCCCACATCGGTGTGCACCCGAAACGGCTGGCTGGAGCGGGACAGCGCCAGCACCATCACCGTCTGGCGCGATGTGATCTCCACCCCCATGGCCGTTACGCCGAACTGCGCGGCCAGGCGGTCGAGCACCGGCTGCACCAGCTGCGTGAAGCCGCCGCCCTCCAGCACGCTGCGGGCCAGGCTGATCATGCCGGTGCCCAGCGCGTAGCGCTTGGTCGACGGGTCGAGCGTGACCAGGTCTTCGGCCACCAGCACCCGCAGGATGTGCAGGCAGGTGCTGGGCACCAGGTGCAAGGCTTCGGCCACCGTCTTCAGCGTGAGCGGCTGCTTGTGCTCGCCCAGCAGCCGCAGGATGGCGATGGAGCGTGTCACGGCGGGCACGGGCCGCACGCGCACGCCTTTGGTCGGCTTGGTGTCGGCGGGGGGCGGGGCGGGCTTGGAACGGGAGGCCATGGGCGGGTTCTGGAGCTTCAAACCGGCAAGCGTAAACCCATTTGTCGCCGCGTCGGCTGCAGCGCCGTGGTGCGGCCGGGCGCCGAAGAGAGCCATCAGGCTGTGGTGGGCGGGAATGTCCAGGGCGCGCTCCTTGTCGGGGTACAAAGAAATTTCGGCCGCGGCGTGGCGGCGGGCAGATGCCGGTGCGGGGCTGGCCGGCTTCATTTCATGGCTTTCATGAGCGCATGGGCCGTCAGCACCAGGCTCGCGCCCGCGCGCAGCTCGCCGCGCATGAAGACCAGGCTGCCGGTGCGCTCAATCACCTCGGCCCGCGCCTCGACGAACTGGCCGGGCCGCACCGGGCTCACGAAATGGGAATCGAGCTGCAGCGTGACGCAGGGGCTGCGGCCGCAGGCTTCCCAGGCCACGGCGCTGAGGGCGTGGTCCATCAGGGTCATCAGCGCGCCGCCGTGGGCCGCCCCCGCGGGGTTGAGGTGCTGCGGTCCGACCGCGAAGCCATAGGCCCAGCCATGGTCTTCCCGCTGGGCCCACAGCGGCCCCGCGTGCTGGATGAAGCCGGCCAGGCTGCGCGCCTTCCAGCCCGTGCCTGGGGGAGAGAGGGTATCGGGCAATGTGAACTCCTCGCACCTGTCTGCAGGGCAGGTGTTGGATGTAAATTGTACTTTTGAAAAATAATTGTATTAGTACAAAATGCCTTGGGCATGAAGCTGCCCGGCCTGCGTGCCCATCCGCAGGCCGGGCCATAAGCCCTGGAGCCGGCTGGTGGAATGGGCCGGGCCGCAGGAACCGCCGGAGTCCCTCAGGGCAGCTGCACCGTGTCCGCCAGGTGCCCGTACACCGCCGCGATGCGCCGCAGGTGGCGCGACTCGGGGTGCGTGAGCAGCCACAGCCCGTTGTCGCACTCGGGCAGCGAGCCGGTGAGCGGGCGCAGGTCGCCGCGGCCCTGGGCCAGGAAGGTGGGCAACACGCCCACGCCCGCGCCCCGGGCCACCAGTTCCATCACGGTGAGCAGGCTGTTGACGCGGTAGGTGGGTTGCGCCCTGGGGTACTGCTTCTTGCGCCAGCGCACCGAGGGGTGGCCGGGCATGGAGTCGTCGGGCGCGACCCAGGCCGCGCGGCCCGCCTCCACGTCGGACAGTGCCAGCGGGTTCGAGGCTGCGGTGTACAGCGCCGAACGGATCATGCCCAGCTGCCGGCCCACCAGATGTTGCGGCGGGCGCCTGGTGGCGCGCACGGCGATGTCGGTGTCGCGCCGCGTGAGGCTCACCAGTTCATTACCTGCATGCAGCTCGTACACCAGGGCCGGGTGACGGGGCTGCAGCACCTGCAGGGCGGGGGCGATGAGGCCCTGCAGGATGGTGTCGGTGGTGGAGATGCGCACCGTGCCCGAGACCTGCTCGGGCTGCGCCTGCGTGGCGGTGCGGGCGGCCTCCAGCGCGGCTTCCACGCGCTCGGCCTGCTCGGCCAGGGCCTGGGCCAGCTCCGAGGCGCGGTAGCCCGCGCGCGAGCGCTCGAACAGCGGCTGGCCCAGCCCGCGCTCGATGCGCTGGATGGCGCGGAACACGGTGGACGCATCCACGCCCAGCCGCTCACCGGCCGCCGCCAGCGTGCCGGTGCGCACCATGGCCAGCAGCACCTCGAGCTCGGCGGCGCCCAGGCGGTATTGCGCTAGTGCAATGGATGTTTTCATGGATGCGTATTTTGTTTGCGCAAATGCAATCATAAATTCTGTCTGTCGCCCGTGCCACCGCTGTGTACAGCGGCGATGCTCCCAACCCCTTTTTTTGCACAGAAAGCCCGCCACTGCCATGAAGCTCTACTACGCCCCCGGCGCCTGCTCGCTCGCCGTCCACATTGCGCTGCGCGAGGTCGGCGTCCCCTTCGACCTGACCAAGGTGGACCTGGCGCACCACACCACCGAGACGGGTGCCAGCTACCTCGACATCTCCCCGCGCGGCTATGTGCCCTTGCTGGAGCTGGACGACCAGTCGCGCCACACCGAAGGCGCGGCGCTGCTGCAGTACGTGGCCGACCTGGACCCGGCGCAGGCGCTGATCGGCAAGCCCGGCTCGCGCGAGCGCCTGGCCGTGCTGGAGTGGCTCACCTTCGTCAGCACCGAGCTGCACAAGGGCTTCAGCCCCTGGCTGTGGCACAAGGAAACGGCCGAGTCCACGCGGCAGGCGGCCAAGGCCAAGCTGGCCGCGCGTTTTGCGGAGCTGGATGCCGTGCTCTCGCGCAGCGACTTCCTGGCGGGCGCGTACAGCGTGGCCGATGCGTATGGCTTCACCATCGTCAACTGGGCCCACCTGCTGGGCATGCCGCTCACGGCCTACCCGCATCTGCAGGCCTGGATGGCACGCGTGGCGGCCCGCCCGCAGGTGCAGGCCGCGCTGCGCGCCGAGGGGCTGGCACCGTGAGCGCAGCAGCGGCTGGCGCGCCCGCTCTCACGCTGGTCTCGCACGCGCTGTGCCCGTATGTGCAGCGCGTGGCCATCGTGCTGCGCGAGAAGGGCCTGGCGTTCGAGCGCCGCACCATCGATCTCGCCCACAAGCCCGGCTGGTTCCTGGCCCTCTCGCCGCTGGGCAAGACGCCGGTATTGCAGGTGCGCGGCCAGAGCCTGTTCGAGTCGGCGGTGATCTGCGAGTACCTGGACGAGGTCGCCATGCCCACACTGCACCCGCAAGACCCGCTGCAGCGCGCCCGCCACCGTGCGTGGATGGAGTTTGGCTCCACGGTGCTCAACACCATCGGCGCTTTTTACGCCGCGCCGGATGAAGCCGCGCTGCGGGCCCGCGCGCAGGAGCTGCGCGGCCGCTTCGTGCAGCTCGAAGAAGCGCTGGGTGCGTTCAGCGGCGCGGGGCCGTACTTTGCGGGGCCGGATTTCGGCATGGTGGATGTGGTGTTCGGCCCCGTGTTCCGGTACTTCGACGTCATCGACACGTTGCCGGGCGTGGACGGCCTGGGTCTCTGGCAAGGCTTGCCACGTGTGCTGCGCTGGCGCACGGCGCTGGCCGCGCGCGCCTCGGTGCAGCAGGCCGTCAGTGCGGACTATGCCGGAGGGCTGCGCGTGTTCCTGCGGGCGCGCGGCTCGGCACTGTCGCGCCGCATGGACGCGGTGGCGGCGTAGCTGCCTCGATTCAATCGGCCCAGGTGCCCGGCGCCAGCCCGTCGAGCGTGTAGGGCCCGATGGCCGCGCGGATGAGCCGCAGCGTGGGGTGGCCCACGGCGGCCGTCATGCGCCGCACCTGGCGGTTGCGGCCCTCGCGGATGACGAGTTCGATCCACGCGGTGGGGATGGCCTTGCGCTCGCGGATGGGCGGGTTGCGCGCCCACACGGCAGGCGCGGGCTCCAGCAGGCGCGCGCGGGCGGGCAGGGTGGGGCCGTCGTTCAGCACCACGCCGCTGCGCAGCGCGGCCAGCGCGGCTTCGCCTGGGATGCCTTCCACCTGCACCCAGTAGGTCTTCTCCATCTTGAAGCGCGGGTCGGCAATGCGGGCCTGCAACGGCCCGTCGTTGGTCAGCAGCAGCAGCCCTTCGCTGTCGGCGTCCAGCCGCCCCGCCACATACACGCCGGGCAGGTCGATGTAGTCCTTCAGGCCCTGCCACTTGCCTTCGGCGGTGAACTGGCTCAGCACGCCATAGGGTTTGTTGAAGCGGATCAGGCGCGAGGTCATGCGGGGAATTGTGTTTGAATGAAATTGGCCGCTGGCGCTTGTCCATCAAGCGCAATAAGCTATCAAAATAATAGCTATACGGGGACGAACAGCGCCGGGTCCACCATGGTGCGGTTGAGCATCACGCCCCAGTGCAGGTGCGGGCCGGTCACGCGGCCGGTGGCGCCCACCTTGCAGAACGCGTCGCCCGCGTTCACCACGTCGCCCACGCGCACATCCTTGCTGCTGAGGTGGGCGTACACGGTGAGCAGGCCCCGGCCGTGGTCGAGCCACACCGTGCCGCCGCTGAAGAAGTAGTCGCCCACGTCGATCACCCGGCCCGGCAGCGGCGCCACGATGGGCGTGCCCGTGGGCGCGGCGATGTCCATGCCGCTGTGCGGGTTGCGCGGCTGGCCGTTGAACACGCGCCGCAGCCCGAACGAGCTGGAGCGCCGCCCCGGCACCGGCACGCGCATGCGCAGCGATGCCGGCGTCTGGCCCGCGGGTTGCTCGGTGAAGGTGGCCATCACCTGGGCTTGGTGCTCGCGCTCGCGCTCGTAGCGCGCCTGGTCCTCGGGCGAGAGGTCCACCGTGCGCGGCGACACCTGCAGGTGCTGCTCCTTGTACTGCTTGTGCGCCACGGTGTAGTGCACCAGCCGCGGGCTGCCGCCGCCTTCGGCCAGCACGGTGATGAACGCATCGCCGGGCGCGGCGGCCAGCGGGATGCCCACGAGGGCGGTCCATTCGATGGCATCGCCCACCACCCGCAGCGGCACATCCACATCGCCCTGGCGCACCTGCGCCACCGGCCGCGTGGCCGCGGGCCCGAGCGACAGCCGCGCCACGCCCCCCGGCACCTGCAGCGCCTGGGGCCATACGGTGGGCGCGGGTGGCAAGGGCTTGGCGTGCAGCAGCCCCAGCATGGCGGGCTGCGCCAGAAGACCCGCCGCGCCCACCAGGGCGCTGCGACGGTTGATGGGGAGGGCGGGGTGGACGAGGGCAGGGCGGGCAGATTCAGACACGGCAGGGCAGGGATAAAAAGCGCAGTGGTGTGTTTTTGGGGAGACGGTGCGATGCGGCCGCTGTCGCGACCCGCACCAGCGATTGTGCCCCCGGTGTTGGCGGCGTCCGCCTACATTGCGCCGCCGGGCCGCCACCTACCATCGCGCCATGCCGAAAGCCGCCCACCGCCGCCGCCCTTCCACCCTGCTCACGGTTTTTCTCACGGCCCTGGCCACGGGCGCGCTGGTGTTGCTGGCGCTCAACTTCACGGCCGGCGAGAAGAAGGTGCAGCAACAACTGCCGCGCCTGTACAGCACCGCCCACCCGCAGTTCGAACGCGCGCTGGGCAGCCTGCTGGGCCCGGGCATCGTGGGCGGCAATGCGGTGACCGAGCTGCTCAACGGCGACCAGATCTTCCCGCCCATGCTGGCGGCCATCCAGGCGGCGCAAAAAAGCGTCACGTTCGAGACGTACATCTACTGGTCGGGCGACATCGGCAAGCAGTTTGCCGACGCCCTGAGCGAGCGCGCCCGCGCCGGCGTGCCGGTGCATGTGCTGCTCGACTGGGTGGGCAGCGCCAAGATGGAAGAGAGCTACCTGGCCGAGATGAAGGAGGCGGGCGTGCAGATCGAGAAGTTCCACAAGCCCCACTGGTACAACCTGGCGCGCCTGAACAACCGCACCCACCGCAAGCTGCTGGTGGCGGACGGGCAGGTGGCGTTCACCGGCGGCGTGGGCATCGCGCCCGAGTGGACGGGCCACGCGCAAGACCCGGAGCACTGGCGCGACTCGCACTACCTGGTGCGCGGCCCCGCCGTGGCGCAGATGCAGGCCACATTTCTGGACAACTGGCTCAAGGTCACCGGCAAGGTGCTGCATGGCGAGGCGTACTTCCCGGCCATCGCGCCGGCGGGCACGCAAAAGGCGCAGATGTTCTCCAGCTCGCCTTCGAGCGGCAGCGAGAGCATGCAGCTCATGTACCACCTGGCCATCACGGCGGCCGAGCGCAGCATCGACCTGTCGGTGGCGTACTTCGTGCCCGATGAACTGACCCACAAGTTGCTGATGGACGCCCTGGCGCGCGGCGTGCGCGTGCGCCTGGTCACCCCCGGCGAACACACCGACACCGAGACGGTGAAAGCCGCATCCCGCGCCACCTGGGGCGAGCTGCTGCAGGCCGGGGCCGAGATCTATGAGTACACGCCCACCATGTACCACTGCAAGGTCATGATCGTGGACCAGCTGCTGGTGTCGGTGGGCTCCACCAATTTCGACAACCGCTCGTTCCGCCTGAACGACGAGGCCAACCTCAACGTGTACGACACGGCATTCGCCAGGCGCCAGACAGCGGTGTTTGAAGACGACATCCGGCGGTCACGCCGCGTGACGTACGAGGCCTGGCGGGACCGCCCGCTGCGGGAGAAGGCGCACGAGAAACTGACGGGCTGGCTGCGCTCGCAGCTGTAACGGTGCTTGAATGAAATAGGGCGCCAGCGCTCCTGGTGAAAGCGCCGCCTGCTATCAAAAGTGTAGTTTTCTGCTTTGGATGCGGGGTGGGCGGGGGCGCCCCACGCCGGCATTGCCCCCTGTCCCACCGCTCAGTGCGTCACAAACTCGTACGTCACCGCTTCGCTGTCCACCATGTCGAGGATGTCGTCCAGCACGTCCTCGTCGTCGGTGCTGGCCCACAGGTCTTCGGGGTCGGCCGCAAACAGCGGTTCGATGGCGATGTCCATGTACTTGCCATCGGGCAGCTTGATGACGGGCGTGCCCTCGGAGGTATCGGCCAGCTCCCAGTCATCGGGCACGGTCATTTCGAGTTGGATGGTGACGTTGAGTTTTTTCATGGCGAGTCCTTGTTGCTGAACCGGGCAGGGTAACCGAGTTTGACAAGAAATGGGCGTGTAGCGCTTGTTGGACAAGCGCAATATGCTATAAAAAATAGAGCATTGGCCGTGGACGGAGACTGGGCGTGCCGGCCCCTGCGCGGTGCGGGCCTGCATGGCACGCCGCTTGCAACGCTGGGGGGTTGTGCAAACGCTGCCGTCAACGCGCGTCCATGCACGCGTGCACTGCCCGTCCTGCGCCGCTGGCACCACCCCGGATGAATGCCCCTGGCTTTTGCCCGCGGGCCTGCTGTAATGTTTGCGGCGACGGGGTGTGCCGGCCGCTGCGGCCCGCGTGGCCGGTGCACCGTGCTGCCACACCCTTCGCCAAGCCACCTTTCACCCACTGGAGAACCTCGAAATGATCCCCAAGAAAATCCTCGCCCTTGCCGCAGCCGCCGTGGTGGCCAGCCTTGCCTTCAGCCAGGCTGCGCAGGCCGGCCCCCGGCTCGACAAGATCATGGAGGCCAAGGTCATCCGCGTGGGCACGCCCGGCGACTACCGCCCGTTTGCCATCAAGACCGACGCGGGCTACTCGGGCCATGACATCGACGTGATCGAGACCATGGCCAAGGAGCTGGGTGTGAAGATCGAATACGTGCCCACCACCTGGCCCAACCTGGTGAAGGACCTGCAGGGCGACAGGTTCGATGTGGCGCTGGGCGGCATCACGCGCAACGTCAACCGCATGCGCATCTTTGACATACTGCCCGGCTACGCACCCTTCGGCAAGGTGGCCCTGGTGCGCGCGGCCGACAAGGCCAAATACACCAGCGTGGACGCGATGAACCAGCCCACCGTGCGTGTCATCAAGAACCCCGGGGGCACCAACGAAACCTATGTGCTGGCCAACCTGAAAACAGCCCAGGTCAGCACGCACGACAAGAACGCCGAGATCCCCGCGTTGATCGCCGAGGGCAAGGGCGACGTGATGATCACCGAGACGTACGAGGCCCTGCACTATGCCAAGGCCGACCCGCGCCTGCACGCCGCGTTCGTGGATGCACCGCTCACGCCCAAGAACTACCTGGGCTTCATGCTGCCCACCGACGATGCCGACTATGTGCGCGTGATGGGCTTCGTGTGGGGCCTGGTGGACAGCCGGGGCGCCATCAAGCAAGCCGCCGACAAGTGGCTGAAGTGAAGTGATGTGATGTGAATTGAGGGGAAGGGCTGGGGCGGCGGGCGCGTGGCGCGGCACCGCCTGCCGGTGCGCTGCCGTTCACCTTGCTGCCGGGCCGTGTGCATGGCCCGGCCGGCACCGATTTACTCCGCCGGAATCTCCGGCTCCACCAGCAGCGCCAGCAGCTGCAGCGACTCCTGCCAGCCCAGGTAGCACGCCTCGGCGGGGATCACGGCCGGAATGCCCGCCTGCACGATGGACACCTCGGTGCCCACGATCACTTTTTTCAGCTGGATGGTGGTGCGCATCTCGCCCGGCAGGTTGGGGTCGTCGAACCGGTCGGTGTGCACGATGCGCTCGCCCGGCACCAGCTCCACATACTCGCCACCAAACGCATGCGTCTGGCCGTTGCTGAAGTTGGTGAACTGCATGCGGTAGGTGCCGCCCACGCGGGCATCCAGGCTCAGCACCCGGCCGGTGAACCCATGGGGCGGCAGCCACTTGCACATGGCGTCGGGGTCCAGGAACGCGCGGTAGATGCGCTCGGCCGGTGCGCGCAGCACGCGGTGCAGGGTGACGGTGCCTGTGGGGGTGGTGTTGGTGGTCATGCTGGGGTCTCCTTGGGGGTGGACATCAGGGTGGATGAAGGCGTGAGCCGCTCAACCATATCGCTCATTCAACGTGTTCACACCCTGACGACGAACGGGCCCGCGCGTTTTCGACAAGCCGCCGCTGCCACCGCGGTTTTTTTTCGTTTCAGGCGGAAACCGTGCGGGCCCCAAAACTCTCGCTGCCCTGGGCCCAGGCCAGCAGCCGGTCGATGTTGGGGTGCTTGCCCGGGAAGGCCTGCGCGTCGGCCACATGCTCGGCGTACCACTCCAGCCCCAGGGTGGCGGCCGCGGGCGTGATGCGGCCGCCATACAGCGCCGCCAGCGCGGCATACACGGCCAGCGAACCCGTCTGGCCGGGCTTGTTCTCGATGGTGGCCAGCACCTGGCCGCCCGCGCCCAGCAGGTGCAGGGCGGCGAGGTGGCTTGTGGAAGGAAGCTGCTGAAGGCGGTTTGCGAAATTCATGGGCAAGGACAAAGGGTGGGTGCCACGGGCGGATTCCCCGGCCCGCAGCGAATGGATGGATCGTGTGGGCCCGCATTGTCGTGCCACCCGGTGGGCCGCACAAACGATCCCGTGTCCCGCGCAGCGCGCCTGAATCTTTTTACGAAGGATTGACCAATTCATAGCCGTTTGGTTATTATTCGTCATCCATAACCAATGAGTTATATCCTGTGAAATCCCCTGAAGACCTGACCTTCGCGGCGTTGTCGGACCCCACGCGCCGTTCCATCTTCCAGCAGCTGTCCCGGGAGGGGCAGCAGACCGTGAATGTGCTGACGGGGCATTCCCACATTTCGCAACCTGCGGTGTCCAAGCACCTGGCCGTGCTCAAGCGCGCGGGGCTGGTGGAAGACCGCCGTGCCGGGCGCGAAACCTACTACCAGGTGCGGCGCGAAGGGTTGGCGCCCCTGGTGGACTGGATGAGCGTCTATGCCGGCTTCTGGAACCAGCGCCTGGATGACCTGGAGAACCTGCTCGGACGCATGGACCAATGACTGCGCAACTCCACTCCAGCAAAGACACCATGCAGAACCGCCATCACCGTTCCAGCCCCGAGGCTGCCGTCGCGCTCACCTTGCAGGCGGCGCGCCATGGCTGACGCAACCCGATCCCATGGCCCCGCCCCCACGGCGCAAGGCACCCGGTCCCTGGTGTTCGAGCGGCAGCTACCCCACCCGCGCGAGAAGGTCTGGCGCGCGATCACCCAGTCCTGGCTGATGCAGGAGTGGCTCATGCCAAACGACTTCGTGGCCGAGGTGGGGCACCGCTTCACGGTGCGCGCGCAGCCGCTGCCGGGCTGGTCGGGCGTGACGCACTGCGAGGTGACCCTGGTGGAGGAGCCCAGCCAGCTCGCCTACCGCTGGGGCAACGGCACCGAGTCGGCCAATGGGCTCATCACCCACATCACCTGGACCTTGCAGGAGCACGGCGGCGGCACGCTGCTGCGCATGGAGCAGGCGGGTTTCCGGCCCAACGATGGCATCAGCTTCGAGCGCATGGGCGGCTTGTGGCCGCGCATTCTGGAGCGCCTGGAGCAGGTGGTGCACAGCCGCGAAGGCCCCTAACGCCAGCCTGCCACGGCCTAGCCAACCTCCCTCATATCCCTCACCCACAGTTTCTCAACCCATGAACTCAAGCATGAACATGACCCTGACGACGCCCACTCTCCAACCCACCCGCGCCCCTGGTGTGCGCATTGCCATCGTCTTTCACAGCGGCTATGGCCACACGGCCCGGCAGGCGCAGGCCGTGAAAGAAGGCGTGGCGCAGGTGGAGGGCACCGAGCCCCTCCTGATGACGGTGGAAGAAGCGCCCTCACGGTGGAATGACCTCGCGTCCGCCGACGCCATCATCTTCGGCGCGCCCACCTATGTCGCCAGCGCCTCGTCGCAGTTCAAGGCCTTCCAGGAAGCCACGTCCAACGTGGTCATGGCCAAAGGCCTCGGCTGGAAGGACAAGATCGCCGCGGGCTTCACCAACTCGGGCTCGCGCTCGGGGGACAAGCTTTCCACCCTGATGCAGATGGCCCTGTTCGCCGCGCAGCACGGCATGCACTGGGTGAACCTGGCGCTGCCCCCGGGCAACTGCTCGTCCACCGGGTCGGAGGAAGACCTGAACCGCCTGGGCTTCTGGCTGGGCGCCGCGGCGCAGTCCAACACCGACCAGGGTGCCGACGTGGTGCCGCCGGAGGCAGACCTGGCCACGGCCCGGTACCTGGGGGAACGCGTGGCCCACACCACGCTGCAGTTTGTGCGGGGGCGTGTGCACTGAGGCTGGCTTGTGGCCTTCTGGCCAGCGCGCTGAGATTTCAGTGAAATGGGCTGCTGGCGCTGGATGGATAAGCGCTGGCAGCTATCAAAACTGAAGCGCAATCGATTCCAGGAAGAAAGACGCACCGGCCCCTGCGCGCGCGGGCACCGGTTCAGGCCTGCCACACCCCAAACCCCGCCGAGCGCAGGTCGATGCCGATCTCGATCTCCCGGTCCACCGCGTCTTCGTAGCTCATGGGGTTGAAGCCTTCGTACAGGTCGGGCAGCAGGCGCAGGCCGTACTGCTGTACAAACCGGTTCGCCTGGATGCCTGCCTTGTGCTTGTCGAACCGCACGTCCGGGTCCAGGCCCGTCATGCCCACGTACACGCAGGGTTTGCCGTCGATGTAGCCGGGGTTGTTCTTGCGAAAGCGGGGCTCGTTCAGCACGTCCTTCGAAAGCTCGACGACATAGACGTGGTGGTGGAGTTTGCGGCGGGGCATGGAGCGACAGGAGGAAAAAAGAACCACCGGCGCAGCGGGAACACGCGCAGGCAGCGCCGGCAAGCGTAGCAAAACCCGGCGCATTGCTGGCGCGGATGCTCCGGCACTGCCCAATTTCGCGCCTTTTTAAAACCAAAAAGAATATTAATTCAAATTCAAATGCGAATTGATATATACTGAGTGGGTTGCAGTCACGGCCCTTGACGCGTGCCGTCACCGCAACGCCTGCTCTGTGGCGGCCATCCGCCCCAGGCCAGCCGCCTTTTGCGACCTTTGTCGCCCAGTGGATCTGTAGAGCTGCAGCCCACCGAGTCCCTCGATGCTCACGCAGGTCGATTTCCAAGCCTGCGATCCTGAATGAACCAGATTTCAAAGACCGCCATTTCCATGGGCCAGTACGTCGTTTCGCCCGCGACACACCCGACCGACTGCGGCCGCTTCCGCGCCTCCTTCTCGGTCCATCGTTCCCAAGGCAACGGCAGCTACTGCCGTGTCTTCCGTTTCGACAAAGCCTTTGCCTCGCGCGAAGCCGCCCGGCTCTTTGCCGTTACCCAGGGCTGGCTGCAAACGTGCATGCCGCATCCCCCCGTGTGCTGATGGATGGCCTGCCCACCGCAGACCCCATCCACGCTTCCCGTTGTGGCGGACATCCGGTCCGCACACCCTTGTCCCAACGGTGCGCCCTGCGTTGCGCGCCCTCCTTCAGAAAGGCTCCTCCATGAGCACCAAGATCTACGTGGGCAACCTGCCCTATTCCGTGACCGATTCCAGCCTGGAAAGCAACTTTGCCGAGTTTGGCCGGGTTTCCTCCGCCAAGGTCATGATGGACCGCGAAACCGGCCGCTCCAAGGGCTTCGGCTTTGTGGAAATGGCGTCCGCCGAAGTCGCCCAGGCCGCCATCACCGCGCTGCACGGCATGTCCGTCGATGGGCGCGCGATTGTCGTGAACCTCGCCCGCCCCCGCGAAGAGGGTGGCGGCTCGGGTGGCTACAGCGCGGGCGGCTACAGTGCCAGCAAACGCTCGGACATCGGCTACGGCACGGGTGGCTACGGCGGCGGGCGCTACTGAACCCGGCAGCTTCCTCTGAAAAACCGGCTCCGCGGAGCCGGTTTTTTTTCGTCCCGGCCCAGCGGCATGGAGCCATCCACACAGCGGCGCGGGCCACCTTGCGCGCGCGGTGCACTGGGGCAGAATCCAGCCAGAAGCGAGTTGAAGAACGGCAAACCAGGAAAGCACATCACATGAAATCCATCCATTGGTTCTCGCTGGCTGCGCTCGTCCTGGGGCTGGCGCTGCTCTTCCTGGGGTCTTCAACCGCAGGCGGGGTCGTCCTGGGGCTTGCCTTCGCCGTGGAGCTCATTTACTCCGCATTGACGGGAAAACAGATGAACGATGGCACCCATTGATGTCCGCAAGGGGCGCGGAAGCGGCGCCGTCCGTGAAGAAAAAAATGGCCGGCCAACCTAGGCCCGCCTGGAGGCCTCCTACGGAGGGCTTCCCAAAGCGCCTAGCAGGCGTGCGCTCACCTCTGATGCATCAAGCGTGGCGAACTGCATGTTGTGCTGATCGGTCAGCGGGCCGTGGCCGGGTTCCATGCCACCGGCAGCGCTGTAGCCCATGGCCTTGAACTTCCAGACCCCGCCGACCAGCTTGAGCGAACCCACATGCGCGCCATCGGCGGTGTGCACTGACACCACCCCGGCGTTGAGCGGCAACAACTGCAAGGGGCCCGCCACCGGGCCGGCCGGCACGTGGGCGAAGGTGGGAGTGAACGTGGCCGACAAGGGCTGGGTGTGAGGCATGGCGGTGTTTGTACCGTAAAAGCGCGGCGCCCACCGCCTGGTGCCGTGCGGGGAATCGGCAGGCAGAAGTCTGTCTACGGCCAGAAGCTGCCGGTGGTGAATCGTGAAAGCGGACGCTCAATGAACTGAGCTAGCGGCCCGCAGAATGTTGGTTCGCTTGAGTGGTGGGTTAGACGCTGAAACGCTACTTTGTCTTCCGTTTTTGCTGACCAAATGGCCACCAACCTAGCAAAAAAAGTGGAAGGGACAGAAGTACCTTTAGTGCGGCATAGTCCGTTGCATCCAAGGTGGGGGCAGCGGCGGGCCCAACGATACCGCCTTGCTGAACATATTGCTCTCGATATTTCAGTAGCTCATCAGAGTTACATGCTGCAGGGCAACTGCATGCGATGCATTCCAAGGCTGCAGGGCTGTTCGATGCCCCGCAGGATAAGCAAGACCATTGATATTCAGGCATAGCTTCAACCCAATGTAGGTCGCGCCAATTCGCCGACCATATCTTTCGGTAGTTTGGCTCATAACGGCCAGGATCGGACCTTCAATGCGTCAACCCAATTTTTCAGTCCAATGCGCCCCTTGACATATTTCTCTCTCGTATCAAACGGTTCACTAGTGCGGCACGGAGAACAAGATGTGATGGTTCCTTGGTGGAGCTTTACGAAGACAGTTCTAGCGGCAGCGTCTCTGTCACTGGTGCGTGATGGGATTGTTCGACTCGATGACGTAGTCCTTGAAGGTCCGTTCACGTTGCGTCAGCTGCTGAGACATGAAGCCGGGCTGGCTGACTACGGTGAACTTGTCGAGTACCACGCTGCCGTTGCTCGCGGCGATGCGCCCTGGCAGGCGGATGAAATGTTGCAACGCCTCGATGCCACGAGGTTGCGTTATGCCCCTGGAATGGGGTGGCAGTATTCGAACGTCGGCTACTTGTACGTAGCGAGACTTATCGAGCGTGCGACAGGTCTCGCACTTGAGGAAGCGCTTATGCAACAAGCGTTGGCGCCCTTGGGCCTGCTGAGAGTTCGTAGCGCAAAGACGCCAGCTGACTTGGAAGGCGTGTGCATGGGGGCCATTTCGACTTATGACCCGAGATGGGTTTATCACGGCTTGCTTGTTGGCTCTCTCTCCGACGCTGCCCTCTTTCTAGACCGCCTGATGGCTGGACACCTTCTGCCTGATTTGCTGGTGCAGGAGATGCAAGCTGCACGCGCCCTTGGCGGACCTCTTCCTGGGCGCCCATGGAAGTCGCCGGCATACGGCCTCGGGCTGATGCAAGGCGTGTTGCATACGGGGCCGACATTGTGTGGGCACACCGGTGCTGGGCCGGGCAGCGTGGTGGCCGTCTATCGCAGAGCCAACGGTTCTAACACGGCGACTTGTGCTGTCTTTCACGCAGGTTCCGACGAAGGCCTTGCAGAGGAGGAGGTCGTCAAGCGGTTGTCGGCGTCCCTGAAGTCTGGTGATTGACGATGCGTGTCCTCTTAGCGTCTGCTTTCAAAAAGCGAATATGACAGCGTTGGGCCCCAAGCTGTCATCAGTCCAAAAGCAAAAGGCCAGCAGACCTCACAGTCTGCTGGCCCTTCTTTGTTCACAGAGAAATCACTTCCCCCAGGAATCCTTCAACCCCACCGCCAAGTTAAACACCGGCTTCCCCGCCGCATGGTCCACCCGGTCCGCCACAAAATACCCATGCCGCTCGAACTGGAACTTGTCGTCTGGCCGTGCATTGGCCAATGACGGCTCCACGATGGCTGTCACCACCTTCAGGCTGTTCGGGTTCAGGCTTTCGATGAAGTCCTTGCCGCCTGCGTCGGGCTGGGCGTCCAGGAACAGGCGGTCGTACATGCGCACTTCGGCGTTCACGCCGTCGGCCACGCCCACCCAGGTGATGGCGGCCTTGACCTTCACGCTGTCGGCGCCGGGGGTGCCGCTCTTGGTGTCGGGCACCACGGTGGCCAGCACTTCGGTGATGTTGCCGGCGGCATCCTTGGTGCACCCGGTGCATTCGATGACGTAGCCGCCCTTCAGGCGCACCTTGTTGCCCGGGAACAGGCGCTTGTAGCCCTTGGGGGGCACTTCTTCAAAGTCTTCGCGTTCGATCCAGACTTCCTTGCCGATGGTGAAGTGGCGCTCGGGGCTTTCCACGCCTTCAGGGGGGTGGGGCAGGGAGGGCAGGGTGCAGGGCTCCAGGTGGCCCGCGCCCATGACGTCGTCCCAGTTGGTGAGCACCAGCTTGACGGGGTTGAGCACGGCCATGCCGCGGAAGGCCTTGAGCTCCAGGTCTTCGCGAAGGCAGCCTTCCAGGGTGCTGTAGTCGATCCAGCTGTCGCTCTTGGTCACGCCGATGCGTTCGGCAAAGGTCTGGATGGCCTCGGGCGTGTAGCCCCGGCGGCGCAGGCCCACGATGGTGGGCATGCGCGGGTCATCCCAGCCGCTGACCTTGTGGTCGTACACCAGCTGCGCGAGCTTGCGCTTGCTGGTGATGACGTAGGTGAGGTTCAGGCGCGCGAATTCGTACTGGCGGGGGGGCGGGCTGGCCAGCAGGCCGCCTTCGGTCAGGCGCTCCAGCAGCCAGTCGTAGAACGGGCGCTGGTCTTCGAATTCCAGCGTGCACAGGCTGTGGGTGATTTGCTCCAGCGCATCCTCGATGGGGTGCGCGTAGGTGTACATCGGGTAGATGCACCAGGTGTCGCCGGTGTTGTGGTGCGTGGCGCGGCGGATGCGGTAGATGGCCGGGTCGCGCATGTTGATGTTGGGGCTGGCCATGTCGATCTTGGCGCGCAGCACCATGGAGCCGTCTTCGTGCAGGCCGGCCTTCATCTCGCGGAACTTGGCCAGGTTTTCGGCCGGGGTGCGGCTGCGAAAGGGGCTGTCGGTGCCGGGCTTGCTGAAGTCGCCGCGGTTGATGCGGATCTGCTCGACGGTCTGTTCGTCCACGTAGGCGTGGCCGGCCTCGATCAGGTACTCCGCCGCGCGGTACATGAAGTCGAAATAGTCGCTCGCCTGGTAGGGCGGGGCGCTGGGGTGGCCGTTCCAGTCAAAACCCAGCCATTTCACCGCGTCGATGATGCTGTTGACGTATTCGGTGTCTTCTTTTTCGGGGTTGGTGTCGTCAAAGCGCAGGTGGCACACGCCGCCGTAGTCGCGCGCCAGGCCGAAGTTGATGCAGATGCTCTTGGCGTGGCCCACGTGCAGGTAGCCGTTGGGTTCGGGCGGGAAGCGGGTGCGGATCCTGGCGGGGTCGGGCTGGCCGATGGCGTGGTGGGCGGCGTCGCCCGGGCTGCCGCCCCAGCGGCGGGAGGCGTAGGTGCCTTTTTCCAGGTCGTTTTCGATGACCTGGCGCAGGAAGTTGCTGGGCTTGGCGGTTTCCAGGGATGCTGCGGGGGCAGCGCCGGGGGTGCCGGCGGCAGGATTGGCGGGGTTTGGGGTGCTCATTGGGTCATTTTAGGCGCCGGTTTCGTGAAGGTTTACGCATGGAAACAGGCGCGTATACGTCCAGACACAACGTAAAGACAGTTTTATGCCATCCTTTCGGCTACTTGGTGCGTTATGTACCGGTGAGGTGAGTCCATTTGGCTGGCTGCCCTCGCTCAAACAGGAGATTTCCATGACGAAAACCCGTTCTATCTATGCCATGGCCGCCTCGGCTGGCGTGGCGCTGGCATTGCTGGCCGGCACGGGCGCAGCCCAGGCCCGCGGCGACGTGAATTGGTCGGTTGGTATCGGCGTGCCCGGCGTGGTGGTGGGGGCCAGCAATGGCTACTACGCACCCGCCCCGGTGTACGTGGCCCCGCCGCCCGTGTACTACGCGCCACCCCGGCCCGTGTACTACACGCCGCCCCCAGCGTATTACGCCCCGCCACCCGTGGTGTACTACGGTGACCGTGGGTACCGCCACCATCGACACCATGACCACGGCTATCGTGGCCATGGACACAATCGCCATTGGGACCGTTGATCGGCGACGGGCCCGCGGGCCCGTCTGCTGATTGTTGCAACCAACCTCTTGGGCGCCAGTCGCTCACAGGCAGCGTCTTTGCACAGGCTGCCTTTTACAGCGGCCCTTCGGGGCCGCTTTTCTCGTGGGGCGTACCTGAAGGGGCCGGCGCGTGCGGGCCGCCGCATAATCGCGCACTCTGGCCCGCCAGCGTGGCAGGCGCCTAGCCCCGGAGTGCTGCATGTCTGTGAAGAAAAAAACCGTTTTTGTCCTGAATGGCCCCAACCTGAACCTGCTGGGCACGCGTGAACCCGCCGTGTATGGCGCAGCCACGCTGGCCGACGTGGAAAAGCTCTGTGCCGACGCGTGTGATCGCCACGGCTTCGCGTTGCGGTTCCATCAAAGCAACCACGAAGGCGCGCTGGTGGACTGGATTCACGAGGCCGGCCGCTTGCACGCGGCGGGCGAACTGGCGGGCGTGGTCATCAACGCCGGGGCCTACACCCACACCAGCATCGCCCTGCACGATGCCACCAAGGGCACGGGCATCACGCTGATCGAGCTGCATATCAGCAATGTGCACGCGCGCGAGGCCTACCGCCACCATTCGTACATGGCGGCGGCGGCCAAGGCGGTGATGTGCGGTTTTGGCGTGCTGGGCTACGGCCTGGCCATCGACGGCCTGGCGCAGTTGCTGGCGCAGCAGCCGCCCGCGGCCTGAGCCGCCGGGAAGTTCACTCTTCTTCTGCTGTTCCCGCGTTAACCGCACATTCCGGCTCCGGTACGACAGGGCAAACATGGCGCCACGACCGCTTGAGGTGCGCGAGGACGAGGTGGAGATCACCGCCATGCGTGCCCAGGGCGCGGGCGGACAGAACGTCAACAAGGTTTCCAGCGCGGTGCACCTGCGCTTTGACGTGGGCGCCTCCTCACTGCCCGGGGACGTGAAGGAGCGCCTGCTGGCCCTGCGCGACACCCGCATCACACAGGAAGGCGTGGTGGTCATCAAGGCCCAGCAGTACCGCAGCCAGGACCAAAACCGCAATGATGCGCTGGAGCGCTTGAACGCGCTGGTCAACAGCGTCGCGGTGCCGCCCCGCGTGCGGCGCGCCACCAAGCCTACCTATGGCTCCAAACAGCGGCGCCTGGAGGGCAAGACCCAGCGCGGCGAGACCAAGGCGCTGCGGGGCAGGGTGCGCGGTGGGGGGGATGGTTCGTGAGCGGAGTCTCGCCGCATTGGCACCATGGGTAGAACAATCTGTCTGGCGTACAGGGCTTGGTAGCGGGGCCCATCGGTCCTACATTCAAGGCATTACCGGATGGAGTTGCCATGTCTGCCACAGCCCAAACCCCCGCCACTGCCGCGCCCCACGGCGCCATTCCCGCGCTGTTCGTGTCGCACGGGGCACCCTTGTTTGCCATCGACGCCGGCACCACGGGCCCTGCGCTCACCCAGTGGGGCGAAAGCCTGAAGGGGCAATATCCCGGCCTGCGCGGCGTGGTGATCATGTCGCCGCACTGGATGGCGCGCTCCCTGCAGGTCATGACCGGGCCGCAGCCCGCCACCTGGCACGACTTTGGCGGTTTTCCACCCGCGCTGTACCAGCTGCAGTATCCCGCCAGCGGCTCCCCCGCGCTGGCGCAGGAGGTGCTGGGCCTGCTGCAGGCCGCGGGCATGGCCGCGCAGGGCGACGCGGCCCGTCCGTTTGACCACGGGGCCTGGGTGCCGCTGATGCACCTGTTTCCCGAGGCCGACCTGCCCGTGGTGCAGGTGGCGCTGCCCGTGGGCGCCGGCCCGGCCGAGGTGTATGCACTGGGCGCTGCGTTGCGCGGCCTGCGCAGCCAGGGCGTGCTGGTGGTCGGCTCGGGCAGCATGACGCACAACCTGGCCGAGTTCTTTGGCGGTGCCCGCGAGCCCGCGCCGTACGTGCTGGAGTTCAGCCGGTGGATCGAAGCAGCGCTGGCGCGCGGCGACGTCAGCGCGCTGCTCAACTACCGCAGCCAGGCCCCGCATGCCAGCCGCGCGCACCCGACCGAAGACCACTTCCTGCCCATCTTTTTTGCGCTGGGCGCCGCGGGCGACGACCTGCATGCCCACTACCTGAGCCGCGAGGTGATGTACAGCATGCTGTCGATGGACGCGTTCGCCCTGGAACCGGCGCATTGACCCGCAGGTTTTTTCATCCGTTCTCCATAAAAACTGCCCGAGGCGCCTGTCCATGCTCAACCTACCGCTCACCTTCTTGCAGCGCCCTGCTGCCGCCACCGCGCCCCGCCCCTGGTTGCTGGTGCTGATGCATGGGGTGGGCAGCAACGAACAGGACCTGTTCAGCCTGGCGCCCCATGTTCCCGAGCGCTTTCATGTGCTGAGCCTGCGTGCACCGTTTCGCATGGGGCCGGGCTCGCATGCGTGGTTCGACTTTTCCATCGAGCCCAGCGGGGAACGCACCATCAACGAAGCGCAGGAGGCCGAAAGCCGCGCGCTGGTCGCCAAGGCCATCGAATCTGCCGCCGAGCAGCTGGGCATTCCGCCCGAACGCGTGGTGGTGGGGGGCTTCAGCCAGGGCGGCATCATGGCGCTGTCGCTGCTGCTCACCCGGCCAGCGCTCATGCAGGCGGCGATGGTCTGGCACAGCCGCCTGCTGGCGCAGGTGGTGCCCCTGGCGGCGCCGCCCGATGCCCTGCGCGGCAAACAGCTGTGGCTGAGCCACGGCACGCACGACAACGTGATCCCGCTGGCCCATGCACAGGCCATCGCCCACCACATGGCGCCCTTGCCGGTGACGGTGGCGTACCACGAGTTCCCCAGCGCGCACGAGATCCGGCCCTCCGAGGTGGCGGCCACGGTGGCGTGGCTGGAGTCGCTGTCCACCACCCCCACGGCGTTTTAAGCGCGGGTTTCGGCGCGCGGCCTACATCGCGTTACCGGCGCGGTGGCCCGCGGGTTTCCAATCAAGCCCATCCCCACGTGGGATGGACAGGGAACGCCCGGCGCCGAAGCCGCTCGGACAAGGGTTGTTCCTGTTTTGAAGGAGACCCGATGCCCGATCAAGAGACTGCCGAGTTCCGCCCAACGCCGGAGCGCACATCCTCCTCCCCCTGGGTCATTGCCGCCGTGCTGGCCTGCGCGGTGGCCGCCGCAGCTGCCTGGTGGTTCTGGCTGCGCAAGGCAGAGCCGCCGGTTGCGCCGCCCCCCGTGGCGGCCGCGCCCGAAGCGCCCGTGGCTCCACCGCCCCTGCCCGAAGCCTCGGGGCCGCAGAACCCGGTCGATGCACTGGCCCCGGCGGAAACGCCCCTGCCCGCGCTGGCCGAATCTGACGCGCGCGTCGTCGAGCTGCTGTCTGGACTGGTGGGGCGCGACAAGCTCGCATCGTTCCTGATCACCGACGGCTTTGTCCGCCGCCTGGTGGCCACGGTGGACAACCTGGGCCGCGCCCAGGCCCCCTCGCGCATGTGGCCCGTGCAACCCATGCCGCAGCGGTTTGCGGTGGACGGCACAGGCGAAGCGCCCACCACCGTCGCGGCCGCCAATGCCGCGCGCTACAGCGCTTTTCTGGCCTTTGCCGAGGCCGTGCCGATGGAGTCCGCCGTGGCCTTGTATGCGCGGCTGTATCCGCTGTTCCAGCAGGCGTACGAAGAACTGGGCTACCCCAGGCGCTACTTCAACGACCGCCTGGTGGCCGTGCTGGACCACCTGCTGCTGGCGCCCGAACCCCAGGGCCCGCTGCGCGTGAAGCTCACGCCGGTGAATACCGATGTGCCGAACCTGCGCCCCTGGGTGCGCTACGAATTCGTGGACCCGGCGCTGGAATCGCTGTCCAGCGGACAGAAGATCCTGGTGCGCATGGGGC
Source organism: Acidovorax sp. A79 (assembly GCF_041154505.1). GTDB lineage: Bacteria > Pseudomonadota > Gammaproteobacteria > Burkholderiales > Burkholderiaceae_C > Acidovorax. The sequence continues at coordinate 5,032,733 of NZ_AP028672.1, forward strand.
CCGCCAACGAGGCCCGCGCCAAGGCGCTGATCCGCGATCTGCGCAAGCGCGTGGCGACCGGCGAGATCGCACGCAAACCCGCGCAGTGAGGGGGCGGCGGGACCACCCGGCCCGTTGCCGGGTCGTGGGGGCCGATCAGGCGGCTGCCGGGCGCGGCCCGTGCCGCAGGGTCAGCAGGGTGCCCAGCGTGAGCGCCGCCAGCGCAAACGCCGGCCCGCCCAGCGCGCCCACATGGTCCACCATCAGGCCGCCGAAGATGGCGCCGCTGGCAATGGCGATCTGGAACGCCGCCACCAGCAGCCCGCCCGCGCCCTCGGCCTGGTCGGGCGCGGCCCGCACGATCCAGGTCTGGAAGCCCACCGGGAAGGCGCCGAACGCAAAACCCCACAGCGTGACGGCCACGGCCGTGATGGCCGCCGACTGCCCGGCCACCAGCAGCACGGCGGCCAGCGCGGCGATGACGGCACCGCCGGCCACGATGGCCTGGCGCTCGCTGCGCCCGGCGATCCAGCCGCCCACGAAGTTGCCGAAGAAACCGCCCACGCCGTAGCCCAGCAACACCGCCGTGATGGTGGCCACCGACAGGTGGGTGACCTGCTCCATCAGCGGGCGGATGTAGGTAAAGCCTGCGAAGTGCCCCGAGATGACCAGCAGCACGGCCAGCAGCGCCACGCGCACGGGCGGGCGGCGCAGCAGCTCGCCCAGCACCTTGAGGTTGGGGTTGTCGCGCGGGGGCAAGGCGGGCAGGGCCGCGAGCTGCACGGCCAGCGTGATCAGGCTGATGCCCCCCGCCGCGATGAAGGCGCTGCGCCAGCCCCACAGGTCGCCCATCCACGCGCCGATGGGCGCCGCGCAGACCGTGGCCACCGACACCCCGGTGAGGATGAAGGACATGGCCCGCGCGAACAGCGAGGCGGGCACCAGCCGCATGGCCAGCGCGGCCGACATGGACCAGAAGCCGCCCAGCGCCACGCCCAGCAGCACCCGCGCCACCAGCAGCGTGGCCAGGCTCCCGGCCAAGGCCGACATCGCGTTGGACAGCACCAGCAGCAGCGTGAAGGCGATCATCACCAAGCGCCGGTCGATGCGGCGCGTGAGCAGCGGCAGCGACGGGGCGGCCACGGCGGCCACCAGCGCCGTCACGGTGACGGCCTGGCCCGCGGCGCCATCGCTCACGCGCAGGTCGCTGGCCATGGCGGTGAGCAGGCTGGCGGGCAAGAATTCGGCCGTGACCAGTCCGAAGACACCCAGCGCCATGGAGGCCACGGCGGCCCAGCGTGCCTCGGTGGGCTCGGGGGTGGAATGCGGGGCTGGGTTGGCATCGGCCACGGCGCCCACCGGGGCGTCGAGACAGGCAGAGCAGGAAGGAGCAGAAGACACGGGAAAGGCCTTGGGATGGATGGAAAGCCATCGTAGGGATAAGATGGCGGCGTTTCCATGCCGTAAAAGCCGAGATGCTTGACTTTTTGTCCAAACCCTTCAACCAGATCCCCCAGCAGCCGTTCGCTGAGCCGCCGGACCTGCTGACCCAGATCCTGCTCGGCCTGCGCCTGGACGGCGTGGAGTATGGCCGCTGCGTGCTGCAGCCGCCGTGGGCCATCGCCTTCCCGGCGCAGCGCTCGGCCCGTTTCCACTTCGTGGGCCATGGCGGAGCCTGGCTGCGCACGCCGGGTACCGACTGGCAGCGCCTGAACCCAGGCGACGCGGTGCTGCTGCCGCACGGCAGCTTCCACGTGCTGGCCAGCTCGCCCGACGTGCCGCCAGTGGACATCGATTCGTTGGCGCGCAAGCCCGTGTCCGAGAACATCTACCTGGTGGACGGCCGCGATGCGGGCCACGCGCCCCTGGGGGCCCCCGTCGCGCCACCTCCGCCGCTGGCCCCCGACGTGCTGTTCAGCGGCGCGCTGCGCTTCAACCTCGACCCGCTGCACCCGCTGATGGCCATGATGCCGGCGGTGATGATGGCCGGCGACCTGGCCCGGCGCGACACCACCGTGCCGGTGCTGCTCGACGCCATGGAGCGCGAGGTGGAGCAGGACCGCATGGGCGCCTGCGCGATCCTCGCGCGCCTGGCCGATGCGCTGGCCGCCAGCATCATCCGCGCCTGGGTGGAGTGCAGCTGCAACAACCCCACGGGCTGGATCGCCGCCGTGCGCTGCCCGCGCATCGGCAAGGTGATCGCCGCCATCCACGCCGACCCCGAGCGCGACTGGAACGTGCCGCTGCTGGCCGACCTGATGGGCGCCTCGCGCTCGAGCTTTTCCGAATCGTTCACGCGCACCATGGGCGAGAGCCCGGCGCGCTACGTGGCCAAGGTCAAGATGTCGCAGGCGCGCCGCTGGATCGCGCGCGACGGCATGCGCGTGGCCGTGGCGGCCCACCGGCTGGGCTACGAGTCGGAGGCCTCGTTCAGCCGGGCGTACAAGCGCATCATTGGCCACCCGCCGAGCACTGCGCGGGCGGAGTGAAAAAAAGGGGCCCTACGCCCGGGGCAGCGGCAGCGCCGTCTTGTAGCGCACCTGCTTGAGCGCGAAGCTCGAGCGGATCTTTTCCACTCCGGTGATGGGGGCGAGGCGCTCCAGGATGAAGCGCTCCAGCGCCCCGATGTCGGGCACGGCCACGCGGATCAGGTAGTCGCTGTCGCCGCTCATCAGGTAGCACTCCATCACCTCGTCGTGCTCGGCGATGCGCTGCTCGAAGTCGCCCAGCGCCTCCTTGCTCTGCGTCTTCAGGCTGATGCTGATGAACACGTTGAGCCCCAGGCCCAGGGCGGCCGCGCTGGCCAGTGCCACGTATCGGCTGATGACGCCCGCGGCCTCCAGCGCCTTCACGCGCGCAAGGCACGGCGAGGGCGAGAGGTGCACGCGCCGCGCCAGCTCCACGTTGGACAGGGAACCGTCGGCCTGCAGCTCGGCCAGAATGCGCAAATCCAGGGTATCCAGCTTCATGTGCTGCAGTGTAGGCTGTTGGCCGCATGAAATGCTGTGATGGGCGCTTTGGTGGGCTACAACGGCATCCCATTCGGGGCGGCAATGGCTACAGTTGCGGCATGAACGCCCCCACCGCACACCACCACCTGCTCACGCCGGCATCGGCCGCACCGTTGGCCGATACGGACCCCGAAGAAACCGCCGAGTGGCGCGACGCCTTCCTGGCGCTGGTCGCCACCGAAGGCCCGGAGCGGGCGCGGCACATGCTGCAGGAACTGGTGCGCCTGGCGCGCGCGCAGCGCATCGGCTGGCAGCCGGACCTGAACACGCCGTATGTGAACACCGTGGCGGTGCAGGACCAGCCCGTCTTCCCCGGCGACCTCGCCATCGAGGAGCGCGTGGCTTCCATCGTGCGCTGGAACGCGCTGGCGATGGTGGTGCGCGCCAACCAGGCCTATGGCGAACTGGGCGGCCACATCGCCAGCTACGCCAGCGCGGCCGATCTTTTCGAGAGCGGCTTCAACCACTTCTTCCGCGCCCGTGAAGGCCTGGGCGAGGGGCAGCACCGGGGCGACTTGGTGTTCTTCCAGCCGCACAGCGCGCCGGGCGTGTATGCGCGGGCGTTCCTCGAAGGCCGCCTGTCCGAGCAGGACCTGAAACACTACCGCCAGGAGCTCACGGCGCCGGGCGCGGGTGCGCAGGGCCTGTCGAGCTACCCGCACCCCTGGCTGATGCCGGACTTCTGGCAGTTCCCCACGGGGTCGATGGGCATCGGTCCCATCAGCAGCATTTATCACGCGCGCTTCATGCGCTACCTCACGCACCGCAACCTGCTCGACTGCTCGGCGCGCAAGGTCTGGGGCGTGTTCGGCGATGGCGAGATGGACGAGCCCGAGAGCATGAGCGCGCTGACCCTGGCCGCGCGCGAGGGCCTCGACAACCTGGTCTGGGTGGTCAACTGCAACCTGCAGCGGCTGGACGGCCCGGTGCGCGGCAACGGCCGCATCATCGACGAGCTGGAGCGCCTGTTCGCCGGTGCGGGCTGGAACGTGGTCAAGCTCGTGTGGGGCAGCGACTGGGACGGCCTGTTCGCCCGCGACCTGACCGGTGCGCTGGTGCGCACGCTCGAAGGCACGGTGGACGGCCAGATGCAGACCTTTGCCGCCAAGGACGGGCGCTTCAACCGCGACAACTTCTTCGGCCAGAACCCCGAGCTGGCGGCCCTGGCCCAGGGCATGACGGACGAGCAGATCGATCGCTTGAAGCGCGGCGGGCACGACTTGGTGAAGATCCACGCCGCGTATGCCGCCGCCGCGCGCCACCAGGGCCAGCCCACGGTGATTTTGGCGCACACCAAGAAGGGCTACGGCATGGGCACGGCCGGCCAGGGCAAGATGACCACGCACAGCCAGAAGAAGCTCGACGAGACGGACCTCATCGAGTTCCGCAACCGCTTCAACCTGCCCCTGTCCGACGAGCAGGCCACCAGCCTCGCGTTCTTCAAGCCCGCCGAAGACAGCCCCGAGATGCGCTACCTGCGCGGCCACCGCCAGAACCTGGGCGGCTACCTGCCGCGCCGCGACACCACCTGCGACGCGCTGCCCGTGCCGGCCATCGCCAGCTACGCGCAGTTCGCGTTGCAGCCGCAGGCCAAGGAGATGAGCACCACCATGGCCTTCGTGCGCATGCTGGGCAGCTTGCTCAAGGACGCCACGCTGGGCCCGCGCATCGTGCCCATCGTGGCCGACGAGGCGCGCACCTTCGGCATGGCCAACCTGTTCAAGCAAGTCGGCATCTACAGCAGCGTGGGCCAGCGCTATGCGCCCGAGGACATCGGCTCGGTGCTGAGCTACCGCGAGGCGCTGGACGGCCAGATTCTGGAAGAAGGCATCAGCGAGGCCGGCGCCATCGCCAGCTGGACGGCCGCGGCCACCAGCTACAGCGTGCACGGCCTGGCCATGCTGCCGTTCTACATCTACTACTCGATGTTCGGCTTCCAGCGCGTGGGCGACGCCATCTGGGCCGCCGCAGACCAGCGTGCGCGCGGCTTCCTGCTGGGCGCCACCTCGGGCCGCACCACGCTGGGCGGCGAGGGCCTGCAGCACCAGGACGGCTCCAGCCACCTGGTAGCCGCCACCATCCCCAACTGCAAGGCCTACGACCCGGCCTACGCGGGCGAGATGGCCGTGATCATCGACGCCGGCATGCGCGAGATGGTGACCGAGCAGCGCGACGTCTTCTACTACGTGACGCTGATGAACGAGAACTACGCCCAGCCCGACCTGCCTGCCGATGCGGCAGAAGGTGTGCTGCGAGGTTGCTATGTTTTCAGGAGCTATCCGCGCTTGATGGACGGCCGTGAAGGGCCAATTTCATCCAAAAGCGTCACCCTGATGGGCTCCGGCGCCATCCTGACCGAGGTGGTCAAGGCCGCCGAACTGCTGGCAGGCGAGGGTGTGGACGTGACCGTGCTCAGCGTGACCAGCTGGAGCGAGCTGGCCCGCGACGGCGTGGCCTGCGAACAGCGTGCGCTGGAGGGGGAGGCGCGGCCCGGCGTGGCGTGGCTGACGCAGCAACTGGCGGGCACACGCGGCCCGGTGATTGCCGCCACCGACTATGTGCGCGCCGTGCCGGAGACCGTGCGCGCGTTCGTGCCGCAAGGCCGTCGCTTCGTCACATTGGGAACGGACGGTTTTGGGCGCAGCGATACGCGGGCGGCGCTGCGGGCGTTTTTTGGGGTGGACGCGGCGGCGGTGGCGCGCGCAGCCCGGTTTGCATTGGCGGGGTAGGGTGTGTGGACGGCGCCGCCACCTGGCCACCGCCACTTTGTGGCGCTTTCTTCACTGGCGGCGGTGGGGCGCATGACGCGGGGAACGGTCATGCACGTGCCACAGCGGGCCGCTTGAAAAACGCGTCCAGCACCGGCATCAGCGCCGGAAACTCCTGCGCGAACCGGTCCCGGTTCACAAAGTAGGCCTCGCAGGCCACGGCAAAGAATTCGGACTGCGATGTGGCCCCGTAGGCGTCCAGCCAGGGGCGTTCCGCGCCGAAGCGCTCGGCCAGGATCACGCGTTCTCGGAACTGTTCGTACGCGGGCTCCCAGGCGGCCCACCAGGCTTCGTAGGCCGCGCGCCCTGTGCGCGTGCCCATGAAGCCTGCGGGCAATGGCGGGCAGCCGTTGGGCTCGCCGCTGCGCATGTCGAGCTTGTGAACGAACTCGTGCACCACCACGTTGTGGCCGCGCTCAGTGTTCTCACGCCCGTTGGAGGCGTGTGCCCAGCTGAGCATGATGGGGCCGCGGTCCATGGCCTCGCCCAGCAGCACCTGCGTATGTTCATGCACCACACCGGCTTCGTCCACCGTCTTGCGGCGCGCCACGGCCTCGCCGGGGTGCAGCACGATGCCCACGAAATCGTCGTACCAGTCCAGCGCCTGGGCCGGGTCGCCCCAGTGCAGCAGGGGCAGGCAGGCCTGGGCCGCGATGTCGATGGCCATGGCATCGGTCACCACCAGGCCGTGCGCGCCGTGGAATTCCTTGTGGTGCAGGAAGAGGGCGCTGAGCGCGCGCAGCTTGGACTGGTCGTGCAGCGAGAGCGCCGCCAGGAACGGGTAGCGCTGCAGGGTCTGGAGCCACAGCGTGGCCGAGATGTCGGGCACGGGGGACACGGTGGCGCGGACACGGCTCCAGAGCCGGTGGAGGAGAGGGGGCATGGCGATCAGGCGGCGGGAGGTGAAGCCCCGCGCAGTTCAGGATCGCTGGTACTTGGGGGCCAGGGGCAGCCGTTCCAAGCCCACGCGGGACAAACGCAGTATTTCCGCGCGGGGCGGCAATGCGGCCGCGTCCCAGTCGCTGAGCACCACACGCCGCAAGCCGGGGGCCAGTGCGTGGTCGGCGGGACGGTGGGTGTGGCCGTGAATGAGCGTATGTGCCTGGGCCGCCTGCAGCCAGGCGATGGCAGCCGGGCCGTCCACGTCGGCATAGATGGCGCCCGATTGTTTGCGCGCCTCGCTCTCCTGGCGGATGCCGCGTGCCTGCGCGCGGCGCGTCGCCAGGGGCTGCGCCAGAAACTGCTGCTGCCACCCGGCACTGCGGGCCTGCACGCGAAAGCGCTGGTAGTCCACATCGTCCAGGCACAGCAGGTCGCCATGGCTCAGCACGAAGCGCTGGCCGTCAAACACCAGGACCGTCGGGTCCGCCAGGCCGGTGATGCCACACTGCGCAAGGAACGCAGGGCCCGCCAGGAAGTCGCGGTTGCCGTGCATGAAGTACACGGGCAGGCGCTGCGACGCCGCGCGCAGGGCCGCGCAGCCCTGGGCCTCGAAGCTGCCGGTTTCGCCGATGGCGTCGTCCCCCACCCAGACCTCGAACAGATCGCCCAGGATGAAGAGGGCATCCGCTTCGGTGCCGGCCAGGTAGTCCTGCCAGGCGGCCACGGTGGCAGGCTCGCTGGCCTGCAGGTGCAGGTCGGAAATGAAATCGACCGTGCGCCAGTGCGCGGGAGCGGCAAGCTCCTCGAACCGGGGCACGGTCGTCGTCACGGAGACGGAGGTCAGATCAACGCGAGATCAGAGTGCGACAGCCTTCTCGATGATCACGTCTTCCTTCGGCACATCGTCGTGGAAGCCCTTGCGGCCCGTCTTCACGGCCTTGATCTTGTCGACCACGTCGGCGCCGCCAACCACCTTGCCGAACACGGCATAGCCCCAGCCCTGGGCCGAGGGAGCGGTGTGGTTCAGGAAGCCGTTGTCGGCCACGTTGATGAAGAACTGGGCGGTGGCCGAGTGCGGGTCGCTGGTGCGGGCCATGGCCACGGTGTAGTTGGCGTTCTTCAGGCCGTTGTTGGCTTCGTTCTCGATGGGCGCGTCGGTGCCCTTTTGTGTCATGCCGGGCTCGAAGCCGCCGCCTTGCACCATGAAGCCGGGGATCACACGGTGGAAGATGGTGTTGTTGTAGTGGCCCTTGTTCACGTAGGCCAGGAAGTTCTCGACCGACTTGGGCGCCTTGGCGGCGTCGAGTTCGAGGGTGATGACGCCGTAGCCGGCGATGTGCAGTTCGACTTGGGGGTTGCTCATGGCAAGGGTTCTTTCAATCAGTCAATCAAAAATGGGTTACTTCACCAGGGTGGCGGAGTTGATGGTGACGGGGGCGGTGGGCACGTTCTGGTGCGGGCCCTTGTTGCCGGTGGCCACGGCCTTGATCTTGTCGACCACCTCGGTGCCGCTCACCACCTTGCCGAACACGGCATAGCCATGGCCGTCGGGGCTGGGAGCATTGAGCATCGCGTTGTCCTTCACGTTGATGAAGAACTGCGACGTGGCCGAGTTGGGGTTGCCTGAGCGCGCCATGGCGATGGTGTAGTTGTCGTTCTTGAGGCCGTTGCCGGCTTCCAGCGGAATCGGGGCCTTGGTGGGCTTGGGAATCAGGTCGGCCGTGTAGCCGCCGCCCTGGATCATGAAGCCGTCGATCACGCGGTGGAACACGGTGCCGTCGTAGTACTTGTCCTGCACGTAGGCCAGGAAGTTCTCGACCGTCTTGGGTGCCTTGGCGGGATCGAGCTGCACCACGATGTCGCCCATCGAGGTGGACAGCTTGACCTTGGGGGCATCTTGCGCCTGCACGGGTGCTGCAGAAAAGATAGCTGCCAGCGCAATGCTGGAAAGTGCCAGGGTCGAATTTCTTCTGGAAATCATCCAATCACTCCTTCAAAAAATATCTGCCATTGTTGGCCCCGCCGCGCCCAGTACTGGCGCTTGACGGGGCCCGTGCGGGCGCCTGCGGCGACTTCGCCGAACGTTACCACCATGGTGTCGGCGGAATCTGTCCAGCGCAGGTAAGACTTGTCCTTGAGGTGTAGTTCCCTGCCCCGCAATGCGCGGGTCTCGGCCTGGAGCACCTGGGACCACTCTTGCAGCGGTTTCTTGCGGTAGCTCTGGAAGTCCGGCGCGTAGAAACCCATCAGGCGGCTCATGTCGCCCTCGGTCTTGGCGCTGCGCCAGGCGTTGAGCACCGCGTCGAAGGATTTGCGGTCCGCCTGTACCGCGTGCGGTGCCACCCACTGCAGCTGGCGCGTGATGACCACGGGCGTGGAGCGGGGCTCCACCGTGCGCAGGATGCGTTCGAGGTCGGGATTGGCCAGCACCAGGCAGCCATCGGTGGCCAGGGGCGCGCGGGCAAACTGGTCGGGCGGCGTGCCGTGCAGCCAGATGCCGCCACCGGTCTTGCCCCGGCTCTGGTCCAGGGGGTTGGGGTAGTTGATGGGCAGCGCGCCCGCGCCGTAGAAGTCCTTGAGCGTGGCGGGGTCCAGCCGGCTGGTGATGAAGTAGACGCCCAGCGGGGTGCGCTGGTCGCCTTCCAGGTTCTTCTCGATGCCCAGCTTGCCGACAGAAGCGTAGTAGTCGGCGACCAGCTGCAGGCCCTTGGGGGTGTTCTCGAACAGGTACAGGCGCGAACGCGAGGCATCCACCGCGATGGCATGGCGGGAGCGGGGCGAGAGCTCCAGGAACTGCGCCGGGATGCTGTGCGCCGGGGGGCGGCTGCGCTGGGCATCCACGCGCTGGCGCGATTCGTTGCGCAGTTCTTCCAGCGTGGCAGCCGTCTGGATGCTGCGGGCCGAGTCGGGCTCGGGCACATCGCCCAGGCGGCGGATCGGCCGCGTGCGCGCCATCAACAGGTCGCCCACCACCAGTTGCGCCAGCTGGAAGTTGGGATAGTCGCGCGCCAGGGCCTCGGCCTGCGCCAGCGCCTCGCGGTGGCGGCCCTCGGCGATGAGCTGGTACACCACCATGAGGCGTGCCTCCGCCTGGCCATCGCGCAGGGCGGGTGCCGTGGAGCCCGCGGCTTGCATGGGCCGGACCGAGGTGACGGCCGCCGCGCCCCGGGACTTGGCGCTCTGGGGCAGCACCGGGGCTGCGTGCAGGAGCGCCGCCAGGCAAAGGGCGCCCGCCACGGCCGGGCGGCTTCGTGCGGACAACGCCACAAGCATGTGCGAAATCGTTTCAGGTCAGGTCAGGGCAGGGAGGCAGAAACAGCGCGCGCCGCCGCCATCGCAGGGCCGGCTGCGCCGCGCTTCGTCACGGTCAGCCGCCGGTGGATTCGCGGACGATGGTCCAGCGGCCGTTGTGGTTCACCATGTCCAGCGTCTTGCGGCTGGCGACATTGAGCGCATCGGCCGTGTAGGCCTGGCGGAAACGGGCCGTGGCCTTGTCGCCGTTGACCGCGACCGAGATGTCGGAGATCTGCACGCTGATCCTGGATTTTCCGACGATGCGCGCTTCACGCTCCTTTTCCCAGGCGGCACGGGTCTGGCGGCCGGGAGGATCGAATGACTTGTCGTAGGCGCCGAGGTAGGCGGCCATGTCCTTGGCGGACCAGGCGGCGGCCCAGGCCTGCACGGCCGCGGTAACGGCGGCCTGCAGGGACGCATCGCCGGCAGCGGCGGCGGGCGACGCGGCAACGGCCGGAGCGGGGGATGCCGCGGCAGCGGGTGCGGGCGCTGGCGCAGCAGGCGCCGGTGAAGGGGCTGCCACGGGCGCTGCGGCGGCGGGTGCCGTTGCGGCGGGCCGCTGCGTGGCCGCCACGGCTGGCGCCGGCGCGGGGGCCGCGGCCCCGGGGCGAGCGGGCTTGCCGGCGGCGGCTTCCGCAGTGAACAGCTCGCGGATCAGCGCCAGCTTGGGCTTGACGGAGCTGGCGTTGGCCGCATCCAGCTGCAGCGCCTTGTTGTAGGCCTGGCTGGCCAGCTTGGCATAGATGTCGCCCAGGTTCTCATGGGCGGTGGCGTAGCTCGGATTGGTGCGGATCGCCATTTCGAGCGCCGTGCGGGCCTTGTCCAGCTGGTTCTGGCTGGCATACAGCACCGCCAGATTGTTGTAGGGCTCGGGCAGCTCGGGATACTCTTCCGTGAGCTTGGTGAACGTGGTGATCGCATCGCCGGGCTTGCCCGAGTCCGCCTGCGCCACGCCGCGCAAGAAGCGCAGCTGTGGGTCGCGCGGGGCGGCGGCAAGGCGCTGGTCGGCCTTCACCAGGGCTTCGGCCGGCTTGCCGGCCTTGATCAGCTGGGTGATTTCCGCATAGTCGTCCGCATGGGCCGCACCGGTGCCCAGCAGCGCGGTCAGTGCCAGCAGGCGCAGCAGGTGGGGGAGGGTGCGTCGGACTTGCTTCATGGGGGATTCAAGGGTGTTGGGCAGCGTCTGTCCCGGGCGGGGGCTTATACTGCGGCGGATTGTAGCTGAGGGGGTTGTCATGACGGTGCGCTGTTGCCGCGGGTGATTTCGCTGGAGGCCCCTTGCTGGGCCAACTCCCTCCAGGGGCCTTTGCCCCCTGCTGCCGGGTGAACCTTTTTCACCCAACCACCCCATCCCCCGTGACTGAAATCCCATGAGTTTGCGCATCTACAACACGCTGTCGCGTGCATTGGAGGAGTTTTCCCCGCTCGAACCTGGCCATGTGCGCATGTACGTGTGCGGCATGACCATCTATGACCTGTGCCACATCGGCCACGCCCGCATGATGATGGCGTTCGATGTCGTGCAGCGCTGGCTGAAAAGCAGTGGCTACCGCGTCACCTATGTGCGCAACATCACGGACATTGACGACAAGATCATCAAGCGCGCGCTGGAGCGGGGCATCACCATCCGTGCCCTCACGGACGAGATGATCGCCGCCATGCACACCGACATCGCGGCGCTGGGCATCGAGCCCCCGTCGCTGGAGCCGCGCGCCACCGAATACGTGCCCCAGATGCTTTCGCTGATCGGCACGCTGGAAGGCAAGGGCCTGGCCTACCGCGCCGGCAATGGCGACGTGAACTACTCCGTGCGCAAGTTCGACGGCTACGGCAAGCTCTCGGGCAAGTCGCTCGACGAATTGCGCGCGGGTGAGCGCGTGGCCGTGCTCGATGGCAAGGAAGACCCGCTCGATTTCGTGTTGTGGAAAGCCTCCAAGCCCGAGGAGCCACCCGAGGCCAAGTGGGACAGCGAATTCGGCTCGGGCCGCCCCGGCTGGCACATCGAGTGCTCGGCCATGTGCGGCGCCACGCTGGGCGAGACCTTCGACATCCACGGCGGCGGCATGGACCTGCAGTTCCCGCACCACGAGAACGAGATCGCCCAGAGCGAAGGCGCCAATGGCAAGCCCCTGGCGCGCTTCTGGGTGCACAACGGCTTCGTGCGCGTGGACAACGAGAAGATGAGCAAGTCGCTGGGCAACTTCTTCACCATCCGCGACGTGCTGGCGAAGTACGACGCCGAGACGGTGCGGTTTTTCATCGTGCGGGCCCACTACCGCAGCGCCCTGAACTACAGCGATGCCCACCTGGACGACGCGCGCCAGGCCTTGAAGCGCCTGTACACCGCCCTGAACCTCGTGGCGCCCGCCGAGGTGGCGGCCATTGACTGGGCGGCGCCGCATGCCGCCCGCTTCAAGGCCGCGATGGACGAGGACTTCGGCACCCCCGAAGCCATGGCCGTGCTGTTCGACCTGGCCGGCGAGGTCAACAAGACCCGCTCTGCCGAACTGGCGGGGCTGCTCAAGGCGCTGGGCGGTTGCCTGGGGGTGCTGCAGGGCGACCCCAAGGCCTTCCTGCAGGCCGGGGCGGGCGGTATGGACGAAGCCGAAATCCAGGCCCGGATCGCCGCGCGCGCCGCTGCCAAGGCGGGCAAGGATTTCGCCGAGGCCGACCGCATCCGCAATGCATTGCTGGCCCAGGGCATCGTGCTCAAGGACTCCGCCGCTGGCACCACCTGGGAAGCCGCGCAGTGATCGTTGTGTTTGTCATGGAAAACGCCTGCTGGGCGGATGGGACGCCCGGTGGCAGCTTCTAAAAAGATAGCATCCGAAGTGCTCGTGGCCGAGCCGGCGCTGGCCACGCCCGACTACTGGGCGGAGGCCTGCAAGCACCTGGTCAAGAAGGACCGGGTGATGAAGCGCCTGATTCCCCAGTTTGGCGACGCGGCGCTGCAGACACGCGGCGATGCGTTCACCACGCTCGCGCGCTCCATCGTGGGCCAGCAGATCTCGGTGAAGGCCGCGCAGACCGTGTGGGAGCGCTTTGCCGCGATGCCCCGCAGCATGAAGCCCGCCAGCGTGCTCAAGCTCAAGATCGACGACATGCGGGCCGCGGGCCTGTCTGCGCGCAAGGTCGACTACCTGGTGGACCTGGCGATGCACTTCGAGGGCGGCAAGCTGCACGTGAAGGACTGGGCCGCGATGGATGACGAGGCCATCATTGCCGAACTGGTGGCCATCCGCGGCATCGGCCGCTGGACGGCCGAGATGTTCCTCATCTTCTACATGATGCGCCCCAACGTGCTGCCGCTGGACGACGTGGGGCTGATCACCGGCATCAGCCAGAATTACTTTTCGGGCGATCCGGTCAGCCGCAGCGATGCCCGCGAAGTGGCCGAGGCCTGGAAGCCCTGGTGCAGCGTGGCGACTTGGTATATTTGGCGATCGCTGGATCCGCTTCCCGTGGCGTACTGAGCGAGATGCCCCTGGGTACCCTTGCGCCGCGTGCCCGGGAGCGCCGCCAGCGCGGCGGCCCTCCTCGTGGGGCGCGCCCGTTTCGTGGGCTGTAGGTGGTGCGCAGCGCCCGGGACAGCGGACTTTTTATTTGTTGGACAAGCGTCATACCAAACTCGTAACGCGTCGGTTACAGTGCGTGCCATTCGTGGCGCCCGCACCCCGGCGCGCCCCAAGGAGAACAACGTTGGCGAAAAAGACCTTTCTGGATTTCGAGCAGCCGATTGCCGAACTCGAATCCAAAATCGAAGAACTGCGCTACGTGCAGACCGAGAGTGCCGTCGATATCTCGGAAGAGATCGACCAGCTGAGCAAGAAAAGCCAGCAGCTCACCAAGGACATCTACAGCGAGCTGTCGCCCTGGCAGATCACCAAGATCGCCCGCCACCCCGAGCGCCCCTACACGCTCGACTACGTGCGCGACATCTTCACCGACTTCGTGGAGCTGCACGGCGATCGCCACTACGCGGACGACCTGTCCATCGTGGGGGGGCTGGCACGCTTCAACGGCCATGCCTGCATGGTGCTGGGCCACCAGAAGGGGCGCGACACCAAGGAGCGCGCGATGCGCAACTTCGGCATGAGCAAGCCCGAGGGCTACCGCAAGGCCCTGCGCCTCATGAAGACGGCCGAGAAATTCAAGCTGCCCGTGTTCACCTTTGTGGACACGCCCGGCGCCTACCCTGGCATCGATGCCGAGGAACGCGGCCAGTCCGAGGCCATCGGCCGGAACATCTTCGAGATGGCGCAACTCGAAGTGCCCATCATCACCACCATCATCGGCGAGGGCGGCTCCGGCGGCGCGCTGGCGATCAGCGTGGCTGACCAGGTGGTGATGCTGCAGTACGCCATCTACTCCGTGATCAGCCCCGAAGGCTGCGCCTCCATCCTCTGGAAAACCAGCGAAAAAGCGCAGGAAGCCGCCGATGCCCTGGGCATCACCGCCCACCGCCTGAAAGCGCTGGGCCTGGTGGACAAGATCGTCAGCGAGCCCGTGGGCGGCGCCCACCGCGACCACAAGCAGATGGCGGCCTTCCTCAAGCGCGCGCTGGGCGATGCGTTCCGCCAGGTGGCGGACCTGAAGACGAAGGACCTGCTGGACCGCCGCTATGACCGCCTGCAAAGCTACGGCCGGTTCAGCGACACCAAGGCGGAGAGCCGCTGACGGTTCCGGGGACGCTTTCCTGCCCACCACCAACGGCCCTGCGGGGCCGTTGGTGCTTCTGGCCAGGGTTCTCCGCCCTTGCCGTGGCCGGGAGGCGCCGATAATCGGCCGCCATGTGCCGCCGCCCCCTTGTTGCCCTTGTTGTTGTTGACGCCGCCACAGGTTCCTGGCCCTTGCCCTGGCGCCACGGGGAGGCATGGACATGACCTTGTCCTTCGACGCGGCCATGCAGGCCTTCGAGCCTGCGCTGCCCCTGGCGGTCGGATTCAGCGGCGGTGCGGATTCCACGGCGCTGCTGCTGGCATGCGCCCGGCGCTGGCCTGGCCAGGTGCGGGCGATCCACGTGCACCATGGCTTGCAGCCAGCGGCTGACGGTTTTGCGCGGCACTGCGAAGACCTGTGCCAAGCCCTGGATGTGCCGCTGGCGGTGCAGCGCCCGGACGCCCGCCACGCGCCGGGGCAAAGCCCGGAAGACGCTGCACGGCAGGCAAGGTACAAGGCATTTGAGGCGGTAGCGCTTGCCAGTAAAGCGCATAATGCTATTAAATCAATAGCAATCGCGCAACACGCGGATGACCAGGTCGAAACGCTCGTGCTGGCCCTGTCGCGCGGGGCCGGTGTGGCCGGGCTGGCGGCGATGCCCGCCCGCTGGCGCCGCGCGGGCATTGACTGGTACCGCCCCCTGCTGCGGGTGGCCGGGGCTGACGTGCGCCAGTGGCTGCGGGCACAGGGGCAGGGGTGGGTGGAAGACCCGACCAATGCCGATGAGCGCTTCACGCGCAACCGCATCCGCGCGAGGATCTTGCCCGTGCTGGAGGCCGCATTCCCTGCGTTTCGCGACACCTTTGCGCGGTCCGCCCAGCATGCGGCGCAGGCGGACGAACTGCTGGAAGAACTTGCACTGCAGGACCTGGCCATCGTGGGCGCACCGCCGCGCATCCGGGCCTTGCAGGGCCTGAGCCGCGCCCGGCAGGCCAATGTGCTGCGCCACTGGCTGCGCGTCGAGCACCACACCACGGCGGCCGCGGCGCAATTGAATGAACTGCTCGACCAGGTGCAGTCGTGCACCACACGCGGCCACCGCATCCACATCAAGGTCGGGCATGGTTTTGCCGTCCGGTCCGGGCCGGAACTCGATTGGTACAGTCCAGAGGTGTTGGCCCCCTGACCGCACGAACCACGGCGGCGCGCCGGGGCAGTGTCCTTCAGTGTGGTCGAAACTCGAAGCCTGCGGGCGGTGAGTTTCGAGGAAAAGCTCGAAATGGCGAGCCTGGGCAGCAAGTTGCCGAAGATCCGCTGGGTGGAGCTCGCGGGCAAATACAACAAAAGTGAGGTCCATGCGCGGGCTGTCCAGCTTCACGCCCTGGTGCATCGACGTCAACGAAGAAGCCAGGTCCGCACGCGGATCACTTTTGAGAAAGACAAAAAAATGGAACAAGCCGTCGTATCCGGCATCACATTCAACCGCGACGAAGCCAAGATCTCCGTGCTGGGCGTGCCCGACAAGCCGGGCATCGCCCACCAGATCCTGGGCGCCGTGGCCGATGCCAACATCGAGGTCGACGTGATCATCCAGAACGTGGGCAAGGACGGCAAGACCAACTTCAGCTTCACCGTGCACCGCAACGATTGCGCGCGCACCGTCGAGCTGCTCAAGGAGAAAGTGGTGTCCGTGCTGGGCGCGCAGGAGGTCGTGGGCGACACCAGCTGCTGCAAGGTGAGCATCGTCGGCAGCGGCATGCGCAGCCACGTGGGCGTGGCGAGCAAGATGTTCCGCACGCTGCGCGAGGAGGGCATCAACATCCAGATGATCTCTACCTCCGAGATCAAGACCTCCGTCGTGATCGACGAGGAGTACGTCGAACTGGCCGTGCGCAGCCTGCACAAGGCGTTCGAGCTGGACCAGCAAGCCGCCTCACCCGCCAGAAGCGCCCCGGAAATGGGGCATAATAGCGGGATTGGAAACGTGACCGAGTGGCCGAAGGTGCTCCCCTGCTAAGGGAGTATGGGGTGTAGAGCCTCATCGAGGGTTCGAATCCCTCCGTTTCCGCCAGAGCTAAAAAAACCCGCCCTAAACCAGCGGGTTTTTTTACGTCTGTGCTCTGCGTTGACCCCATATAAAACAACGTGGTACGCTTCGATCCATGTTGTTTTATACAGTGTTTTCGCAGCGAGCAGTCAACCGGTTGCCGCGCTCAATTCAAATTTTTTGGGTCTACATGATGGCCTACAGAAATTGAGCCATGCCGAAGCGAATCCTTGAGATGACAGCGCTGGAGGTTTCCAGGCTGCGCGTGGAAGGCTCGCACGCTGTGGGTGGGGTCAGCGGCTTGTATCTTCGGATTGAAGGCGGGTCGCGCACCTGGGTGCTGCGGTATGTGCACATGCGCCAGCGTAGGCGCATGGGCCTGGGCAGCTATCCCGGTGTGACGCTGGCTGCAGCACGCGAGGCAGCGCGCGCAGCGCTGGGGCAGCGTGATGCAGGCATCGACCCCATCAAGTCGCGCCAGGATGAACGGGAGGCCGCCCGCCTGGCAGCCGCCCAGCGGCTGGAGTTCGACAAGGCGGCTGATGCGTTCATCACTGAACACGAAAGCACTTGGCGCAACGCCAAGCACGCGCAGCAGTGGCGCAACACCCTCGCCACCTACGCGTCACCGCATTTTGGTCGGCTGTCGGTCTCAGAGATTGAACAGTCCCACGTCCTGCGCGCGCTCGCGCCCATCTGGAAAACCAAGACTGAAACCGCTACGCGAGTGCGCGGGCGAATTGAACAGGTGCTGGATTGGGCTACCGCCCACGGCCACCGCACCGGCCCCAATCCTGCGCGCTGGCGCGGACAGCTGGAGCACATCCTGGCCAACCCGGAAAAGGTTGCCCCGGTCAAACACCGAGCCGCAGTGCCCGTGGCCGATCTGCCCGCCGTGTATCAGCAGATTGCCGCTGTTGATGGTCAAAGCGCCCGCGCTCTGTGTTTTCTGATCCTGACCGCTGTTCGCTCGGGCGAGGTGCGCGGCATGTTGTGGAGCGAGGTCGATCTAGACGCAGGCCTGTGGGTTATTCCCGCTGCGCGGATGAAGGCCAACCGGGAGCATCGCGTGCCCTTGTCTCGCCAAGCTGTTGCGCTGCTGCGCATTCAGGGGGCCGCGCGCGAGGAGCTGGTGGAACAGGTGTTTCCCAGCAACCGCAAAGGCCCGCTGTCAGACATGGCATTCACCGCCCTGATGCGCCGCCACAAGCTGGCAGCCGTGCCCCACGGTTTCCGCTCAACGTTCCGGGACTGGGCGGGCGAAACCACACACCACCCGCGCGATGCCGTGGAGCTATGCCTAGCCCACACGATTGACACGAAAACCGAAGCCGCCTACCGGCGCGCCGATATGCTGGATAAGCGGACCGTCATTATGCAGAACTGGGGGGATTATTGTGCTCCTTTTGATAATCCTGCCCCAGGTCCAGACTAAACCTGAATTTCATCAATTCTGTCCTCAAACTGTCAATCTGGGCGCCTAGTCTTTCACAAGCATCGACGATCAATCTTGATCGATCTTCTGTTATTTTCTTGAAATTTCCGCTTCCATCAAAAATATTCACTAAATCATAAACTACATGCACGTGCTCGCCAATATCCGAAATCACACCAATTTTTTGACCCTGGATAGTCTTATATGCACCAATTTCAAATATTGCCCTATGCCCGCTAAGCAAATATTCGCCGGCATCGCTGCGTAGCGTGCGCCTTAGAGCCTGTTCCCGGACAATACCGATCCTCGTCAATAAATCACTTAGTACGAGAAACAAGTAAGTGGCCGAACGTATTGTCTCACCTGCATCGTCATCAAATCTTGCAACAGACTCGCCAAATGCAGCTCGATCTGTCATGAATGCGACAGACAAGCCACGAGCATGGCCCCGGTCGCGGATAGATATCCACTCGCTGTTGCATTGTCATTATCAAGCAGTGCCCTAAAAATATACACTGACATAAATGATATAAAAAACACCAATACCAACGACAATCTAACTGCAATTTTGTGATTTTGAGTTTTTTTGAGTACCATTGCAGACATTACACGTTGCTTTTTCATTTGCCCTCCATACGAAATTTTTCACAGCCCTGTCGCTCATGCCTTCATCCCTGCATCCACTCCAGCACCTCGGACAACAGCCAAAACAGCTTAGCGCCCATCTTGCATGGATGCGGAACGCCACGCTACTCGCTCCATGCGCCGACATGATCGAAAGCGTGAAGGCATCATGTAGGACTGGTTCAACTATTGCACAGAGGGGCACACGTGAGTTCAGATGAACAGTTCGACAGAACAATGGAGAAGTTTTGCAGCAAGAACGGTATTCAAGCCTTGCTGCAAATGGTTGAACGCGGCGACTTCGTAGGCGAACAGGAAGTTAAGGCACGTGCGTTTCTGTCAAAAAAGGCGGAGGAAGCGGTGACTCGCTACCAGCTCAGCCCGGAATATTCGGTGCTACGCCAAGCGAATGCGGCAGAGCGGTCCAACAAACTCAGTGCAGAGGCAAATGCCAAGGCCCATCGTGCGTACGTCATGTCAGCGATTGCGGTCGTCGTTTCGTTGGTGGCCCTTGTCATTCAGCTGGTCAAGGGCTGAACGATTGCTGGCAGAGTTAGCTAGCAACGCGCCTCTCCCACAACCATGTAAGTAGCCAAAATGGCCCTAGCGCTTACGCCTTAAGAGCTGGAAGCTATCAATTCAGTAGTCCACGCGCATCATGCGCCATGCGCTGTGCCAGCCGCTGATTGCAGGCAGCTGCCAGTTCCACCAGCTCCCGGTTGGTGGGCGACGTGCCCGGCTCCAGCATCTGACGTGGCAGCTCGGCCAAGCGTAGCAATAGCGCGTCGTGCGGCACCGCAATCACCTGGGTCTGACCCGAAGCCGACAGACAAAATAGCCAGCGTGCACCACGCCAGTCGGCGTCATCGCCCGCCATCACCGCAGTGAACACAGTTCGAGCGGCCCGCTCAGCAACTGCGGCGGCTTGGGCGTAGGCCACGTTCATTCGTTCAGGCGCGTGCTTTCCCTCAGCAATTACCGCTTCCATCTCGTTGAATGCGTCGATATAGGCGAGCTTGAAGGCCAATGCCTTCTTGCCAGTGAAGCCCATGGTCAACAGGGTGAAACCATCTCGGGTTAGACGGTAGGCGGGCAACGTGCGGCCGGTACTGTCGGTGAACTCACTCAGCCGAAAATTCGGCTCAGCGAAATCGGCCGGAAGGTCCGCCAAAAGATTGGCAATCTTTTCCAGTACATGCTTGTGCTGCTTTCGGAAGTAGCGGGCCACATCCGTACTCAAGGCCATTGGCCTCCCATCAACAATGAAAATTTCGGGCAACGACGCAGCTGCGCGCGGACCTGACAACGCTGCAATTTCTCGACCACCTCGCGCCATACGACCTCCTTTGAAACAAATGATTTGTAGCACGGTGCTAATACTATCACCGTGCTATTACAAAGCGCAAGTACCGTGCTGCACAATTGCGAGATGGCCCGCACCGATCCGCAGTTGAACTTCCGCATCCCAGTCGATCTTCGTGATCAGCTTGAGGGAGCGGCAAAAGCAAACAATCGCTCTTTGACAGGCGAATTGATAGCCCGCCTTGAAGCATCTTTCCGGATGTCGGCCGGAGACCTTGGCTACGCGTGCGAGGAAATGGTGCAGACGTCGATAGAGAAGGATGGCGGAACACGGGAAGATGCAATCGAGAGGCTCATTGCCAGGGGCTATGCGTCAGAGACTGGGATTCCAGTCCTCATCTTCTATGCAGCCCCAGGGATGACAGTTGAAGAACTGAGAATTGCGCTGAAAGAAGTAGAAGCTGTGGCTCCAAAAGATTCGCAAGTCTTCCTGGAAAGAACCTCTAAGAAGAGGAATGGGAGCTAGTCGCCGCCGCGCACTCTCCAGCATCTTCTCGCCACGCCCTCGGACACCCCTGCAACCACTCCACCACCTCCGCCACCAGCCAAAACAGCTTCGCCCCCATCTTGCGGGGCGGCGGAAATCCACGCTGCTCTATCAACGCCCGCAGCGTGTTCTCCACGATGCCCAGCTCTTCCAGCAGCTGGGCCTTGTTCATGATGATCTGGCCCATGTGTCAGCCCTCCGGGTTGATGATCTGAAAGCCCAGGCCCACCGCCAGCCCGTGCTCCACCTTCGCCCCGCGCGACTTCTCCCAGCCGGGCAGCAAGTACACCGCATCGCACGTCACCAGCCGCGCAATGTCCATGCGCATGCAGTCCAGCCACCGGGCCTTGGGGTCCGCGTTGATTTCGGCGGGGTTCTCCACATGGTGGCCCTGGGCGCGCAGCGCGGCGGCTGCTGCGTGAAAGGCGGGAAAGTTCAGGTCAGGGTAGCCCGTCATGGGGCCTGCAACGTAGATACGCATGGCGCCCTCCTATCGGCTCACCCGCCGGCCCATCACCAGGCTGGGCGGTTGATTGGCCGCGCTGCGGTGCTGCAGCTCGGGGCAGGTGTACGGCTTGCCCGTCTTCCAGCTCATGCTGATGGGCTGCGCTGTGCTGTAGTCCACGCGCTCTGCCTGCCTGATCTGAGACCAGCGCGATGGCTCCACGGGGTGCGCCAGTGCCGGTGCGTTTTTCGGCTTTGCCATGGCTCAGGCCTCCGCGCGTTCTTCGATACGTTCCACGCGCAGCACGTTCTTGCCGCTGGCAATGTGTGCATGCGCCTCGGCCTGCTCGGCGGTGGCGGCCTTCACGCGGATGGTCGGCAGCAGCCTGGCGTCGGCCAGGTCTTCCACGTCAGATGGCGTGATGCCCTGGGGCACCAATGTGGCCCGGTAGCTGCGCAGGGGCTGGACGTTGTGAATGGGGTGCATGTCTTCGATTTCCTCTCTGTGGTCTGTCAGGCCACCAGCTGCAGCTGGGCCTGGGCGGGGTTGTTGATCGGCGCTGCGGGCTGACGGCGGCGGCGGCGCGGCCTGGCGGCATCGGCCAGGCGCTGGCGCTCCGCGTCGAACACGGCGCGCAGGTGTTCCGGCGTGGTGCCCGCCTGAGGCACGTAGCCGCCGTGCAGCGGGCGCTGGTAGCAATGCACGCGTGGCTCGGTTCGCTTGGCGTTCATGGGTTGCACTCCTTTCGGTCGGTGGTGGTGGTTTGGAAAAGGTCGGCGCGCGTGATGCGCACGGTGGAAAGCGCGGCCAGCAGGTCGGGCAGCAGCTCGGCCGGTGTCTCCAGCACCTCGCGTTTCATCTCGTCGCGGGCGGCCTGGCCGTCGTCCATGTCGTCGCAGCGGCGGCGCGCGGCCAGCAGCACCTGGGCCTGCAGCGGGGTGGGCTTGCGGCCCGTTTCGGCCATGCCGCTGCGCGCCTCGGTGGCGGCGGTGTGCTTTGGTGCCTGTTTTTTCATCAGTGCCACGCCTCGGTGGACTGCATGGCGCGTAATGCACGGAACTGGGCCACTGTTTCAGGGGTGCACCAGTCCTCTTTGAAGTGGCAGCTGGGGGGCACTGCCTCCCGGATCAGCTCGCCCGTGATGCGGGCCGTACAGTTATTGAAACCAGTCCAAGCGCGCGGCAAAGCCGCGCGGGCCGTGGCTGTGCCGTCGCCCTGCGCTTGTCCTGCTGCAGCTGTGGAATCCGCCGCATGCGCGGCATGGGTGGCAATAGCCACCTCATCCACCACAGGCGTCCAGGCAATGCGGCGGCTCACCAGCCAGCGCCCGCACATGCGCCCGCGCTGCGGCTGCAGGCCCACGATGCGGCCCACTTTCACTTCCTCGCCGTACTTGTTCACCTGGCCCGCCTCGGGCGTGCGGTGGGCTGTGCGCAGGTGCCACTGCTTGCGGGGCAATGCGTGGCCGCCCATCGCCTCCATGAAGATGCGCCAGTCCGCCCGAATCTCCCCGTGCCGGTGGCAGGCGCTGAAAGCCCGCACCGTGGCCCGGTCGCCCTCCTGCGCAAACAGATCCAGCTGGTCGGCCGACACGCGGCGCAGCTCGCGCCACACCGTCACGCTGGGCATGCCGATGGTCTGAAACTGCCGGATGCCCCAGTGCGCCGCCCAGGCGTCCACGCGCTGATGGCCAGTCGCTGACTCCTTCACGTCCCGTTCGTCGGTGTGGCCGAAGTCCATGGCGATCTGCTGGCCGTTCACCACATCCTGGTGCTCAGCCAGGGCAAGGTGGCCCACGCTCTTGGCGATGTACTTCGCCACATAGCCAGCCGCGCCGCCCTTCACCATGCGCTTGATGTTCACGCGGTTCTCAGCCGCGCCCCGCTCGTCGCCGTCCTCGCTCAGCCAGTAGTGGCGCACCTTGTCTTCCACTGCCTGTGCGCTCGCTTCATCCTCCACCCAAATCAGCGCATGCCAGTGCGGCGTGGCGTCGTGGTGCGGCTCCGCCACGCGCAGGCCGTACATGCGCACGCCCTTGCGCCCCAGCGCGGAGCGGAACTTGGCCCACTTGTCGCGCAGCCACCGCTGGCCGTCACGCGGCGTGGCGCCGCGATACTTCTTGTTGGGGATCGGACGGCCACCGCTGCCCAGCTTCACCGGGTGAAACCTGCTGGGCAGCGTCAGCGTCAGGAACAGGCCCACATGCGCGCGCGCGTCGGCGTATTCTTCCGCGCCCCTGATGCGCGTCATCAGCTCGCCACCGCGCACGATAGGGTTGGCTGTGCCCAGCCGGGCCAGCTCGCGCAGCGTGTACACCTGCCCGGCCTCATTGCGGAACAGCTTGCGGCCCAGGGTTTCGGCATTGCGCTTCACCTGCGCCTTGCGGCGCGCCAGCCCGTCGCGGCTGATGTAGCCGCCCAGCCGCAGGTGCACACGCCCCATGCCAATGTTGCCGCCCTCAACCACACGCGCCACATGCACGCGCAGGCGCTTGCGCCACCACGCGGCGTCCTGTGCCCGCTTGATGGCGGGCTCGCCGTGATGGGCTTGTCTTCCACGATGCCCGCGCACCGCACCAGCAGCCTAATGCTGTCCACGCGCTCTACCAGGCTGGCGCCCTGGCCAATGGCCAGCGCATCCAGCTCGTCGGCCTCGCCTGCCAGCTTGTTGGCCATCTCGCAGATTTCGTGGTCGTCAAGGTTCCACATGGCCGCGGCGCCAAAGCGGTCTTCGTACTGGGCGATCGCCTGCAGCATGTCCCACGCCTGCGCCCACTCGGGCGGCTCCTGCAGCCATTCCCGATCCGTCTTGTTCACAGCCAGCATGGGCGGCGCCGTGGGCGCCAGTCGCTCGCGCACTGCAGCCTGCCAGCTGGCAGGCGCACACCGGATCACGCGTTCCAGGTGCCCACGCGCCATGTGCAGCGTGGGCTTGTTCGCGTTCCATTCCTTCAGGCTGCCGTTGGGCAGCTTGCGCGGTATCGTTGGCATGGCTTTACACCCGGGCTGCAAGGGCAGTCAGGCCACCCAGGTGCTTCTTGGCATCGCGCACCACGCTGCGCAGCTCCTCGCGCTCAGGCGGCGGCAGCTCTTGCCAGTTGCGGTCGGCCAGCGTGTAGAGGTGTTCCACGTCCGCACCAATGCCGGCAATCATCAGCAGCGACACGCGCCACATCACCGGCAGCCTGCGCCACTCCCGCGATGCCGCGTCGCAAAAGCGCCCGTTGCTCGCGCTCTGCGTCATCTCGTCGCGCAGCTTCATCAGCTGCGCCAGCACGTCCGCCGGCGGCGGCACAGGCTTGGCCGCAGGTGGCGCTGATGGCTGCAGCAGGTCCATGTCAGGCGCAACCAGTCTCAGATGCATGTGCGCCCCTTCTTCACGGGGGCGATGCCAAATCCGCAGCGGCCCCCGGCCAGGCGCTCTGCCAGGTCAAACGCCTGCCGCGTGGCCGCCTGCCGGTCAGCGGCCAGCAGGTGCTGGGTCATGCGCTTGCCGTTGGCCGCGCGGTAGGTCATGGCGTAAAGGCTCATTGCGTCCTCTCAGGTTTTTTGGGCAACAGAAGTCCCCGCCTGGCGTTGCCGCCTTGCAAAAAATCGGGGTAGGGGGGTGGGTGCCGCTGCTATTCAGCGGCTGGGGCGCTGTCTAGGACGTGTCGCGCCGCCTGCGAAAAGGTCGCCCGTCACGGGCAGGGTGAACCGGGCTTCATGCGCCGCCTCGCCAGCGTTGTCCAGCACCACGCGCACCATGTCGCGGCGCACGTGCGACGAAAGGGGAATCGACACCGCCGGGTTGGGCGTGGCCCCAGGGTTCAGCAGCCGCACGATCTCGGCCGAAACCACAAACGTGCAGCCGCACTCCACATTCGTGCACTGGTAGATGGTTTCAAACAGCGTCTTGGTCACATGCTGGCTGGTGCGTATTTCGGCCTGGGCCTCGCACATGGGGCACGGCCTGCGCGTGCCCTCAAAGCGCAGCTTGCGCCCCTGGTGGCTGGTGCGCTGTCGCGCCGGCCTGGCCGCCTGCAGCGCTTCGTGCTCTGCGTTGGTGTGCAACATGCTTTTCCCCCTGGTCATCGTGCTGGCGCTTTTCAGCGGCTCTTGAGCGGCTATTTGCTGCCCCTCACTGCGTCGCCGTGCCAGCGCCGCGTTCGGCCAGATAGCCTTCCAGCCCGCGCAGGTAGATGCGGCGCATGAAGCTGGCCGCGCTGCGGTCCTCGCTGGCGGCCAGCTCGCGCGCCTGCGACAGCTCCTCGGGCCACAGGCGCATGCCCGTCTGCTCCATCTTCTTCCTTGGCTCGGCGCCACAGGCTCGGCCAGGCGGCCCGCCGCGCGGTTGGCTGCCACCAGGGCCTTGAAGCTGTGCGGGGTGTTCTTTGCGGTCTGCATCATGTTCTTCTTGGGTGTTGTCAATCGCCAGCTTCGGGCCCGGCTTGATGCCCGTCATTTCGTAGACGCTGCGGTCTATCTGGGTGCTGATTAGCAGCTCAAGCACCGCGGTGGTGGTGGGCAGCCTGTACGCCTGCCGCAGCAGCTCCAGGTGGTGCTCCATTTCGGCGGAGACTTCCACCAGCATTTCTGTGGTCTGCATGAACGCATTCCATGGCGTCAGCAACGCGCTGCGTTGCCCACGGTGGCCGCCTGCGCCATGCTGCCCAGGCCCAGCTTCTGCAGTTCCTTCTCTGCGGCCAGCAGCGCCATGTTCTGGATCAGCGTGGCCTTCTGCACGCCCAGGCGGTCCGCCAGCACGGCCAGCAAGACATCGTCGGCCTTCTTGAAGCGCACGGTGTGCCGGTAGACGCGGCGCTGTTCCTTGTTGTCGTATGCCATGTATAACTTTCTGCTTCTTAGCGAGTTACGATGCTGCGCACTGATTCACCAGAGGGAACATATGCGCCACACCACAGAAGAACTTCTCTTGGCTGCCACCGTGCGTGAGCAAGCCCTCAAATTGCGCGAAGCGTCTTTCACAGCAGCGCGCGATAAGAAGTTCACAGACCCAAACCAGCTGTTGATCGACTTGCAAGAGACACAGGAATACCGGGAATGGGAAATCGACTGGGTGCGTACGAACCCTTTGGATAGGTACGTGCACAAGGTGCTGGCTCGCCTGGACAAAATTGCCGACATGGTCAAGCGTCACCAAGTTGGGCGATAAGGGCTCGGCGTGTGCGCTCTTGGCGCTCCTGCTCAGTGCACACAGCCCTCGCCACAGCCTGTGTGCAGCTCGCGCAGGGCGTTGCATCTCCATTTGCGAGCTGGTCATCCGGGTAGCCTGGTATCGGTTGAGGCTGTCCTGTGCACGCGCCGCCTTTTGAGCAAGGCAACGGAAGGCGGCGTTACACCGCCCCAGCGATAGGGATCAGCCATGCGAAGCCCCTCCAGAAGCCTTCGGCCCCTTTCCAATCACCGCGTGCCTTGCTTGCAGGCCGCAGCGTGTACATGGCCGAAGCGCCTCTGGGATGAGCGCAAGGGCGGGCGCGTAGTCCACAGTGTTCACAAAGGCCCCCACGTCCGCACCCGCAGCGTGCAAGGCACCGTATTGCAGGATGCCCACTCCCGTCACATCAATGCGCACCTGCGCCGTGGGCTCAATGGCTCGCAAGCATGCAATCAGCACCTGTGCGTCGTGCACCCAGCGCTCTACCGGCAAGGCGCTGTCGTCTTGCGCGGGCGTGATGTGAACGGACACCTTGCCAAATGCGCCTGGCGCAGGGCTATCGCCCACCAGTGCCGCCAGCGCATCCGTGAGCCGCGCCTTGCAGCATCGAACCCGCTCCAGTTGCGCACGGGTTTGTCTTGATCTGCCATTGCCAAAACTCCTGTCCGCCATGCGCGGCGATGAGTACCATCGCGCTAGACGGCGTATTGATGAAAGAACTTGCCATGGGACAAGCCAAAAAGCGGGGAAACCAGTCAGACCGGATCGCGCAAGCTCAGGCGCGTGAGCGGGCTAACCTTCCACCCAGCGTGAAATGCAACACCTGCAAGGCCGAGCTGACGGAAATCCACGCGATGGACACCCGAGGCATGGCTGGCATCGAAGTGGCAGGCGCTGCCCACTGCGGCGCCTGCAACATGGAAACCTGGGTTCTCAAGGGATCGCCGGAGGCCGTTGAACGCGCCTTCGCTGCCCTGGGGGGGTCTACACCACGAACGGCGGCCCAGGCTGATTCAAGGGACTGCCCGGTTTTGCTTGGAAGGGTCAGCATTACCCAGGGTTTCGGCTCGCCGGTAGGCCGGCTGGCGGGGGCGGGTGCACAGGCTCTCGCGTCGCCGGCGCTCTGGATCGCCGCCAGCGCATCCGTGAGCCGAGCCTTGCAGGCATCGAACCCGCTCCAGTTGCGCACTGTTTGTCTTGATCTGCCATTGCCAAAACCTCCTACCCGCCATGCGTGGCGGTGTGTACCATCGCGTTAGACGGCGTAACCTGTTAGTGCGCCAAATCATAACGCCAAATTTGGCGTAATTCAATACATGAACGAAAAAAATGGCGGCGTCTCGACGCGCCTTGTGGAAGAACGGGAGAGGCTCAAACTGTCTCAGGCTACGCTTGCCGAGATGGGGGAACCAAGCTGCGCACATTGCAGAACTGGGAAAGCGCCAAAAACTTTCCCAGCAGTGAATTTTTGGCTGACGCCGCCAAATTTGGCGTAGATGTGCAATACGTTCTAACTGGTCGGCGCACCTCTGGGAACCTTTCAGGCCCAGCTCCCGCACCAGCAGGTGACCCGACACCATCCGCATCCCTCTGTTCAGCGCCACCGGCAGCATGGGCAAGGGCAACGACCTCGTCACCGAAGACGTGCTGATGGGGGAAATAGCTGTTTCGCGCCACTGGTTGGCGCTTAACGTGCCGCGGTCCCGGCCCGAGGCACTGCAACTGGTGCACGCCTACGGCGACAGCATGCTGGGCACCCTGAATTCAGGCGACTTCGCCATCGTGGATACCGACTGCCAAGTGGCCGACATTGACGGCGTGTATGTGCTGCAGGCCAACGGCCAGCTGTTCATCAAGCGCGTGACACGCCGCATGGACGGCGCTCATGTCATAACCAGCGATAACCCGAGTGTGCGCACGGTGGACGTGCTGGATGGCACGCAGCCTGTTCGCATCTGCGGGCGGGTGGTTTACGGGTGGAACGGGCGCCGTTTTTAGTCACTAAACTGCGGCCGCCGCGTTGGTCGCGGATAGCTTTTTTGAGGACTGAATTGATCGCTCTCAGTATTCATGATATTTTTCTGGACGTTGAGCTATCGAATTAATAATGATGTGGGAGGGAGTATATGCGAAACGGAAGAATTAGGAAAAATCTCGAAAAATACATTGAAAAATCTAGATTTTCAAATGTTGCCAAATCTGTGAGGCGGTTGTTTTTTAATCACCTTGACAAATCCATGAAAGAGAGAGGGCATTTTCATGTGGATCAAATGTACGGCAGTGGAAGCGGCGTGCTGATTCGCTTTGAGGGCATTTTTTTTCTTCTCACTGCACGACATGTAATATTGAATAATATTCCTGGAGAATTTCAGAATGAGTCTCCATTTTGGATAAGCGCAAAATTTCAAGGTCAATGGGATTCCCTCCATAGTTTTCTTTTTCCAAAATTTATTTGGAACATCGGAGAGCTGATTAAAGATACACTAGATCCAACAGATGCATCGGATGTGTGCCTTGTTGAGCTCTTTCATCCACAACAATATCATCAGCCAGATCATTTTATTGAGATTCGCGACCGTCACAGTGTGCTTACACGAGAAGAGCATTTTGAGGGGCAGTTTTTGCTTGTTTCCGGGTACCCATTTGAGCAGAATGAATTTCATTTCGATCCGATTGGTGAATACACTCATTCCACGTCGTTAAATCGCCATACAATTCCTGGAATATTTTCTCCCGAAAAGCCCTTTGGTTTCATTTCCTTTGATGCTGTTGATGCGGATATACAGCATGAGAATGTTACCGGAATGAGTGGCGGTGTTGTATGCAATGTGCAACCCAAGGCTAATCAGGTGAAACTTGCCGGCATACCTGTTTCTGCAGGGGATAATAAGTGTCGTTTCATTCCAGCCTATGTATTTATAGATGCGATATTGAATTACAAAAATTCGAGCTGCAGGGTGGTGGATCCAATTTCAGCGGCTGAAGTTAATCTGGATGATATTTTAAAACTGCATCTTGATTACCTGCATAACTTTGGTCCTGAAAATCTCCGAGGATCTCCGGAGGGATCGAGCAGTTGAATCACTCGCCAAATGCGCAGCAACTTGAAGACTGCGGTGCATGGTGGACGTAGTTACACCAGAAGCCCGAAGTGCAATGATGGCGGGCATCAAAGGCAAAAACACCAAGCCTGAAATGCTGGTGCGCAAGGCCTTGTTTGCCGCTGGCTATCGCTTTCGCCTGCACCGGAAGGACCTCCCTGGCAACCCCGACATCGTGCTGCCCGGCCGCAAGGTGGCCATCTTTGTGCATGGCTGCTTCTGGCACGCGCACCAGGGCTGCAGGCTGGCGAAGCTGCCTGCTACCCGGCCCGACTTCTGGCGCGAAAAGCTGGGCCGCAATGTGGCGCGTGACGCTGCAGCAGTGAGCGCACTGCGCCTTCAGGGCTGGCGCGTGCTGGTGGTCTGGGAATGCTTCATTCGGCAGCAGCGAGAGCTGCCAGCCCTTGGCGCTGCCATATCAGACTGGATAGGCAAAGGCGCCGAAGCTGGTGAGCTGGCGGCCCCCGCCGTCAGGGCCGCCCCTTCTGCGTGAGCGCTATTCGTCCGCGGGCAGGGCGATCTGAATTTCGGCAGGCTCAAAGTCAAAGTAGTCCGGCTCGAACGAGAGCGAGTCCACGTTCACCCCGGCGGGCACATTGGCCAGCGAATCCATTACCGCCTGCAGCCGGGCCTTCACGTCGCGGGCCACACGCATTTCTGCAGCCTCCTCGGTCACGTTGTACAGCCTGTAGATGTCATACGGCACACCGCTGCCCAGGGCATGGCGCACTTCTGCGGTGGACAGGTACAGCCGGGTGGAGAACGGGCCCGACGTGCTCTTTGCATCGGCGTGGCGCAGCTCTCCGGTGGCCATGGTCAGGCTGAAGTCGTAGGGGATATGGCGTTGATCTGCGATGTCCACTCATGCGTGGCTACTCCGTGCGGTGCCTTCGTTTCCAGGTAGTGCTTCAGCAGCTCTTCACCCAGTTGCCCGTTTCTGGCGGCGGCCTCCTTGGTGGACTTGAACGCCTCCGGGCTGATGCCCTGGCGCGGCAGCAGCTTGTTGACGCGGGCAATGGCCTTTGCGTCCCCGCTGCCGATCTCTTCAAGCAGCACCGGGTCAAGCCAGTTGCGGATGGGGTGCTGGGCTACCGGCTGCGCTTCTTCAATGGCTGCCTGCAGCGCATCTTCTCCCAGTGCGGCCATCGAATCGTCCGCGCTGGGCAGCATCTTGCTGAACACCTTGTGCAGGCCTGCGTCCTGCGGGTTCCTTGCGGCCACCAGTACCACCTTCACCGAGTCGGGCAGGGCATCGCCGCCAAACTCCATCACGGCAAAGTCGCCTTCCACAAACTGGCCGTACCGGTTGGGCTCTTCGTCCGGGTCGTGCACAAATTCGCCATTCAGGCGAAGGTTCTTGGCGTCGATCTTCACCTTGCGCGCAAGCGAATGCGCTGGCGCCAGGCCCGGCCCAAAGAACACCAGGTCCACGTGCGCCGCCTTCTTTGGCAGCGGTTCCAGCAGGCTCTTGAGAGCAGGGAAGAAGCCTTCGCCCTGCATCACCTTGGTGTCAAGGTTGAAGCCCTTCTGCTTGGACTGCTGGTGGCTATTGAAGTGGGTCTTGAAGAACGAAAGGTCAGAGTTCTTGAGCTTCTTGAGTGCCAGTTTGCGCAACTTTGTTCTCCACGATCAGACTGAATAGATGGGTCGCGATGGCCTTGGCCAGCAGCGCGGGCACGGCGTTGCCAATCTGCTTGAACGCCGGGTTCATGGAGCCAGACAGCACAAACCCGTCCGGGAAGGACTGCAGCCGCGCAGCCTCGCGCACGGATATCGTGCGCGCCTGGGCGCTGTCGTAATGGATGTGCGAGTACCCGTCCTTGCCCAGGTGGGCCATCAGCGTGCGGGCGGGTGCGTCCGACTCCATCTTGCGCCACTTGTTCGGGAACTTGGCGGCATCGTAGGGCGGCACGGTGGCGTTCCAGATTTCCTGGTATTCCTTCGACTTTTCGCCCAGGGCCTTGCCCGTTTTGGCGCGCCGCTCGGCAATGCGCTCCTCAAACAGCGCCACGGCGTGCTGGTGCGCCTCGGGGTACTGGTCGCCGGGGTTCATGCGCTGAAAGATCGCGTAGTCGCGCGGCAGGTACCGGATCACGTGGTCCTTGATGCCTTCGTCGTTCTCAAAGCCGGGCCACGCACGCATGCTCTTGGCATAGGCATTGAGCTTGCTCTTGGGGTAGGGCGCCACGGTGTCAAAACGCCGGGCACCTTTCTTGAGCTTGCCTTCCAGGTGCTCGGTGATGACGGGCAGGTCCTGCAGCGCGTCGCGGGCTGTCACCGCGGGCAGGCACTTTGCCTTGTCGGCCTTGGGCGGGTCGATGAAGAACGCGTGTTCATCAAACATGCCCCGCTTCACCGTCTGCAACGCCACCTGCCGGGTGCCTTCGTAGCCCTTGGGCATGTTGATCCAGTGCGTGGGGTTCGGAAAGCTGATGCGGTCTACCGCACACGCAGCCACCGCCACCAGAAACATCCGCTCCCGCATCTGCGGCACGCCGAAGTACACGGAATTGAGCAGCGTGTACCCGCAGCGGTAGCCCATGTCGGTCAGCAGCTCGCAGGTTTCCTCGGCAACGTTGTGGCCGCCATAGTTCAGCACGTCTGGCACGTTCTCCATCAGGATCGCCAGCGGCTTGAGCTTGTTCACATAGTGCAGGTAGCGCAGATACAGGTTGCCGCGCGGGTCCTTCAAAAATGCTTCGGGGTGGTCGGCCACCTCGCGCAGCTTGGCGCGGCCCACGCGGGCAAATGCCTGGCAGGGCGGGCCGCCCACGATCACGTCCACATGGTTTTCCGCAGGGCCTGCGTAGCCGAACGACTGCAGCAGCTCTTCCGGCTCGATGGCGGTGATGTCCTTGGCCTTGGCGTGCACTTCAAAAAGCTCGTGCGGCAGGTCAGACAGGAAGTTCATCGCATGCGACCGCGCCGCATCGGGTCAAACTCCACGGCGCCGATGGTCTTGAAGCCAGCAGCATCAAAGCCCAGCGACAGGCCGCCGCACCCGGCAAAGAGATCCAGCGTGCGCGGGGCGTTGCCGGCCAGAATGCGGGCATGTTTCATCCTGGCAAGCGCATCAGGAATCGGGGTGAAGTTGCGTTCGCTCATGTCGCTTTTTCCGGTTCGGTGGAGGGGCCAGGTATTTTTCTGCCGTTCGGCTGTAGGGTAACAAAAAAGGCCGGTTGCGGCCCCCGAGCTGTTCCTGCAGCACAAACGATCTTCGCGCCGAGTGTACTGTGAATTTGCACAGTGCGTCTGCGGCGCACTCAGCCAGCTTGCAATGCACGGGTTTCCAGCTCCATGCGCGTGGTCAGGCCGTTGTCGCCCAGGGTGTGCGTCAGCTTCACCACCAGCCAGGGGGTGTCATCAATCACATCCTTGAACCCCTGCAGCACCACCGGCGTCTGCGGCATCAGTTCAGGCCGGCCGATGGCCAGCGTCAGCTCCATGGTGGCCTTGCCGCGCTCGATGCGCCCGCGCTCGGCCCGCGCGGCGGCCATGGCGTCGGCCTCGCTGCCGTAGGTGTCCTTCAGGCGCTTTTCGTTTTCCTGCTCGCCTACCAGCACGCTCTTTTTTTCGGCCGTGTTGGGGTCGTGCCAGTACGCGCGCACGCCGCTGTAGGCGTTGCGGTCGGCGCTGTGGTAGCGGTGCTGGTCGCCATCGGCGCGGGTGATGGTGATGGTTTCGAGGTCTTCGCCGTTGGCGGCGCGGGTAGAGCCGATGGGCTTGAATACCAGCCGGCCTTTCTTCACCGTGGCCACTGCGTCGTGCTTCCTGGCCAGACGGGTGAGGAAGTGCAGATCACTCTCGCGCGTCTGGTCGATGTGCTCCACCGGGGTGTCTTGCAGCGTGGCATCCATGCGCAGCTGCAGGCCGTTGCGCTGCGCAATGTCGCCCACGATCTCGCCCAGCTTCTTGCCGTGGTAGCTGCGCTCCGCGCGGGTGCGCATCTCGCGCCGCATCTCTGCAGATCGGGCGCGGATGCTGATGGTGTCTGGCGTGCCGCTGTGCTCCACCTCGTCCACATCGAACGTGCCTTTGTCCTGCATGCCACTGCCTTCCCAGCCCAGGGTCAGGGCCAGCTCGGCCCCCTTGGCAGGTATGCCCATGCGGCCGTCGCTGTCGTCAATCACCAGGTCCAGCTGGTCGGCCTCGCCGCCTCGGGCTTCGGTGAGGGTGAGGGACACCAGGCGCGCTTCCACCTTCTTGGAAATATCCCGCCCGTCCACCACCAGCGAGAACGTGGGGGCGCGGTGCAGCTGGCTGGTCTTGAGGTAGTCGGGCGCCATCATTCCCACCACTCCCACCAGTCATCCACCGGCCACGGGTCCACACCGCCCGAGGGCTCGGCGCGCTGGTCATCCACGGCCGCCAGCTGCAGGTCGAACTCGATGCGCCGCGCGGCGCCGTTGTCGATCAGCACAGATCGGGTTTCGGTCAGGTTCTCGATGGTCCAGGCGCCGAACACCTCGCCCGCGCCCGACACCAGCGCCCAGGCCTTGCCGCTGTCGGCCATCTTGCGCAGCGCTTCCAGCGAACGCATGGAGCCTGCGAACTCAGGCGCCAGCACGCCCGACAGGTTGATGGTGTCATCGCCCAGGCCCACAAACTGGCGCGCCGGCCTTGCCCCCACCCTCGAATTGCTGGGGTGGCGCCAGGCCGTTTGCCGGCGCAGCTGGTCGGTGGGCAGGGTCTGCAGCCCGAAGGCGAACTGGCCCAAAGAAAACAGCATGGGTGCTCCTAGTCGATTTCGCCGTACTGCGACAGCACGCGCGAGCGCTTTGCGCTCTCGCGCCGGTCCAGCTCGGCCGACACCGCACGCGCGATGGCCTGGGGTCCGCGCCGGGGGCCGGGTTGATGGTGATGCTGATGTGCGTGCTGCCGCCCATGGGCGCAGCCACCCCGGCGCCCTGGGCCATCAGCGGCGGCCGGTTGTCGATGCGCAGCGCCGCCGCGTCGGCCGCCATCGGCATGGTGGCGGTGGCCGCCGTGGCCATGGCCAGCGCCGCGGTGCGCACGGCGCCCTGGCCACCGGCAATGCCCAGGGCCGCCCCCTCGGAAATCCAGCCGCCGTACTGCATGAACACGCGCGACGGGCTGGCAATGCCCAGCGTTTCGCGAAACCACCCGCCCACCGCCTCGGCCACGCCCACCACTGCATCGCGCAAGGCCGCCGCGCGCCGGGTGATGCCGTTCACCAGGCCGTCGATGATGTGGCCGCCGAACTCCGAGAACGTTGCGGGCAGCTGGATTCCAAGCCAGCTCAGGGCACCAGCGAACGCGCGGTACAGCAGGCCCAGCGGCGAGAAGTTCAGGAAGTGCGCGCCGATGGTGGCCAGCACCGCCGGGATGCTGCCGCCCAGGGCGTCCCAGTTCTTCCAGATGAAGTACGCCGCCGCCCCAATCGCCAGCAGCGCCGCCGCGATGGGATTCGCCATCAGGAACAGGCCCACCGCCCGGGCAACCGTCAACAGCGCGCTGAAGGCCGTGCCGATGCCCGGCAGCAGAATCCCGAGGCGGGCCAGGCCAAAGCGAAACAGCAGCATGGGCCCCATCACCGATGCGAACGCCAGGGTGATGGCACCCAGCGCGGTGGCACCAATGGCCAGCGCACCCACTATGCGCAGCACCCATTTCACGGCGCCCTGGTTCTCGCGCGTCCAGGCGCCCATGGCGTTGGCCATTTCGCCAAGCTTGTTCAGCAGCAGCACCAGATCAGGCGCGATGGTGGCGCCCATATCTTTGAGCATGTTGGTGAAGCTGCCCTGTGCCGCCTCGGCCGCCGCGCTCAGTGTCTTGAGCTGGGAGTCCACGCGCTTGCGCAGGTCGGCCTGGGCTTCCATCCTGGCCACCACCTCGCGGTAGCCGGCAATGCCCTTTTTCATCAGGGTATTGAGCACTTCATGGGTTTCAGCGTCATCGCCAAACAGCTTCTTCATGGCCGCGATGCGCTTCACGTCGCTGTCCACACCCTTGAGCTTGTCCAGCTGGGCGAACATGTTGTCAAAGCCCGCGAACTTGCCAGCCTTGTTATAGAACTCCAGCTGTACGCCCTCGCCCTTGAGCATCTTGTTTGCTTTGGCCAGCTTTTCGGCATCCATCGACAGCTGCACCACCTTGCGGATGGCGTTGCCTGCGGCTTCCCCTTTCATGCCGGCCTGATCCATCATCACCAGCATGGGGGCAAGCATGTTGCCCGCTTCGAGGCCCTCACGCCCGATGAGCGGCATCAACGCCCCCATCTTGGTAAAGCCCTGCAGCATGTTTGTTGGATCGACCCCCGAGTAGAACGCCCGCTGGATCATGTCCATCAGGCCCATCATGTCCTTTTCGCTGGTCTGCGTGGCGTCCTGCATCTTGGCTGCGAACTCGGCGGCAGCAGTCACGGGCATCTGCAGCTGAATGCCCAGGTACGCGGCAGACTCGCCCAGGCCGCCCAGGATGGATTGCGAGGTCATCCCCTGGCGCCGAAGCATGGTCATCATGTCGATGAACTGGGCCGTGGTGCCCGGCAGCTTGTCGCCCAGGCGCGTGGCCAGGTCCAGTATCTGCTGGAACTCCGGCCCCACGTCGCCGGCCTTGCCCATCATGGACGCGCGCAGCTGCGATTCCGACACTTCTGCCGGCATGAAGGCGCCCACCACGGAACGCAGGGGCCCCGCCAGTTTGTTCCCCCCGGCCATCATGGCCGCGCCGCTGGCGCCGATCATTCCGGCGTGCAGCATGTCCTGGCCGTGGCGCTTGCGCAGTTCGCCCAGCTTGCGCTGCTGCTCGCCGTTGGCCTTGAGCTTGGCGGTCTGCTGCTCGATGGTGGTATTGGCTGCGGCAATGTCGGTGCGCAGGCGCTGCGAGTGGTTCGCCAGGTCGCGCGTGCTGATGCCGGCGGCCGACAGCCTGGTGCGCAGGTTCTGCAGCTTCGCCTGCTGGCTGTCGTGCTGGTTTCCCAGCGCTGCCGCCTCTCGCTTGGCCTTCGCCAGTTCCTGTGTCATGGCCCGCGTGGGCTCGGCCGTCTGGCCGTAGGCGCGCGCCAGCTCCCCCACGCGCCCGCGGGCCTGGGCCAGCTTTGCGGCTGTGCCCTGCAGTTCGCTCTTGAGCGTGCGGAACTCGCCCACCTGGGCCTGCTGGGCGTTGAGTGCCTTGAGGCTTTCCTTCGCGGCCTTGAGCGCGCGGGCGGCCTCGCTGCTGCCGGCGCTGACGCGCCTCAAGGGGGCGATGATGCGATCTACAAAATCCATCACCACCCGCAAACGCAGGTTGTCAGCCATGGCGGCCCCCACGGCCGCCAGCGCGGGAAATCAGGCGGGAAAGTCGTTGCCCAGGATGCGCTTCGCTTCGGCGAAGTCGGCGGCGGATGCCCGGTCGCGCGCCTGCATCCACACATACACGGGCAGGAGCGCAACGCCCAGGCCGATGACGGCCAGGGCTGCGATCAGCAGAATCGTGAGGGCGGTAAAGATCATGGTTCATTCTTGCACATCCAATGGCGCAGGGTTCAGCGGGTCATTCCTGGCGCTCGTGGCGCTCGCGCGCCCGCTCCCGCCACTCCATCAGGTCGGCCACCGTCATGGAGTCCATGTCGACGGGCCGCCAATGGAACACCAGGGCCAGGTCGGCCATGGCGTCCTCTACTCGCTCTGGAATGCCTCCCGCTGCGCTTTCGGCACCAAAAAACCCACCACCTCCGTGCCCAGGCTGACAAGGTCGGCGGGGTCCATCAGGGCGACTTCCTGTTTCAGCAGCGGCGGTTCCGTCACGCGTGGCAGCAGGGTCTGCAGGGCCGTCACGTTCATCTGCAGCACCTCCACCAGCGACAGGCCGCGCAGCGCGCCCGCGTTGGGCTTGCGCACCTGCACGTGGGTGATGGTTTGGGCGCCGCGCTGAATAGGCGCATCCAGCGCGATGCCCACGGGGATGCCGGGGGCGGCGATGGCAACAGCGGGAGCGGCGGCGGTGGTGGTTTGGGTCGGTGTGTTCATGGCAAGGGGTCAGGAAAAGAAGGAAAGAAGGCGCGGCCCGCGTGGGGCCGCGCGTATGTGTCGGGCGTCAGACGCCCAGGGCGGCGCGCACTTCGGCCAGGCGGTCCACGCCGTTGACCATTTCCACCATGTTCACGGCGTCGATCTCGATGATGGTTTCGCCGTTGATCGTCAGCTTGTAGTAGCTCAGCGCGGCCTTGAACTTGATGGCCGTGGCTTCGCCGGCCTTGGCGCTGCCGGGGTCGATTTCAGAGAACCGGCCGCGCATGACGACTTCCAGCGCGTCCACGCTCTCGCTGTCGTCGCCTTGCAGGGCGCCGGCGAAACGCAGCAGCACGCCGTCATGGCGCAGCGTGCCCCAGCTGACGAACAGTTCCTTCATGTAGCCGGCGGCCGTCAGCTCGGCCTCCATGCCTTCCATGCCGAAATCCGCCTTCACGGGGGCGTTCATGCCACCGCTGCGGTAATCGTCCATCTTGCGGGCGAGCTTGGGCAGGCCCACTTCGGGCATTTCGCCCACGTAGTTGACGCCATCCACGAAGGTGGCGAAGTTCTTGATCTTGCGGGGCAATCCCATGGTGTTCTCCTGTGGTCAATCGGTGGTGTGGTGCGGCCTTATTCGCCGGTGCCCACGCGCAGGGCGAAGTCGGCGAAATAGCGGTCGCTGATGCGCTGCTGAAAGGTGAGGTCTTCCAGGGGCGGCACGGGCGTGTAGTCGTAGTCCAGCGTCAACTTGCCGTTCTTGAGCGTGGCCGCTTCGTTCACCTCTTCGTCGTACCAGGCGCTGGCCCCGAGCACGTAGCCCAGGCGCTTCAATTCGCGGAACTTGGCGTTGATGCCTTCGAGGATGTCTTTCACCAGGCTGGGGTGCAGAGGCTTGTCCACCGCCCAGAAATGGCCCTCGGCCATGGTGTCGGCCAGGATTTGCGCGGTGCGCGTGGCGCTCTCGAAGGCGAACAGTTCGTCGGTGGCACAGGTGCGCGAACCCCAGAAGCGAAAGCCCTGATTGCGGATCAGCGTGGTGATGCCCGCCGCATTGAGCATGCCCGCGTCGGTGTCGGGGTTCTGCAAGTCCCAGAACACATCCTTGCTGATGCCCAGCACGCCATTCATTGGCACGTTGGAAATCGTCTTGTGCCAGCCCTGCTCGGCGTCGATCTTTGCGCGCAGGCCCATGGCGTAGGCCACGGGCGAGGCATCCACCACCACGCCGGTGCCAGGCGTGGCCACCTTGACCCGGGGCCAGATGAGCATCAGCTCGCGGGCGTCGAAATTCTGGCGGTAGTCCATCACCTCGGGCACATCAGCGCCGTGGCCTTCTGCATACACGAACGCGCGCAGCTTCTGCGCCACCGCCACCAGGGCGGTGGTTACCGCCTGGGTGTCCAGGCCTGGCGCGCCCAGAATGCGCGGTTGCACGCCCAGCTTGGCTTTCGCGGCCAGCAGCGCCTGCATGCCGGTGTACTGCGAACCCAAGGCAGTGCCGATGACCTTGCCGTTCTGGTCTGTTTCCTTCTCCGCAGCATCGACGCCCTCGCCATCGGCCACGCGCACCACGACGACGATGGGGCGGGCCTGGTCGCGGATGGCGGTCAGTGCGCCGGACAGGGTGCCCAGCGTGCCGGCCTTGGCAATGGCGGCGTCCACCTTGGTCACCAGCACTGGGGTGTTGAGCGGGAACGCGGCGGCGTCCGCGTCGCTGGCCGTGCAGATCAGGCCCATCACGGCCGTGGAAATGATGCGGATATTGCGCTGGCCTTCGTTGATTTCGACAAC
This sequence comes from Acidovorax sp. A79, assembly GCF_041154505.1. GTDB lineage: Bacteria > Pseudomonadota > Gammaproteobacteria > Burkholderiales > Burkholderiaceae_C > Acidovorax. The sequence continues at coordinate 5,071,733 of NZ_AP028672.1, forward strand.
GCGCACGCCGTGGTGGTAGTTTGCTTGGGTAGCCATGGGTTCTCCTGTGGATGGGGGGGTTAGTTGCGAAGGTCGGCCGGTTGCTGCTGGCGCCGTTTCTCGGATTCGTGGGCGCGGGCGCAGTGGTCGGGGTCGAAGAAGAACAGCGCGTCGATGGCGGCGGCGGTCCACCCCCACCAGCGGTGCCCCTTCGCGCGCATGCGGTGCGCGCGGCTCGAAAGGGTTTCGTCGGGCGCGCCGGCCAACAGCACGTTGGCCAGCTGGTCCAGGGCAATGGCCAGGTTCAGCAGCCAGGCATTCATGGGGCGGCCTCCAAGGGCTCGGCGCCCAGGATTTCATCGGCGCGGCCTGCGGCCAGGATGCCGGCCAGCTCCAGCGCCTGCACGCCGGCGGCCGTGGCCGGGTCATCGAGGTTCACGAACGAGGCCAGCGTGAAACGGCGCATCCAGGCGTCCATGGCCGCATTCGCACGGGCGGCGGCCGTCATGGCCTCCCACTCGGCTGGGGTGAACCGCCGGATGAACTGTTCATGCGTGAGCAGGCGGGGCGCGGCCACGGCCACGTCATCGGCCGCCCAGGCGAAGGCCAGCACGGCCGCCACATCGGTGAGCGCCAGCACGGCCGCTTCGGCGGCGTCACTGCTGCGGCGCACGGCCTCGCGTTCGGCCAGCACGGTGGCAACGTCCGCCAGCTGCAGCCAGCCGGCTTTCTCGCGCTCGCTGGCGCGCTGCAGCTTCCATGCGCTGGCGGCCAGGTGGGTGGCGGCCTCGGCCTTGATGGCGGCGATGCGGCGGGCCTTCATCCCCGCGAGCGACAGGCGCGCCGCGCCGGCCTGGGCGTCGTATTCCAGGGCCGACAGGTCGCCGTCGAATCCCTCGGGCGCGTCCACCAGCGTGTAGCCGTTGGGGTCGCCCGGGTGGTGGTTCCGGCAATGGCGCCGTCGATGATGATGAGTTGGGTTTTCATGGGCGGGCCTTACTGCATGACCACGTAGCGCACGTAGGTGCCAAATGAGACGTTTTCGATTCGGTGCGTCAGCCCCGTGACCCGCACGTAGCGGTCGATGAACGTGACGCTTGCCGTGGCATAGGTGTCGGCGCTGGCCCCGGCGAAGGACGGATAGCCCGACGAGGTGGTCCTTTGCTGGATGAAAGCCACCCGCACCCCTGCGGCAACCCCGGTGGGGTAGGTGTGCGTTGACGCGCTGGTGTTGTGTTGAACAGCAACGTTGGACAGCGCAGCGCGGGCCGCCGGCGCCGCCGCGATGGCGTTCCACGCGACGGTGGAGTCGTAGACGGCCGCGCGCGCGGTGGCGCTGGCCAGGATGGCCGCCATGGCATTGGCGCTGGCGGCGATCACATTCATCGCGGTGGCGCTGGCGGCCAGCGCGCGGATGCCGTCCACGCTGGCGGCCACGGCCGCCATGGTGTCGGCGTGCTCGGCCATCAAGGACACGGCGCCGGCATTCTCGGCCACCACCGCAAGCGCAAGCCGGTTGACCGACAAGGAATTGCGCGCCGCCGCGCTCTGGATGATTGCCGTCATGGCCGCGTTGCTGGGCGCCACCGCGCCCATGGCGGTGTTGGAAAACAGCATGGCGTTCAGGCCGGCGCTGCTGCCCAGGATGTACTGCATGGCCGTGGTGCTGCCGGCCACGGCCGCCATGGCCCCGCCGCTGGCGCACACGGCCGCCGCGCCGTTGGGCGCGGTAACCAGCTGCTGGAATGCCACCAGATTGGCGGGCGTGGCCAGCCAGGCCTGCAGCTGCGCGCCCGTGGGCGAGGGCGTGGCAAGCAGGTAGTCCAGCGCCAGGGGGTTGCCGTACAGCAGTTTGAAATGCCGGTGCATCTGGGCGACTTCGGCGTATGTGGGGGCGATCAGTGCTTCGGACATGTCAAGCCTCCACGGCGGCGAAGCCACTCACGCGGCCGGCCGCGTCGTAGCCGTAGGTGGTGGTGCGGGTCTTACCGTCCAGTGTTTCGGCCACGGTGGCCACGCGGTTGGCTGCGCCATAGGTCAGCACGGTGGTGCGCTCGCCTTGAGGCAGCGTTTCGGCGATGTTCGACACCCGGCCCGATGCGTCATATGTGACGGTGGCCGCGCTGGGCTTGGCGGTGGCCAGCGCGATGGCGCCAGCGCGGGCCGCCGCTTCGGCCACCAGGGCCGCTGCGCGCGCCGTGGCCTCGGCCTGCACGGCCAGCGCGATGGCTTCGTTTCGTGCCGTGGCCTCGGCCGCGATGGCCGCGCCCAGCTGCGTGCCCGTGGCCAGGTCGCCCACGTTGCCAATGGCCGCTTCCAGTTCGTCGCGCCGGTCGCGCAGCTGCTGGAGCATGGCGGCCACTTCGGCCATGGCCGGCCCCACCAGCGTGTCGATACGCGCCAGGCCAAATTGCGTCAGCTCATCGACTACGCCCTGCAGGTCCGCGCGGCGCGCTTCCAGTTCTGCAATGCGCGCGTCGATATCGCCGAAAACCCCATTGAAGAAGTCCTCGGACAACGGCGTCACGCCGTCGCGCATGCGGTATGCCTCGAATCGTTTTGGCATGTCGGCTCCGCTTACAGCGCGAGGTCGTAGCGCTCGGCCACGTGCCAGGGGTGGGCGCCCGTCACGCCCGCGCCGTCGATGCGGATGCGGTACGCGCCGGTGTTGGCGGCCAGGGTGAAGCGGAACTCGCGCCAGCGGCTGCGGCCGTCCACCACTTCATCGCGGCTGGTGGTGGCGGCCACGGTGGCGCCGCCCACGATCAGGCGGCAATCGACCGTCTGGGCCGCATCGGTGCCGAAGTCTTCCAGCAGCAGGCGCACGCGGATGTTTTTCGACGGCGTGCCCAGCACGCGGTCGCTGCTGACGTGCACGAACGTGGTGCCACGGCGGCGCACCGTGACCTGGGCCGTTCCCGGGCGAACGGCGGGCATCAGGTCTTGCGTGCCGATGAACACCGCGCGCAGCGGCACCAGGGCCGCGCCGCCGAACGCGGGCGCGGTGTCGGGCGTGACGGGTCGCCAAAGGCCGCCCGTCTGGTATTCCCACACCAGGCGGCAACCGGCCGGCACGGCGCTGTCATAGAGCATGTCCAGCTCTTGCACGCCGCCGGCCAGCTGCAGCGGCTGCATCTGCACCACGGCCCGGGGCGAGGTGAAGCGCGCGAAGTTCAGGCGCAGCATCAGATCGCGCTCGGCCGCCTGGGTGAAGTAGGCGCCGTCCTGCGTGTACATCAGGATGCCCTGCGTGTATTCCGTGCCCTCGGTGAAGCCCACGCGGTGGCCCGCGCCGGTCACCAGCGCCACGGCATAGCGCTTGCCCGCTTCCACCAGCAGCGGGTCGGGCAAGGCCACCTTGAGCCAGCCGGCCGTGACGGCGCCGGGCGCCAGGGTGGCGCGGGAAAGCACCTTTTCCATATCGGGCTGACCCAGCGCCGCTTCGGTCACCAGCACCGTAAGGCCGCCGGCCGCGTCGGCGCTGGTCACAAAGATTTCCACACTGGTGAGCCAGCCCGTCTGGGCCATGAGCACGGTTTGCGCGAGCACGGAGCCCTGCACCACGTAGTTGGTGGTCACCATGTCCCAATAGGGTTCCTCCCAGCGGTCGATCCAGACCCGTGTGACGCGCAGGAACTGGTGGTCGATGTTGGCGCGGGCTTGGTCGGCCGGGTCCACCGTCCACACTTCATCGCCCCGGCGCAGGATGCCGGTTACAGGGTCGTAAACACCGGATTTCCAGAATGCGCTATTGGTGCAGTAGGTGAGCGTTTCGCCGGTGCGCACGCGCTCGCGGCTCAGGGTCTTCTGAACGGCGTTCAGGGTCTGGTACTGGTATTGGTTGATGGCCAGCTCGCCCGCCCGGTTCTCCATTCGCAGACGGGTGACTTCATCGAACGCGGGCAGCATCAGACCGGCGGCGCTGGTGCGGGCCTCGGGGTCCATGGGGTTGAGCAGCGACAGGGCGCCGCTCTGCTGGGCCGCGATGGCCGGGCGGATGCCCTCGAACGTGTCGGCGTTGTAGCCCGCGTGGGCGGGGTCGCTTTCGCCGGCGTCAAGGAAGTGGTCGGACCCGTAGAACACGTAGTCATCCGGGATTTCCATCCGTTCCTTGAGCTTTGCCATGTCCACGCCCAGCTGGGAGACATGCTCCAGGCTGGCGCGGGTGGCCAGGTCGGACGCGAGCCCGGCGATGTCGCTCATGATGTGGGCGATGCGCGGTTCGGCCGCCAGAATCCAACCCTCCGCGGTGCGCACGCGGGCGTCGATGCGCTGCAGGTTCGGCAGGCGGCGCGTATCGGCCAGCACCACCTCTTGCACACCCGTGGGCGACAGGCGCACATGGGCGATCAGCGTGTAGCCCGTGGGCGGCTCGGGCCGCTCGGGCGTGGGGGACTCCAGGCCCTGGGCAATGTGCACGGTCGCCACACGGCGGCGCTGCATGGCCACGGCCTCGGGTTCGACTTCGCGGGTCTGCAGGTCCAGCAAGAAATCGCGCGGCTGGATATCGGTGTCTTCTTCGGCGCCGAACGCGCTGACCGCCACCCATTTTTGATCCTGCAGGGGCAGCATGGCGAACACCGATTGCACCTGCGCGGCGTCCAGCGCGTACACCTTGCCTGTGGGGCCGTCATATAGCCGGCCCGTGGCAATCTCCAGATCGGTGGCGCTGCGCGCGGACACGGTGAGGCCCGTGAACTGGCGTTCGGCCGTGATGGTGTCCGTCACCAGATGCCGGTGGGCTTCGTCGCCCCAGGCCTGGGAGTTGTTGAGGTCGGCGGCCTGCAGCTCTTGGCGGTCGCGGAATATGACGCTTTTTTCCATGGGGGTTTAGCTCCTGTTGATGGTTTGGCCGGCGAGCACGGCGCCGGCCTTGTGGATGCGGCTGGCGCGCGCCGTGGCATGCAGCCGGGTGCGCACCAGCACCTTGTCGTGTGCGGCCCGCGCCCAGTCCATGGCGTCGAGCACGGGGGCCATGCGCTCGCGGGCGCCACCGGCCGACAGCGCGGCGTTCATGGCGCTGCCCGCCATGGCGAACGGCTGGCGCCGCTCGGGCATGCGCACATGGGCCAGGGCGATGAATGGCGGGCTGGACAGGCGCGTGAAGCCCAGGTACGCGGGGCCGTGCTTGGGCACGTTGGCCACGGCCGGGTCGTGCAGCCGGATGCGGGCGTACATGCGCCGGGCGCTGTCGCTGCGCACGGTGAAGCCTGCGAGGGGCAGGCCGGCGCACAGCACATGCGGGCGCGGCGCGCGCTCGGCCACGGGCTCGGCATCGGGCGACAGGGGCGCCAGGGATGGCGCCATTTGCTTCAAGGTGAGCAGCTGCAGGCGCTCGCGGTAGGTAACGTTCTGCACGCGCCAGTAGCGGGTGGATGCGTCTGCGCGGCTCATGACCCCGGCCAGCGGCTGACCCAGGTGCAGCCCACGGGCCACGGCGCGGCGCGCCAGGTCCACGGTGGCGGTGCGGTCCTGCGCCATGTCGGTCCACCCGTGGGTGGTAAGCGGCAACACCTGGCCGTTGGGGTAGCGGATCTCCGCGCGCACGGCGCTTCGGACCATGGCGCTGGTGCGGGCTGGTGGCTCGGCCTTGGCGGCCACGAACCCGTGGCCCAGCATCAGGCCCTCGCACGGGGCGCGCTCGCGCTGGCTGTAGATGCGCATCTCGGGATGGGCGGCCAGCCACTTTGCGCGGCTTTCACCGTCCCAGTAACCCAGGAAGGTTTTGGCGGGCGGCATTTCCAGCCGCTGGATGCGGGCACCTGCCAGGCGGGCCAGTTCGCGCAGGCCGCGCGGGGTGCCGATGAGGGCATGCAAACGCGGGCTGGCCTTGATGACGGCGCGGCGCTCGGCCTCGCCCTGGGGCCACACGGGCACATCCTCGGCCAGGGCCAGGTGGGGCAGCAGGTGCGCGGGGATGCGCAACGGATCTTGCAACGTCGAAAGCGCAGAGTCGCCCACGGTCCACGGCCCCATGGCAGACGATGCCGCGCGCTCCAGGGGCGTGGCGTTGGGCGGCAGCAGGTGGTGGCGGTCAGTCATGGCGCGCCTGTGGTGTGACGGTGATGGACGTGATGACGGGGATTTCCCCCCGCCCCGCGGCAATGTCGGCGGCAGGTGTGGCCAGCACCGCGTCGCGGATGCCGTCGCCCATGAGGGCGGCCACCAGGGCGGCGCGGGTCACATCGACCCGGAATGCCGCGCGGGCGCCCAGTGCCCGCACCCGGGCGGCAGCGCCAGCGGCCAGCAGGGCGCCGTCCGGGCCCGGCGGGTGCACCAGCGTGGCCGCCACGGCGAGGGGCAGCACGCGCACTGCCGTCACGTCCACATCGACAGTGAGGGGGCGCACGTCCTCGGCCAGCAGCGCGGCTTCGGTCTGGCCCACGATGGCATCGCCGGGCACGGCCACGCGCCAGCACATGGAATTGGCCCCGGCCTGGGGGTGTTCGCCGAACAGCGCGCGGCCCACGGCCTGCTGGTCGGGCGTCACATCGTTGGCGTTTGCGGCCACGCGGGCCAGCAGGCAGACTTTCACGCGGCCGGGGCGGTCGGCCCACACATCCACCTGGCGCACGTCCACCGACACCGACATTGCTCGAAGGCGCCAACTGGTCGGACTGCCAGCGGCAGACAGCGCGTGATAGCCCATCAGCACCCGCGAGCGCAGGCGTTCGTCATCTTCACCGGGCAGGCGTGCCAGGTCATAGCGGGCCGCCAGGTTGTCCAGGTCCGTGCCCACGGCCCAAGGGAGCATGACGGCGCGGGCGGCATCGTTGATGCGGGCGCGTATCACCAGTTCGCGGTAGGCGGCAACTTCCAGTAGCTTGTTGAGCGGTTCGCTCTCCAGGGCCAGCACCTCGGCAGCTGCGGGGTACAGGCGCAGCAGGTCGGCGCGCAGGTCGGCCAGCACGGTTTCGTAGTCGAGGGTTTCGACCACGGCAGGGCGGGGCAGGGCGGAAAGGTCGAGGGTGCTCATGCTGCGCGGCCCGTTACGGAAACACTCAGGGACAGCGGCCCGACGCGCCCGCGCTGGTCGTAGGTGCCGTGAAGGCGGAACAGCACCGCGCCCTTGCGTTCAGGGTCGCGCAGGGATTCGATGCGCGAAAGGCGAAAGCGTGGCTCCCAGCGCATCAGCGCGCTCGCCACGGCGCCGAAGACGCGCACCTGGGTGGCCAGGTTGTCGGGGTGGTCGATCAGCTCGGGCACCAGCGATCCGTAGTCGCGGCGCATGACGCGCGAGCCGATGGGCGTGGTGAGGATGTCGCCCAGCGACTGGCGCAGGTGGTCCAGTCCGGTGATGGCGTGGCCGGTGTTGCGGTTCATACGGGCGGGTCCGTTTCTTCGCCGCCGCGTTTCACGCCGGGGTGCAGGTGGTTCACCAGGCTGATGTCTTGCGCCAGCACATCGGGCGTCACCTTCAAGCCTTCGCCGTTCAGCGTTGCGGTCGCGCCCCCGGCTTTCATCACGATTGCATCGGGCGTGATTTGGATAGACGACTCCATCACGCGCAAAAGAATGCTTGTGATCGCTGACAGCGTGAATTCGCCGGACGTGGCGTCGTGTTCCATGTAGCCAGCACCGCCGAACTCCATGCGGAACAGTTCGGGGTTTTCGCTGACCTGGGGGTTTGCGTCGCTGTAGGCGCCGGGAAGGACCATGGCGTTCATGAGGTCGCCGCCCGGTGCGAGCATGAGGCACTGCTCGCCCACCTTGGGCGGCCACCACACGCTACCGGCTTCACCGGCCGCGCGGCCCGCTATCCATGGAATCCAGTTGGTGGTGATGTTGCCGCAGCGAATGCGGCAGCGCGCGGGGCGGCCGGTGCGCACTTCGGCAATGGTCCCCACCCGTGCGATGTTCTCCAGGCGGCGCAGGATTTCAAACGGGGATTCGGGCTGATCGACGGGGCGTTCCATGCATTTGATGGTGCCCGCGCGTGCGCGAGAAAGCACGCAGCCGGCGCTGTGGCTGCGCTTTGGACAATTCGATAACGAAGTCCTCTACAAGAAGCGACTATGTAAGCGCTCTGGAGCGCTCCATGTGTTCTTCTATCAACCGCCTGAACTCGCCCATCTCAACCTTGGAGGCAAAGAACCGCTTGGGTATGACGTGAGCCTGGTGGCCAGATATGTACACAGCGATGAAGCCAGGATGCTGCAACAGCTTGACGATGCCTGGCCAATAGAAGATGGACTTGTTGAACTTGGTTTCTTCAAGTAGTCCTTCGTCGGTTATCTCCATGGTGTGCTCTACATACATGGTCTTGTTCTTCTTGCCAGCGACGGCGAACGCCAACACGAAAAAGTTAACGATCCACAGTCCAGTCCACCAAAAGAATGCAATCAGGGATGCGGTGATGAAGTCAGTCTTGGAGTCCGTCATAAATGTCCAGATGATCCAGGCGGCAAGCAGCCCGTTTGTGAGTTGATGCCAGGGCGATCTGAAGGCGTGTGCAATGTTGAACCGAAGCACGTCCCAGTAGGTTGTCTTGAACTGAATTCGCATGGTTATCCTCCCGGTTTTTTTGAATCGACGCCTGATTCTGCTTCACGCTTGTGGCGCCTTGGATAGCCGACTAGAGGCTAAGCCTCGCAAGCAGGATTTCATGCAGACGTTTTGCACTGTCGCCTGAAATTCCTAGCAAGGGGCGGGCCGGGTAGTCGTATTCCGGACCGCCCGGCTTCACGCTGTCGCGCAGGCCGAAGTGATGCACGCGCGCAATGCGTTCGGTGCGGCCCGCGAAGCCCACCACCGCGTCGCCGCCTTCGACCTGGGCGCGCAGGTGTTTGGCGCCCGCCAGCTTGGCGAACATGCTCTGTGCCTTGCGCTTGCGCAGCTGGCCGCGCTGGTCTCGCAGCGGGTTCTTGCGCGGCGTCCAGGCTTCACCATCGGGGCCGTGCTGGGCGCGGATGGTAGCGGCGTTCTCGCGGCGCAGCTCGCGGGCCATGTCCAAGGCGAGTTTGCGGTGCTCGCCCTCGGTGAGGCGGTCCAGCAGTGGCTGGAGCCAGCTTTCCAGCTGCATGAAGTCGTCGGCCATGGTTCAGCGCTCCCCGCGCTGGCGGGTGCGCACCCAGCGGCGCCAGCGTCCGCGAATGCGCTGGTATCCCTCCCACACCAGAAAGCAGACGGTGAACAGGTATTTCATCGGGGGGCGTAGTCCCATTCGGCCAGCTTCTCGTCGCGCAGGAACACCTCCCAGTGCTCGGCCTGCAGGATCGCCAGCGGTGGCGGTGGTTCCTTGGGGTGGATCAGGTCCAGCGCGCCGGCAGGGCCACTGGCACGCGGGCGGGCGATAACGCGCTCTGTCAGCTCCAGATCGATCTGCAGGTCGATGGCCTTGGCGTTCAGATACTCGGCTTCGAAACGTATGGCGCGGGCGCGGCGCTCGGGGTTGTCGAACACCTCGGGCTGATTGCGCTTCATCCAGCCCACCAGCGGGGCCATGACGGCATCGGCGTGGCCCGCATAGTCCAGCAGCAGCGCGCGCAGGGTGTAGGCGTACTCAAACGACAGCGAGTCGGTGCCGGTGTGCATGACCCGGCCGCCAGTGATGAAGATGGCGAGTTTCTGCGGGTCTTTCTTGAGCGCAGGCAGTGCCTTGGTCAGCGTCTCGCGCAGGCTATTCGGTTTTTCCATTCTGGGCGGCCTCCATCATTGCGCGGGCGCTGTCGTAGGCGCGTTCGCAGGCAAGGCCACGGGTGCGGGCGGTGTCAGCGACGT